>JACQVR010000058.1 GCA_016209705.1 Planctomycetota bacterium
ACCTGCGACCTCCGGGTTATGAGCCCGACGAGCTACCAGGCTGCTCCACCCCGCGACCTATGAATCCCGCACCTGATGCGGGACCATGCTTCCACCGATTGAGAGCGGCGGATTATACGGGCGCGCTCTCCCGCGGTCAAGCCGCCCGCCGCCCCCCGCCCCCCGACTTCGCCTCACCGCGCCGCCGAGCGGTACGGCCCGTCCAAACAGCGCAACAACGTCATCACCGCGAAGGCCGCCCCGTACGGGCGGTGGTAGGAATACATCGCGTAGTCCCACCACGAACCGTCCGCCTCCTGAAACGGCAACACGGCCGCCTCCAGCCGGCTCCGCCGCTCCCGCCGATCCTCGGGGTCCAAAAGCTCCAGCGCCCGCGCCGCATAGTAATGACCGAAATAATAATAATATCCGCTCGTGAAATACCACGCCTCGTGCGGGTACGGGCGCTTTCGCCCCAACTCCAGGAAGCGGTGCTCCGCCAGCAACCGGTCCATTCCCTCGATCAGGTCCCCCTTCTCCACCTGCTCGCCCCATACGTACAAGGCCACATTGCAGGCCTGCGTCCGGCCCAGGCTTCCCTTGTCGCAATTCGCCAAGTGGTGCGGCCAGTACCGGAATCCCAAGTCGTACAGATAACTCCCGTCCGGCTTGCGACACCCCATCACCGCCTTCGCCGCCCGCCGCGCCATGCTCGCGGAAATCTCCAATCCGGCCCGGCGCGCGTCCAGAAGCGCGACCAGCACCGCCGCCGTCCCGAAACTCGTCGGCGACGACGCCGGCCGCCGCGCGCCCACTTCGAAGTCGTAGTAATTCCACCCCCCATAAGCGGTTTCATGCCGCGCCAGCGCCTCCAGATGCTGTCCCACCGCGGTGCGAATCCGCGCCCGACGCAACGATTGTCGCTCCCGCTGATACGACAGCGCCAACGCCTGGATCGCGTACCCATGCGCCCAAACGTTGTAAAGCTCCATGGAGTTCGCGCGCCGCGGGGGAGGTTCCCGCAAAAGGTACTCCTCGCCCCGGCGGATCGCCTCGGCGTCTCCCTTCGCCTCCATCAGCGCCATCACGGCCAGCGCCGTCGTCCCCATCCGAAACGCCTCATGCGCTCCCGGAACCGACGCCCAGACATCGAACCCCGTCGTCCCTCGCGCCGATCCCCACGACCCATCCCGGTTCTGCGCGCCCTGAAGATACGCCACCCCGTCGCGAATCGCGTCCTGGATGTCCCGAGCCCGCACTTTCTCATCCTGGAGATTCCCCGCCGGCGCCGGAGCGGAACACGCGGCACCGCAGGCCAGAACGCACGCCATCCAGCGCCGCATCAGGGCTTCATGCCTCCCACCACGACCTCTTCGCCTTCCTTCAGGCCGGATTTGATTTCCACCATCTTGCCGTTCGACCGCCCCTTGGCGACCTCGCGAACGAGTCCTTCCCCTCCTTCCAACACCTTCACGACCGTCTTCCCACTCTTCTCCGTGATCGCGCCCAGCGGCACGACCAGCACATCCTTCAATTCCTGAACGAAGATCTTCACCCGCGCCCGAAGCCCGGGCACCAAACGCGACTCCGTCGATTCCAGGTCGATCCTCAGATCGAAGGCATCGCCTTTTCGCCCGCCGACCAGCTCGGGATCATTCGTCTTTCCGGCCACGCGGAGATCCGGGAAAGCCACGAGCATGACGGTCGCCGGCAACCCCGCCATGATGTCGCCGACGTTCGCTTCCGGCAACGCCGTCCGCACGCAGAGCATGCCCGGGACGATCGTGATCTGGACTTGCGACGCCTGCACCCGCTCGCCCGGCCGCAACAGTCGCCGCGTCTCCTCGACGTCCACCCACGCCCCGTTTTCGAACCGACCGTAATAGGCCGTCCCATCCGCCGGCGAGGGCACCAGCATCGCCGCCTCGTCCTTGCGGAGTTTCGCCAGCGTCTCCTCGTGCTTTTCCGCGGCGACCCGCGCGCGCGCCGCCGCCGCCTCGCGCTCCTTCTTCTTCACCGGAGCCGACCTCCGGTGCTCCTCCAACCGATGGGCCGCCTGCCGCGCCTCCAGGCGGAGCCGCTCCTCCTCCATGGGAATTTCATGCGCCTTCGTCCGCTCCGCGCGAAGCCGCGCCGTCTCGAGCTGAGTCTTGGTGCGTTCGAGGTCCCGGCGCGCCCGTTTCAGCACGATCTCGGCCGTGGCGCTGGTCAGCTCCTCGGACTTGTACATTTTCTCGAGCTGCTCCAACTCGTCCTTCTGATCGGCCGCCCGATCCTCCCAGCGCGCCACGCTCATCTCGACGTCGCGAAGCCTCAACGCGATCTCCTCGGCCTTGTAATACCTCAGCCGCTCTTCGGCGAGCGAGGCATCATGTTCCAGTCGTTGCAGCGCGAGGGCGTCGCCGATTTCACCCAACCGCAGCTCCTCCACGCACCGTTCGAGCGCCGCCGCCGACGCCGCCCGCTCCGCCTCCGCCGCCGCCAGCGCTACATTCCATTTTGCCGAGACGAATTGAACCAGCGGATCTGCTTTCCTCACGCGAGCGCCGTGCGGGACGATGGACGCGATGCGCAGGTCGCCCGAATACGCATCGAACCGGATCGGAACCACGTGCCGCTCGGCCGGCTCCAGCGTCCCATCCAATTCGAGTTCGACCGTCAAGGTATCCCTCTTGACGACAAACGTCTCCGGCTTGGGCGAATCCTGCCGGGCCGCCAGCAGCATCCACGCCGACACTCCCAGCACTGCACATTTCATCCGGTCCTCCGATCGTTGGTTGAAATGAAATTCTACCCGCCGGTTCCCGGCCTGTCACGCTCGCCCCGCCCATTGTCGAACTGGATCCGCTCGAGGAGTCTCACCCTTCGCTCAGGATGGGAACTCGATCGAAGCGTGCAGCCTCACAAGGGGCGGGGCCGCTTCACGCCGCGCTCGTCCCCCCGTCGAGGAGCTCGCGCACCTTGTCCAGGAACGCGCTCGCGGTGAACGGTTTCTGCAAGAAATCCTTTCCGCGCCCGACCAGATTTTCGTCCTCCATGGCGCGACCCGTATACCCGGACATGAAGAGAACCCGAACGTCCGGGCGAATCTTTTCGGCCTGACGCGCCAGTTCCGGCCCGCTCATTCGCGGCATCACCACGTCCGTCACCATGAGCCGGACCTTTTCGCGCTCCTGCTCGAACACCCGCAACGCCTCGACGCCGTCCGACGCCTCCAGCACCCGATAGCCGTTCGCCCGCAGGATGTCCCCGGCCAGGGCGCGGACCGTTTCCTCGTCTTCCGCCAGGAGGATCGTTTCGGATCCGCGCGGCGAGGCGGTACGGCGGCGCGGCGCCTCCTTCTTCGGAGCGGCCTCTCCCGTCTTCGGAAGATAGATCCTGAACGTCGTCCCCTTGCCCACTTCGCTGGCGACCGAAATATGGCCGCCGCATTGGTTGACGATGCCGTACACCGTCAGAAGCCCCAAGCCGGTCCCCTTCCCCTTTTCCTTGGTCGTGAAGAACGGTTCGAACAGATGTGCCTGAACTTCCGCATCCATGCCATGGCCCGTGTCGTTCACGGACAGCATGACGTAGGGGCCCGGCCGGACGTCGACTTTCATGCGGGCATAGGCTTCGTCGAGTTCCCGATTCGCCGTCTCGATGACGATGGTTCCGCCGTCGGGCATCGCGTCGCGGGAGTTCACGACCAGATTGAGCAGGATCTGTTCGATCAGCCCCGGATCGGCCGTCGCCATCCCCAAACCCTCGCTCAGTTTGGTTTCCAAGCGGATGTCCTCCCCGATCAGGCGGCGGAACATTCCCTCCGACTGGGCGACGACGGCGTTGAGATCGATGAGCTCCGGCTGAACCACGTGTTTGCGGCTCAGGGAGAGAAGCTGCCGGGTCAGCAAGGCCGCGCGATGGCCGGCGTGGCGGATCTGATCCACCGGCGCGCGCAGCGGGTCATCGGCCGGAATGCGGGTCAGGAGGATCTCGCTGTATCCGTTGATGACCGTGAGGATATTGTTGAAGTCGTGCGCCACGCCGCCCGCCAGCCGTCCCACGGCTTCCATCTTCTGCGATTGGCGAAACTGGTCTTCAAGCTGTCTCTTTTCCGTCACGTCGGAAAAAAGGCCGGAGGCGTACAGGGCCCCTTCCTTTTCGAACGTGGCCACCGCGCGATCCTGAAGCCAAACCCACTTGCGATCCCCGCGCTGGACCCGATATTCAACATCGTACCGGCCCGATCCCGCGAACAGGGCGAGGTACGCTTCTTTGGCCCGCTGAACATCCTCCGGATGGACCCGGCCGAATCGAAGCAGATCGCCGCGCGCGTAGATCTCCTCGGGAGCGAATCCCAGGATGCGCTCCACGTTGGGGCTGATGAAGACGATCCTTCCCTGCTCGTCGGCGGTCCACAGCACGTCCGGCATGTTCGCGATCAGGAGCCGGTAATTCTCCTCGCTCCGGCGGAGCTCCTCCTCCGTCCGGCGGCGCTCGCTGGCTTCCATCGCCAGCGCGATCTGGTCCGCCATGGACCCGACGAACGCCTGCTCCTCGGACTCCCACCGGCGGATGGAGCCGACGTGCTCCTGACACAGGACGCCCATCATCCGGCCGCCCTTGCGCAAGGGAACGGCCAGCATCGAGGCGATGTCCGAAGGGACCAGATAGTTCGGCGTGAGTTCCCGGGTTCTCGGATCGGTGCGCGCGTCGTGGGCCGCGATCACGCGGGCCGTCTCCAGTTCGTGGAAGTACGCGGGATAGTCCGCCGCCCAGAGTTCCTTTCCGCTCGAATGGCGATTCTGACCGCGTTCGTACAGATCGACGCCGCGGATCCGGTCGCGTTCCGGCGCGTACAACCATACGCCGACCCGTTCCACCTCCATCGTGTCGGCGACCGCCTCGGTGACGCGACGAAACGTCGCGGCCAGATCCTGTCCTTCCAGGAGGCCGCCGGCCATCAGGTCCGCCAGCACCCGGTTCTGACGGGCCAGTCGATGTTCGCTCGACTTCAGCGCCTTCTCGCGCAGCTCCAAGGATTCCGCCATCTGATCGAAGGCGCGCGAGAGCTGCTCCAGTTCGCCTCCTTCGCCCGCCACGCCGGTGCGCGCCGACAGATCGCCGGCGGTCAGCCGCCGCGTCACGTTCACCAGCGTCCTCACCCGGCGCAGGATGAACACGTTGCTGAACCCCCACGCCCCCGCCATCGCCAGAAACGTCGCGACCGCCAGCCCCGCCAGGTTCCGCCACAAACCTGCGTCGGCGTTCAGGGCGATCTCGGCTTCCGGAATTCCCACGAGGATGAACGCGGCCGGAGCGCCGGGAGCCGCCCACACCGGATGCGTTCCGTATCGCCGGGCCGTGCCGTCCGGATCCCGCGCCCGGAACGCGCCCGCGTCCCATTCGGCCGGCCGAATCCTCCCCGGAAACTGCGCCGACTCGGGATGGCGCGCCACCACCAGTCCCTGCGCATCGACCACGAGAATCACGGATTCCGCGGAAAGCTGCGCCCGCGCGACCAGCGCGTCGAGCTTGCCGAGATTCAACAACACGAACGCGACCCCCACCACGTCGCCGCTTTCTTCGTGGATCGGATACGCGGCCGGGAGGATGCGCCGTTCCGGGCGCAGGAGCCGCCGGCATTCGCCGACGACGAAATCCTTCGTTCTCAGAACTCGCTGGAACCACGATTGATCCGCGGTCTGGGGATGGGCGGCCGGCTCCAGCGGGGCCGCGCTGGCCCGCAGGCCGCCCTCGGCGTCCACCACCCCGATGTTTTCGAACACCTCGCCGCGCTTGCCGAGCGCCGCCTGCTTCAGCAAGGTCGCCAGAAACGCGGCGCACGCGTCGGGGTCTCCGCGTCTCACGACGTTGGTCCGGGCGATGGTCTGGAGAAGCTGCCGCGCGCCTTCGACGCAGATCTGATGTTCCTCCGCCGCCAGAACCGCCACCCGCATCGCGCGCCGCTCGGCGTCGCGGATCTCCTCCCGCCGCACCCCGGCTGCGGAGATCAGGATCCAGAGAAATGCGGGTATGACGGCGATGAGAACCAGCAGGATCAGGCGGGTTCGCAAGCTCGACAGATTGGCGCGGAAAGAGCGCCGCACGCTGGCCTCCTTCCCCGTCTCGCTCCCCATTCGATTTTACGCGGTGGACTTCATGGTGTCGCCGGAGGCTTCAGCCCCTTCGCGTATTCCTTCCATTCCCGTTCGAGCTCGCCGGCCTTTTCCCGGAACACATGGTCGTAGGCCTGGCGAGGCGTCTTTCCGGCGACCAATTCGGCAAAGTACGCCTCGATCAGGGACCGATGCGCGCCGTTCTTGTATTCATAGAAGAAATGGATCATCGACCACGCCTGCGCGTATTTGACGCCGATCCAGCCGCTGTAAAATTCCCGAGGCGGCTGATTCATGATTTCCTCGAAGGAGGGCGTCAGGCCGCTCTCCGGCGGCGCGCTCAGGCCGAAGTGCAGGGCGGGAAGGCGGTCGGCCAGGGCGCGCGCCTTTTCCACGATGCGGCCGTTCTCGATCCGGACCCCGCTCATGTATTCCGCCATGCCTTCGTTCCACCAGTACGGCGGCGCTTTCAACAGCGCGGAGGCGAAGTGGTGGAACGCTTCGTGATACAGCGTCTCCTGCGTCCGCATCAGGTCCAGATCCTCGAACAGCACCAGCTCGTTGTTCTGGGGGGCGAAGAATCCCAGCGCGTGCTCCTGTCGATGCGCGAAGGACAGTTCGCTGTACGTGTAGAACGCTTCGCGCGTGTTGAAGATGGCGATGCGCGGCTTCGGCCGCGGATCGGGAGCGGTCCAGGGCCCGAAGCGCTCTTCGAACCAGGCGCGGACGATCTCCAGCCGCCGCGCGTACCAGGCCGCGCGCTCCGCGCTGATGTCCGTCACGATCCGGTAGTGCGGCGACTCCATCTCATGGATGCATCCGAGATCGCGCGGTCCTTTGCGCTGGACCTTGATCCATCGCCGCAGTCGGATCACCTCCGCCCCGTCGGCGTCCAGCTTGCCCGCCAGGCGCAAATCCAGGTCGGCTTGTTCCCACTGCGACTTGTCGGCGGCGAAACGCATCTCGCCGCGCACGAGATACGCGTCCGCGTAATCCGGGCGCAGCTCGATCGCCCGGCCGGCGCAGGCTTGAGCCTTCTCGAACTCCCAGGACGCTTCCCACGCCCGCGCGAGCGCTCCGTGCGCTTCATGGAACTCAGGGAAAAGCTCGATCGCGCGCTCCAGATCCGCGCGCGCTCCGTGCACGTCGCCTTGAGCCAGCCGGAACCGCCCGCGCAAATAGAAGGCGTTCGGAAAGTTCGGATGATCCGCCGCGAGCTTGTCCAGGGGCTCGTCGAGCTTGCCGTCCATCCGTCCAGTGGAGCCCTGAGCCAGATGCTCCGCCAGCGCCAGCTTCAGGCGGTCGTAGTCGGCCAGTTCCTGAATGCTGAGCTCCTGGATGGTGAAGAAGAAATCGGCGCTCAATCTCAGCCCTTCCGTGGCTCCCAGGATCCGCCGTGCCAGCTCCGCCTGATTGAGGCGCTCGATCTCTTCCAATTCGGGATTCACCGCGCGCCGCACGAGCATCTCCACCGTTCCGATGCGCTTCTGGAGGTCTCCCGGATCGAGCTGGCCCGTGATCGCCAGCGGCCCCACGATCGCGGCGGAACCCCTCGGCAGGCCGAACGCGAGGGGGCCGCGGACGCCCTGGCCCGCCGAGGCGCCGTCCGTGGCCGACAGCGCTTCGCGCCCGTCCAGGAAGACCCGCAGGGATCGCCCGCGGACGAGCACGCGGACGTTCCGCTCGGTTTTCCCGAGGACGGCCTTCTCGTTCTTCGCCACCTCCTCCGGCTCGCCTTCCGGCGCGCCGCGGCGCCATAGGATGCCGCGCGTTCCCAGCTCGAGCACATAGCCGGTTTCCGCGCCCCCGTGAAACGCCAGGACCAGCGCGCTGTCGGTCCGCGCGTGAAACTCCAGGTCGATTTCGTCGACGAATTCGACGGGTGCCTGGCCGTCGGTCAACGTCCAGAAGACCGGCTTCGGCGCGGTCATCGTCATCGTTCCGGAAGCGATCTTCAATCCGTCGCCGCCGCGGAAATCGGCGCTCTGCGCGGGGTCGCGCAGATCGTAGGTCAGCCGCAAGCCGTTCGGCGGAACGGGCCGTACGGTTCCCTTGAAGAAGCCGCGTCCGGCCACCAGCGCATCCAACGTCTCCTCGATGGGCGAGATCTTGTACTCGTATTCTTCGTCGAGACTCTTGGCTTTCACGAACGCGTCGCTCGCGTCGCGCCACATGCGCCGCGCCACGAAGAAGCGGCCCAGATCGTAGGAATCCTGCGCGGTATCGTTCCGGTACACCCGTTTCGCCACGTCGCGGGTCGTCTCCGGCGAGATCAGCGACCAGGGAAGCTCGATCACGGTCGGTTCCCCGGAAACCTCGAGGTGCAGATCGTCGAAGGAGAACTTCTTGATCTTCGCCTGCGCGTGCCGCACGCCTGACACGAGCCGAACGTCCTGGCGATGGCCGGCGAACCGCCGGGCGAATTCCTCCTCCGCTTTCTTTTCCTCCTCGATGTCGTCGGCGACCGCCGCGCGGACCTCCTCCAGCGTCGATTTCGCGCTCTCGCGCATCTCTTCCAGTCGCCGGCGCCGCTCTTCATCTTTCGGAGCCGGTTCATCTGGTGCCGTCGGTTCGGCCGGCTCGACCGGCGGAGATTCTTCGGGAACGGGAGGCGCCGGGGGCGGCGGCTCCACAGGAGGAGGCGGCGGAAGGGGCGGCGCCGGTTCCTGGGGAGGCGCGGCGGCGACGGGTTCGGGCCGCGGGGGCGAACTCGACGGGATCAAAAGCAGCAACGCCGTCGCGACGGCCGCCAGCGAGCCGGCGGCGCCGAGGAACAGCAACGCCTTCGACCTCCGTCCGGAGGTTCGCGGCCGCGGGCTTGGGCGAGGCGGTTTGGGCGGATGTCTCGGCGGTACGCGCGGCGAAGGTCGCGAAGGAGGCGGAACGCCGCGGGATGCGGAGGGGCCGGTTTCCCGAGGCCCCGGCTTCGGCGCCGGTCGCCTCGCCGAAGGATCGTCCTGGGAAGCCATCACTCCTCCTCGCCCATTTGCCGAATCTTCCGATGGTGGGCTCGGGCCCGGCGTCCGGCGCGGGCCGTGGCCGCCTGGCGGCGCAGGCCGTCGGCGCGCCGACCCGACGTCTCCGGCGACCGCTTCATTTCGACTTTCTCGACCAGTTCCCTCAGCGCCAGGAAACGGTTCACGGTTCGGCGCCGATCGCGCTGGCAGCGCACGAGGAACTCGTCATAGCGCAAGACCACGGCATTGGCCGACTTGTTGATCTTTTGCCCCCCCGGGCCGCCGCCGCGGACGAACTGTTCCTGGATCTTCCGCGGATCGATCTTCAACTTTCTCAGTTTCTCGCGAAGCTCCTTCACCTTCGACGGAGAGACTCCGAATCGTTCATTGAGATTCATCTTACGCGGCCCTCTCTGGATGGTCGAAGAGTAACATAAACCGGCGTCGCGTCAAATCCGGGGCTGTTAGGCTTTACGCGCCCGCCTCCAGTCCGTATAGTTTGCTCCGCACGCGTCCTCAAGGATGGCGATCCGATGCCGAATCTCACGTGCGAAAGCTGTCTCGCCTCGTTCGACGCCGAAGGCGAAGCCGCGAGCTGCCCGCGCTGCGGGCAGACCGCGCGCGCCGATCGATCCGTTCGGATTCACTGCACGTGCGGCACCACGCTGAAAGCGCCGCCTCGCATGCGGGGCCGCGTCATCACGTGTCCCAAGTGCACCCGCGCCGTGACGATTCCCACGGGAACGGAGGCGCAAGAGCTCCAGTCCTCCACCATCCTGGGCCGGACGCTGCGATGGACATTCGCCGCGTCCTTGATTCCCGTGTTCCTGGCCAGCCAGGGAGAAGCCGACGATCCCTATCGGCGCGTGGAGCGCTCCCTGAACGCGCATCCAGAAGCGAAAGAAGCGGCCGGCGGAGCGCGCACGTTGCGCGACAAGATCCGGGCCATTCCCGAGAAGCGCGCGGACCAAGCGTCCCTGAGCCGGACGTCCCAAGCACCGTGGCTCTTCGGCGCCCTGGCGCTGGCACTGTTTCTTTCGTTCGCGTTCCTGGCGTTCAAGTCGCCCCGAACGCGGCCGAGCGCGACGGCGCCGGTGATTCTCGCCTGTTGCATCGCGGGCGCCGCTTTGGCTTTCGCTCTGCACGGCGTCTTTTCGCGACCGGCGGAGGGCGAGTCGGGCGCCCGCGTCTTCGCCTTGGCGTTGCTGGGCGCCGCGGGAGCCGAAGCGGTCAAAGCGGCGGCGATCCTGTGGGCGGTCCGGCGCGGATCCGGCGCCCGATGGCGCGACACGGCGCTCATGGGTCTCGCCGGCGGCGCGGCCTACGGCGCGGGAGAAGCGATTCTGTACGCGTTGAGCGCGCTCAACGGCGTGGCCCTGGCGCGCAGCTATTGGATCGTCTTCGTCTCGGCGGTCGCCCTGCAATCCGCCTGGGGAGGGGTTACCGGAATCCTGCTGGGGCGCGCTTCCCCGGCGCCGGCGGCCCGCGCGGCGCTCGCGGCCGCGCCGGCGGCCGTGCTCCACTTCCTCTTCGCGTTCGCTTTCCTGTCGAATTCCTACATCTTCGCCTTGGTGATCGGGCTGGCGACGTTCGGGCTCTTCCACGCGCTCCACTATTGGACCGAAGAGACGGTGTCGGAGACCGCGTGAAGTTCGACGTTTGAAGTGGGGAGTTCGAAGGTCCCACGGCGTCACACCAAACTACCTGCTTCGAACTTTTAACTCTGCTTCGCTCTTTCCGCTTCGAACTCCAGGAGCTGGTCGAGGCGCGTCCGAAGCGACGCCAGATGCTCCAGCGCGGGAGCGTTCCCCTCTTGAAGCAGGCGCAGGAGCTGGTCCGCGCGCTGATCGCTCATGACGAGGATGGTGAAGAGCAGATCGGGCGTGGCTCCGCCGTCGGCGGGCGCGATCGCCGCGAAATGTTCGTCCACGAGCGCGCGGATCTTGGGAACGGCGTCGAGCCAGGCGGGCCGGCGGCCATCCAGGACGCGTCGGAACGCCTCCACGGCGGCGCCTCCCTGAACGCCTCGCTCCTCGTTCGTCAGGCGCGCACCCCCCAGCATCGCCTCCCGCGCGGCCGCTTCGTCCAGATAGATGGCGCGAGCGATCCGCCACGTCTCATAGCCGTCTTTCAGATCGGGGAACAACTCCAGAGCGACGGACGCCAGGCGGAGCGCATCGAGCTGCGTGCCGAGCTCCTCGACATCCTGTAGTTCGTCATCCGACGGCACGATGACGATGGGCTCGAATTCCGGGCCCTCGGCGGCGCTCTCCAGCTCGGCCACCTTGCGGGCGTCTTCCTCGTGCCGCTGCTCCTTGGCGTCGCGAAGCTGCCGTCTCAGCAATTCGGTGTCCACCTTCCGGGTGGGACCGGCTTCCGCCCCCAGCAGCGCCTCTCGGCGCTTCTGGCGCATATGGGCCAGACCGCCGTGAACGAGGCCGTCCATGGAGTCGGTGATGAACCGTCGCGTCTCCGCCGTGCGGCAGAGCATGATCTTCTCCATGATGAGGATGATCTGCGGCGTGCGGTCGGGCAGCTCCAGGACTTCGGCCAGAGCGTCGCGGGCCTCCGCCATGGTGCGGATGAGGGAGATCGCGGGACTCATCGAGGTTTCAGTATATCGGGGAGGGACGCCTTTGAACAGTGGACGGTGGCCTGGGGGAGGAATACAATATTTCCCATCATGAACGCGGGTCGCTTCTATACCGTCGCTCAGGTGGCCAAGATCAGCGACTATTCCGAGGCGGAAATCCTGAAGTACATCAACTCGGGAATGCTGAATGCCTCGTTCAACCAGAACTACATGAATTATCTCGTGCTCCATGACGACCTAGCCGTGTTCCTGAAGGGGCAAAACCTGGGGGATCGGCTGGAACGGGTCGCCAAGCATCGCGTCATGATCGTGGACCGCAATCAGCAAACCACGTTCATCCTGAAGACGGAGCTCGAACGTTCCGGAAAAGTGGATACGGTGGCGGCGACCTCCTCCCGCGACATCGATCTGTCCTTGAAGATGAACCTGCCCGATCTGATCGTGATGCACCTGGGAGCGTTTCAGCGGACCGCCGACAATCTGGCTTCCGTGCTCCAGCGCTGGATCGAATCGCGGCATATCAACGTCCTCCTCTTTCACGACCGGCCCGACGCCGTCCTGCGCGATTCGGCCGACATCCAGAAACTTGTGGCCGATCTCAAGCTCGAAGTGATCAACGTCGCGCGGGGCATGAAGCCGTTGCTTCAGAAGATCCACCAGCGGCTGGACGCGGCCGAGGCCGGGCCGGCGGCCAAATCCTCTCGGGCCGCCGAATGAGCCCCGCCTCGAAGCTGGCCGGAAAAGCGGCGCTGGTGACGGGCGGTTCCAGCGGCATCGGGCGCGCGATCGGCCGGCGCTTCGCGTCCGAGGGCGCGAAGGTGATGTTCGTCGGGCGCCGCGAGCAGCGACTGGTGGAGGCCGCGGGCCCGGAGGGCGCCTACCTGACCGCCGACCTGCTGCATCCCTCCGAATGCGCCCGCGCAGTGGATGAGACGATCCGCCGATTCCACGAACTCCAAATCCTGGTCAACGCCGCCGGCGTCATCGGCAACGACAACATTCTGGACGGTCATCCGGCGGAATGGCGCCGGATCCTCGACAGCAACCTGGAGTCGCTCTATCACATGACGCGCGCCGCGGCCCCGCATCTGATCAAGCACCGCGGCGCCTCCATCATCAACCTCTCCTCCGTCTGCGGCCTGCGGCCCTTTCCGAACATCCTGGCGTATTGCGTGAGCAAGGCGGCCACGAACATGCTGACCCAATGCATGGCGTTGGAGCTGGCTCCGCATGGCGTGCGGGTGAATGCGATCAGCCCCGGCGTGGTGGTGACCGAGCTCCATACGGTCAAGGGCGCGGTGCCGGACTACCCGGAGTTTCTCGAGCGCTCCAAAGGCACCCATCCGCTGGGGCGCGTCGGACAGCCGGAAGAGATCGCCGCCCTGGCGCTCTTCCTGGCGAGCGATGAGGCGTCGTGGATTACCGGCGCGATCCACAGCATCGACGGCGGGCGGCAGCTTCTGAGCGCTCGTTAGCTGTTACGATAAGTTTTGAAAATATTTTGTAACAGCGCGAGGTTCTGGCGTTGCGTTACGATTAATTCTCAAAACTTATTGTAACAAATCATTTCGGGCGGACGAGCGTCATCGGATCAGGCAGCGGGACGTCCTGGACGGCGCCGAACTGCTCGATCTTCACGTCGTGCTTGCCATCGCCTCCCTTGATGGCGGAAAGGTTTCCCACGAGAACGAACACCAGCCGGTCCCGCGTCATGTGCTCGCGCGCCACGCGCTTTATGTCCGCCGCCGTCACCGCGGAGATGTTTTCCCGATAGGTCTGATAGTAATCCTTGGGGTATTTGTGGAATTCGGCGCCCGCCAGCGTGGAGACGGTCTGTGCCGGCGTCGAGAAGAAAAGCGCCGGGAACGCGTCCACGTAAAACTGAATCGCCCCCTGAAGCTCCTCGGCCGAAACCTCCTCCTTTTGCATGCGCTCCATCTCCCGCAGGCAGAGCGCCGCCGCGTACAGACACGACTCGCTGCGGCTCTGGAAGGCCATCCGGAAGGTACCGCGATGCGCGATGCCCGGACGGTAGTCGCACCGCACGTCGTACGCCAGTCCCTCGTCCGTCCGAACCACTTTCATGAGGCGCGACGCGAAGCCCCCGGCCCCGAAGATGTAGGACATGACGCGGATCGCGAACGCGTCGGGATGGTGAAGGTCGATGCCCAGATGGCCGATGGTGACGCGCCCCTGCGGATTCCGGGGAAGCTTGTCCTGGAAGCAATACACCCCCGGCGCGGGCTCGTGCGCGACCGGCGGCACGGATGCCTTCTCGGGCGCCGGCGTCGGACAATCGGCGAACGCGCGTTCGAGCTTCTCCAGGAACTCCTTCTTGGAGAAATCGCCCGCCGCGGCCAGGATCATGGCCGACGGATGGAAAAACCGGCGGTGAAACGCGATCAGGTCCTCGCGCGCGATCGAATCCACGGATCCCTTCGTCGGATGCGCGTTGACCGGATAATCGCCGTAGAGCAGCAGGCTCACTTCCCGAGATTCGATGGACGCGGGCGAGTCGTTGCGCGTCTGCATGGACTGGACCGTTTGCGCTTTGGCCAGATCGAGCTTGTCCTGCCGGAACGACGGGCGGGAGAGAACTTCCACGAGCAGCGTCAATCCGTCGTCCACGTACTTCGTCAAGGCGGAGAGCGTCGCGCTCGCGGAGGTGTCCCCGATGCTCACGTCCAGATCGATCGCCAGGCTCTCCAGTTTTTCGTCGAGCTCCTCCGGCGAGCGGAGCTCGGTGCCGCCCGTGCGCATCACCGTGCCCGTGATCGACGCGAGCCCTTCCTTGCCGCGCGGCTCCCAGAATGAGCCCGCGCGGATCAGGAGCGTCAGGTCGACCTTCGGAAGCGATCGATCCTCCTTCGCGTAGACGACCATCCCGTTCTTCAGCACCGATCGATAGGCTTCCGGCTTCGGCACTTCCCAGTCCAACGACTTGTACTTCAACTTGTCCGGATGCGAGGGAATCTCCTGCCCGACGCCCAGCGCCGCCAGGACGACGAGGAATCGCGCAAGCATCATCGGCCTCCCTCGTTGGAAGCGCCCGCTTCGGGGCGCCGGATGACCAGCACGTTTCTTCCTTGAGGCGTCAAATATTCCTTCGCCACGCGCACGAGATCTTCCGGAGTCACCTTGTTGAGGTCCGGGATCATCCGGAATACGTCCCTCCAGTCATGGAGCACGTCCGCAAAACCGAGCTGCGACGAGATTCCGCTGTTCGTGTCCAGATCGCGGATCAGGTTCGCCGTCATCTGGTTTCGGGCCTTCACAAGTTCGGCCTCGGTCACCGGCTCGGTCCGGATCCGCTCCACGACGGCCACGAGCTCCTTTTCCACCTCTTCGAACGACGCCTCCGTCTTGGGGTTGACGAATACGGACAGAATCCCCCCGTACTTACGCCCGCCGTACGACGCGCCCGCGCTCAAGGCCAGCTTCTTCTCGTCCACGAGCGTCTTGTGGAGGCGGCCGGCGCGGCCGGACAGGATCGTGAAGAGCAAGTCCAGCGCCGGGGCGTCCGCGTGCGCCTGCGAAGGGGCGTGCCATTGAATTAAGATCATGGGCCGGGCGTTGATTACCGCCTCCATGCGCTTTTCGGCGACCTGCTTGGGCTCCAGCGTCACAATGGGGTCGCGCTTTGATTTCGCCTTGGGCAGCCGCCCGAAGTAGCGGCGGGCCAGCTCGCGGATTTCTTCCTTCTTGCAACCGCCCACGAAGATCGCGGTGCAGTTCTCCGGCACGTAGTGAGTCTCGTAATACTGTTGCGCGTCGGCGTAGGTGTATTGGTCGATGTCCGACATCCAGCCGATGACGGGCCATTTGTAGGGATGGGACATCCAGAACTGCGCGGAAAACGCCTCGAACACCGGTCCGGTCGGCGTGGATTCGTAGCGCATCCGGCGCTCTTCCTTGACCACTTCCCGCTCCGGATAGAATTCGCGGAAGACCGGATTGAGAAAGCGATCGGATTCCAGCCAGAAGAAGAGTTCCACTTTGTTGACCGGCAATTCCACGTAGTATCGGGTCCAATCGTAGTAGGTGGAGGCGTTCAGCCCGGTGCCGCCCTGGTCCTGGAATATGCGGGACAGATGTTCGCCGATGGAGATTTTTTTCTGCTCTTCGATGTACCGTTCATAATCCTTCTGAAGCGCCTGCCACGTCGCCTCGTCTTCGGCCCGGATCGTGACGCCCGCCTTGCGCGCCTTCTCGGAAAGCGGAAGCCCCCGGCGGATCGCCTCCAACCCCGCCAGCTTGAGGTCGCGGATCTTTCCCATCACTTCTTCGATCTGGGCGTTCAGCTCCCGGTCGCGCTTCGGATCGGTCGTGCCGATGACGTCCGTCCCCTTGAACATCATGTGTTCAAAGAAGTGGGACAATCCCGTTATTCCCGGGCGCTCGTTCACGGAGCCGACTTTCCAGTAGAGCGCGCCGAACACGCGCGGGGCGTTGGGCCGCTCGACAGTCAGCACTTTCAGGCCGTTGTCCAGGATCAGTTCATCGACCTCGATCCGGATGCCCAGCTCCTGATCCTGGGGAGCGCGAAGGAAGGCGACGGACAGAGCCAGGAACGCGGCGAGTTTCATGAGGCGAGCCTCCGACCGGTCCGCAGATGATACGAACGGGCTCTCGCGAGGACAAGATCCCTACGCGAGGACCCCCAGGCGCCGCCCCACTTTCTCGAAAGACTCCAGCGCCCGATCCAGATGCTCCCGCGTGTGGGCGGCGCTGATCTGGACCCGGATGCGGGCCTGGTCTTTGGGAACCACCGGATAGGAAAACCCGATGACGTAGACCCCTTCCTCCAGCATGTCGCGCGCGAACTGCTGGGCCCGCTTCGCGTCGTACAGCATGATGGGAATGATGGGGGTTTCCCCGGGCCTGACGGTGAATCCCCGCTTCACGATCTCGGCGCGGAAGTGCCGGGTATTCTCGAAGAGGCGGTCGCGCAGGTCGGTCGTCCGCCCGATGAGTTCGATCGCTTTGAGTGCGGCGCCGGCGATCGGCGGCGGAAGCGTGTTGGAAAAGAGATACGGCCGGGACCGTTGCCGCAACATGCGGACGATGGAGCCGCGGGCGGCCGTGAAACCACCGGCCGCGCCGCCCAGCGCCTTGCCGAGCGTGCTCGTGACGATGTCCACGCGTCCCGCCACGCCGCAGTGCTCGGGCGTGCCGCGGCCCGTCCGGCCCATGAATCCCGTGGCGTGCGAATCGTCCACCATCACCAGGGCCTGATACGTCTCCGCCAGCTCGCAAATTCTGGGAAGATTGGCGACGTCTCCGTCCATCGAGAAGACGCCGTCGGTGGCGATCAGGCGCACGCGCGCGGTCCGCGCCTTCTGGAGGCATTGCTCCAGCTCGCCCATGTCGGCGTGCGCGTACCGCAGGCGCTCCGCCTTGCACAGCCGAATGCCGTCGATGATGCTGGCGTGGTTGAGCGCGTCCGAGATGATCGCGTCCTTCTCGCCCAGCAGCGTTTCGAAGAGCCCGCCGTTGGCATCGAAGCAGGACGTGTAGAGAATGGCGTCGTCCATGCCCAGGAACGACGCGATCGCCTCCTCCAGCTTCTTGTGAAGGTCCTGCGTGCCGCAGATGAAGCGCACGGAGGAGAGTCCGTATCCGTGGGTGTCCAGCGCCCGGTGGGCGGCCGCGATCAGCTCCGGATGCGACGAGAGCCCGAGATAATTGTTGGCGCAGAAGTTCAGGACGTCGCGCGAACCCACCCGGATCCGGGCCGCCTGAGGGCCCGTGATCACGCGCTCCTCTTTCTGGAGGCCGGCGTCGCGGATGCCCTGGAGTTCGCTTTGAAGAATCGGCTCGATGACGGTGTCGACCATGATGGCGCTCCGTGATGGAACGCATCACGGATAGCGCATCCGGGCGCTCCGCGTCAATGATTGAAGAGGAACTCGCTGGAGTTGAGCAGCGTCCAGTAGATGTCCTCGCATCCCTCGGCGCCTTTGGCGGCGACCGGGCCGTAGCGGGCGGCCTCGGCGGGCGTGGGCGTCCGGGCGTACACCGCGGCGAACAGCGCCCGCACCCGATCGGCGGGCCGTCCGTATTTCGCCAGGATCGAAGCCAGCCGGCCCCCGCGCGCGGTCGCCATTGTTGCCTTCTGGATCGCCGGGCTGTTCATCATGACCAGCGCCGCGGGAATCGTTCCTTGGAACTCCAGCACCTCGGCCCCTTCGTCGTCGCCGAAGGCGTAGCGGAACTCGCGGAATATGGCAAGGAGCTGGCGGGGGCGGAGCACGGAGGTCGCGTCTCCGGATACCGTCGCGGCGGTGACGAGCGAATGAACGATCTGTTCGGGCGTCAAGGCCCTCACGTGAGCGACGGCGTAGTACTTCTCCATTTCGAACGTGCGCTTCCTGGCCTTGGACGTTTGCTGATAGGTTTTCGACAAGGCGATCTCGCGCAGGAGCCATTGGAGATCATAGCCGTGCTCGATGAAATCGTTGGCCAGCGCGTCCAGAAGTCGCGGGTGGGACGGGAGATTTTTCTCGTCGAATCCGTCGGGTGGATGGACCAGGCCGCGGCCCATGAAGTGGGCCCACGTTCGGTTCACGGCCGTGCGGGCGAATTGCAGGTTCCCCTTCGCGGTCAGGAATCGGGCGAACGCGCTTCGGAACGATTCGCCGGGTCGAGGATTCTCCCGGGTGCCCAGGAAGGTGGGCGGGATCGGCGGCTTCTTCGAATCGGGGATGGGTATCCCGCGCCGGCGTCGAGGCCCCGGCGCGTCGCCGACGACGAACGCCTGCTCCTTGTCGTTCTTGGCTTCGCGGCGGACCGTCACCTGTGTGAAGAACGCCGCCATGCCGTAGAAATCCTCCTGCGTCCACTTGTCGAACGGATGATCGTGACATTGCGCGCACTGGATTTGAGTGCCCAGAAAAAGTTTCGAGAACCGGCCGGCCAGGTTGAGCGGCAGTTCGCGGCCCGCTTGCCGCTGAGCGCCCACGTAGAAGGCGACGAGACCGTTGACGCCTTCCGGCAGCGCTCCGTCCCGGTCGTCGCCCATCATGCGACCCCGAGCCTTCCCCCGGAGGTTGGGTAGTTTGCCGTCCGCCGTGATGACGGCGCGGGCGAACTCGTCGTACGGAGTGTTTCTGGCGAAGTGGGACTTGAGCGCCGCCTGCACGCCGATCCGGACCAGTCCCCCCATGTTCCCGTCGCTGTGGCCCACCAGCAGGCCGGACCAGATCTCCGCCCAGTTTTCGGCGAATCGCTTGCTGCCCAGGATTTCATCCACGAGGCGGGCCCGCCGGTCCGGGCCATGGCTCTTGAAGTATGCCTCCACCTGATCGAGGGAGGGGATCGTTCCGGCAAGGTCCAGATAAACGCGCCTCAAGAACTCGGACTCGTCGGCAGGACCGGCCGACCTGAGGCCGAGGTCTTTCCACTTCTGCTGAATTTCTTGATCGATCAGCTCCCGTCCGCTGGCGGATGAAGGTTCCGGCTCTTGCGGCGGCGGCTGGAACGCGGCGGCTCCGGCGATGACAAGGACGGCGATGAAGCGCATAAGGTCCTCGCTCAGGTTGGGGTCCGTCGAATGTAACCCCTTTCGGCTCCCCCGAGTTGCGCGCCCCGACCGTTACAATTAATTCTCAAAACTTTTTGTAAC
>JACQVR010000059.1 GCA_016209705.1 Planctomycetota bacterium
ATCCGTTACAATTAATTCTCAAAACTTATCGTAACGTTACAAATAATTTTCAAAATAATTTGTAACAGAATAAGTCGTACTAAACGTCCGAAACTAAGAAGCGGTGCGGGCGAACTGAGCCTCCTCCGTCGACCCGGACATGGCGGTCGTGCAGGCTCCGCCGGCCGAGACGGCCTGAAGCACGGCATCGAAATAGGTGGTTCCCACGAATTCCTGGTGGCGCACCGCCTCGTATCCGCATCGCTCTTCCAGAAATTCCGCCTGCTGCAAGTCCGAATATCCCGCCATGCCGCGCGCCGCATACTCCCTGGCCAAGCGAAACGCGGCATGATTGAGCGCGTGGAACCCGGAGAGCGTCACGAACTGGAACCGATATCCCAGCGCGCCCAGCTCCTTCTGGAACGCCTCGATCGCCGCTTCATCCAAGCTCCGCTTCCAATTGAACGAGGGGGAACAATTGTACGCGAGCAGCTTTCCCGGATGGACGGAATGAACCGCCTCCGCAAAGCGCCGCGCCTCTTCCACGTCGGGTTTCGAGGTTTCGAACCAGAGCATATCCGCGTACGGCGCATACGCCAGCGCCCGCCGGATCGCCATCCGCAACCCTCCCCGGATCCGATGGAAGCCTTCGGGCGTCCGCCCTCCCGCGAGCGCCTCGCGGTCGCGCGGATCGATGTCCTGGGTCATCAACTCGGCGCTCAGGGCATCCGTGCGGGCGATCAGGATCGCGCTGACTCCCGAGACGTCCGCCGCCAATCGGGCCGCGACGAGCTTCTGGATGAACTCACTCGTCGAGACCAAAACTTTGCCGCCCAAGTGGCCGCATTTCTTGACCGAGCTGAGCTGATCCTCGAAATGCACGGCCGCCGCCCCCGCCTCGATCATCGCCTTCATCAACTCGAAAACGTGCAACGGACCTCCGAAGCCCGCCTCGCCGTCGGCCACGATCGGCACCAGCCAATCGATCGACTCGTCGCCCCTCATGTGATGGATCTGATCCGCGCGTAAGAGAGCCCGATTGAGGCGGCGCACCACGTCGGGCACGCTGTCCGACGGGTAAAGGCTGAGGTCGGGATACATGTGACCCGAACCGTTGGCATCCGCCGCGACCTGCCAGCCGCTCAAGTAGATGGCCTTCAGCCCGGCCCGGACCTCCTGGATCGCCTGATTGCCGGTCAGCGCGCTCAGAACGGCGACATACGGATCCTCGTGAAGCCGCTTCCATAGCTTCTCCGCCCCCTGGCGCGCCAGCGTATGCTCAAAGCGCACGGTGCCGCGAAGGCGCTCGACCTCGTCGGCGGTGTAGGGCCGCGTCACTCCCTTCCAGCGCCGAGCGGACTTCCATTCTTTTTCCATGACCTTTCCATTGCGCATGGGAACTCCTCCTTCCGCGCCCGAACCCCTCCCGCACCCCGTTCGAAGCCTCCACCCTCTAGATGCTTCGGACGCCGGGCGCGTTGCGGAACAAATGGGTGTCGGCGAGAATTCACGGACGTGGGTGGACGCGCCCCGAGAGTCTCGGGAGGGAGAAAGGGGGCCCGGCGGGCGCTCCGGACTACTCCAGCTTGTTGATCTTCTCCACCCGTCGAGCGTGACGGCCGCCTTCAAAGGCGGTTTCCAGAAAGATCCGGAGCAATCGCTCCATGTCCGAAAGCGGCGTGACGCGCGCTCCCATGCACAGGATATTGGCGTCGTTATGGCCGCGGCTCACTTCCGCCGTGAACGCATCGGTCACGACGGCCGCCCGAACGCCCTTGAATTTGTTCGCGACGATGGACATCCCGATTCCCGTCCCGCAGACGAGCACGCCGCGTTCGGCCCGCTGGTCCACCACGGCCCGCGCCACGCGCTCCGCGAAATCGGGATAGTCGCATGATTCGGAGCTGAACGTTCCCACATCCTCCACGTCGTGTCCCCAGGAGCTCAACACCTCCGCTAGGCGACGTTTGTCCTCGAACCCCGCATGGTCCGCGCCGATCGCCACTCTCATGGAACCTCCTCCGCGCGTTGTTCCACATAAGGAACGAGCCGCCGGGCGCATTCCCGATAGCGGGCCAGATCCTGCCCGATCGGGTCCTCGATGTCCGCACCCGAAGGATCGAGAAGGCGGACGTGCTCCGCGCACTCCGGCAACCATTCCAGGACCGTCTCCCGGTGTTGCCGGGTCATGACGTAAACCCGATCCGCGTCCTGAACCAGCCGGATCGACAGCGGCCGAGAACGGTGGTCCGACGCATCCAGACCCAGCTCCCGAAGCGCGTGCAGCGTATGCTCCGTGGCGCGCCCCCCTTCCAGCGCGAGCGTTCCCGCCGAACCGATCCGATACCCGAGCGCTTCCAGTCCGGCGTCGTCCGTCCGCAGCCGCCGGGCCAGCGCCCGGCGGAACAGGCATTCCGCCATCGGGCTGCGACACGTGTTGCCGGTGCACACGAAAAGAATGGAATAGTATCCGACCTCGTCCAGCACGGCGCGCGGGATGGCGCCTTCGCGAACGATCTCAGGCCGGGGGCCGGCGACCCGCACCACCGTGGACGCGTTCCCGTGGCGCGACGGGCCCGCGTCGATGACCACGTCGATGCGACCCCCGAACCGCTCCAGGACTTCCTGCGCCGTTCGAGCGGGCGGCTCGCCGCTGCGATTCGCGCTGGGAACGCCCACGCGAACTTTCGACATCCGCAGGACCGCCGCGGCCACGCGCAGCGCCGGATAGCGGATGCCCACGTCACCGCCTTCCGCGGCCGGAAAAATGATCGTCAGCGGACCCGGCCAAAACTTGGACATCAACCGCCGCCCCACGCCGCAGGGAGCGACGCGCGCATAGCGCTCCGCGTCTTCCGCGGAGCCTACATGAATCGTGACCCGTTTGTCGGACGGGCTCGCCCGCAATTCCAGCAGGCGGTTCAGCGCTCCCGGATAATCCACGTTGACCGCCAAGCCGTACACCGTCTCCGTCGGCAGCCCCACGATCCCGCCGTTTTTCAGACATTCGACGGCGGGAATGAGCAACTCCGGATCGAACTGCTCCGGATCCGTCCGGATCACCCGCGTTTCCATCGAACAAATTAGATCAACCCCGGAAGCCGCGCGCAATCGCCGCGTTGGCCTCTGGCCCGCCGGGGCCCCGTTTTCTATAATTCTTTTACGACTCCAGGTATGTTGACCCCCCTTCTGCTGCACGTATCCATCCTGGGACTGGCCGCGGCCAGCGCGCTGGGACTGTTCGCGACCCGCCGGGAATCGCCCTCCATGCTGGGGTCGGCTCGAATTCTGGCCATCGTGGCGACGCTGCTCGTGCTGGCGCTTCAGCTCCGCCGCGGCATGGAATTCGGAGGTCTGCCGCTCGTCTCGCGATTCGACACCCTGCTGATGGTGGCCGTGCTGATCGTCGGCGCGGCGCTGAGCATTGATCTGACGCGCGGACTGTCCGTCCTGATGATCGGCGCCTTGCCGGTGGCGCTGGCCCCCCTCCTTTTCGCCGCCGCCATCGGAATGCCGGACGAACACCCTGAACGGAACTTGATGCATCCTGCGGTGGGAGTGCACGTGTTTCTGACGTTAGGCGCATATGCCGTGTTCGGCGTAGCGTTCGTCGCTTCGATCCTGTACCTGATCGAGCATCGCCAACTCAAGGCGCGCACCGGGCCGTCGCTCTTGGGGATGATGCCGTCGCTGGAGACCTCCTATCGATTGACCCTCCGGGCGCTGGCCGCAGGGTTGGTGCTTCTGACCGCGGGCATCGTGCTCGGCTACCTGTACGGGCGGCAAGTGCTCAGCGGAGCGAGCTGGCGCTTGGACGCCAAGGTTTGGCTGACGACGGTCTCCTGGATCTTCTACGTGATCGTTTTCGGAATGAGTTTCGTCCCCGCGTTCAAAGGCCGGCGCACGGCCCTGGCCTCGGTGGCCTGTTTCGTGATCGTGATGGCGACGTCCTGGGTCGCTTCCTTTTGGAGCCACTTCCACCGGTACCCGTGATGGAGCTCTCGGTCGTCGGAGTGAATCATCGCGGCGCTCCCGTCGAGGTGCGCGAACAGCTCTCTTTCGAAGAGGCGCGCCTGCCGGAAGCGCTGGCGGAGTTGCGGCGCGCGACCGGCGCCGCGGAAGCGGTCATCCTATCCACCTGCAACCGGGTGGAGCTGTATACCGTCCGAGCGGAAGGCGCGGCGGGCGCCATGGAATCGTCTCATTGGCTGGCGCTACAGCGCGGCGTGCCGGACTCCGCCATCGCTTCCGTCCTCTATCGGCACGCGGGCTTGGACGTGATCCGGCATCTCTTTCGCGTCGCCGGCGGCCTGGACGCCATGGTGTTGGGTGAAACCCAGATCATCGCGCAGGTCAAGGAAGCCTACCGCGTCGCCAAAGACTCCGGCCACGCCGATCGCGTTTTCAATGTCTTGTTCCAGCGCGCCTTGAGGGTGGCCAAGCAGATCCATACGACGACCGCGATCGGCGCCGGCGGGGCGAGCGTTCCCGCCGTCGCCGCGCGCCTGGCGGGCAAGGTGTTTCAAAACCTGGCCCAGAAACGGGTGATGATCGTGGGAGCGGGCGAAACGGGCGAGTTCACGCTGGCCGCCTTCCATGAACGCGGGACGCTCGATCCGCTGGTCGTGAACCGCACGGTGGAGCATGCCGAGCGCCTCATCGCGCGTTTCGGCGGCCGTGCCGTGGGATTGGACCGTCTCGCCGGTACGCTGCCGGAAGCCGACGTCGTCATCACCTGTCTCGGCTCCTCCGAGTTCTGCGTGACCCCGGACATGGTCGAAACGGCGGTGCGGGCGCGCCGAGGGGAGCCCATCGTATTCATCGATATCGCGGTTCCGCGCAACGTCCATCCTGGAGTCAATCGAATCGAGAATATCTACCTCTTCGATATCGACGACTTGCAGGGGATCGTGGCCCAAAACATCTCGGAGCGCGAGCATGAGCTGGCGCGATGCGAACCGCTCATCGACTCGGAGGCGCGCCGAGCGCTGCAAGAGCTGGGCGAGGCGGACGTCCATGAGGTGGTCGGCCGCCTCCGGGACGCCCAGCACGCCATGGCCGACGAAGAGCTTCGCAAAACATGGCCCAAATTGGGTGCGTTGTCTCCGGATCAGCGCCAGGAAATCGAATACCTTCTTAAGCGCGTGACCAACAAGATATTGCACGGACCTACCACCGCGATCAAGGAAGCGGCCCGCGACGGTTCCACTCCCGTCAATTTCCTGGAGATCGTAACCAAGCTGTTTAGAATAAAGTAACCATTTTGTCTTCAATAGGTTATGATTCATCGCCACGTTGACAACAGGTTTTCTACACACTAAAATAAGTCATTTAGTTAACAAACTAAGTGACTCGAACGACGATCAAGCTGGCCACCCGGGGAAGCCCCCTCGCCCTCACGCAAACGAATCAAGTCATTGCGAAGCTTCAGGGACACCATCCCTCTTTGAAATTCGTTCCGGTCGTGATCCGCACGACAGGCGACCGGATTACCGGAGCGGTCCAACTGCGGAACGCGGGGACGGGGGTTTTTGTCAAGGAACTGGAGCGAGCGCTCTTGAAGGGCCAAGTGGACGGCGCCGTTCACTCGCTCAAGGACATGCCCAGCGCGTTGCCCGAGGGGCTCGTGTTGGGGGCGGTATTGCAGCGCGAGGAGGCGGCGGATGCGTTTGTCGGCCGCGGCTTCGTGCCGATCGAGCGCCTCGCCCCGGGGTCGGTGATCGGGACATCCAGTCCCCGCCGGCGCGCCCTGCTGCTGGCGACGTATCGGAATATCCGCGTCGAAGAACTTCGGGGCAACCTCGATACGCGGCTGGCGAAACTGCGGGCCCCCAAATCCCGCCTCGCGGGCATCGTGGTGGCGGCGGCTGGAATTCGGCGGCTGCACGGCGCCGGCGGGGTTTCCTACCAAACGCTTCCCAAAGAGACGATCGTTCCCGCCGTCGGGCAGGGTGCCCTGTGCCTGGAGATCCGCGCCGAGGACAAGACGATGCGTGAAATCGTTGGCCCGCTGCATCATCCGACGACCGCATCAGCGACGGAAGCGGAACGGGAGCTGTTGCGAAGGCTGGAGGGCGGATGTCAGGTGCCGCTGGGCATCCATGGCGAGATCGGCGAGGACGGCCTGCTTCGCCTCATCGCGGCGCTGGGTTTTCCGGATGGAACGCAACTGATCCGGGCCGAGGCGACGGGCGCGGCCGATTCGCCGCGCGAACTGGCCGAGATGCTCGAAACCCTGCTTCGAGCCCGCGGAGCCGACGAGATTCTGACCGAGTTGCGGCCGGCCTCGGTTCCGACCTCCCGAAACGGCCACCGTAGACTTCGCCGCGCCAAGGCCAAGGCCCATCGTTGAAAGGGCGCGGGGAATATCGCCGCCGGGGACGATTCGTTATAATCACGCCATGAGATTCGTCCTGGGGTTGCTGCTCGCGGCGCCGCTCGCCGTGCAGGACGGAGTGCGCGCCGGCATGTGCCGGCCGAGGCCGGTGTTGGACGCCCCGACCGCCTTGCGCGCGTTCGCCGTTCCGCCCGACGCGTTCGAATGGAAGCTTCACCCCGTGCACGAGAAAGAGAAGGTGTCCATCTACGATCTGACGTTCCCTTCGGCCGTGACGACGGACGTCGAAGAGAACAATACCGTATGGGGCCGGGTGTGGTGGCCGAAGTCCGAAGAGAGATCCGTTCGAAAGCCCGGCGTGATCATCCTTCACTATCTCAAGGGAACGTTCGACCCGCTCCATTTCGTGGGATACAAGCTGGCGGAAAGTGGAATCGCGAGCATGCTCCTGTACATGCCGCACTACGGGAAGCGGCGACCGAAGGATCCCCAGCGCCGCACGGAGATGATCACGCCGGACATGGAAGGGACGATCGCGAACTTCCACCAGGCCGTCAAAGACATCCGGCGGGCGGGCGAATGGCTGGCGTCCCGGCCGGACATCGATCCGACCCGCGTGGGGCTATTCGGAGTTTCGCTGGGGGCGGTGGTGGGGGCGCTTGCGGCGGGCGTGGAGCCCCGATTCTCGCGGAACGTGTTCGTGCTGGGCGGGGGCGATTTGCCGGGCATCGTGCTGAACGATTCCCGGGAGGTGCGGGAAGTTCGCGAGCGCCTGCTGGAAGAAGGATGGACGCGGGAGAAATTGGCGCCGCGCCTGCGCGCGATCGATCCCCTGACGTATGCGGACCGGATCGATCCGTACGGCACGTTGATGTTCAACGCGGAGCGGGATCAGGTGGTCCCGCGGTCGTCGACGGAGAAGTTGGCGGAGGCGATGGGGGGGGCGAAGATCCGCTGGTTGAAGGGCGATCACTACACGATCGCGTTGAGCCTTCCGCTGATCCTCAAGGAGGCGGTAGCCCACCTGAAAGCGCGCTCCTGGTACTGACGTTACAAACAATTTTGAGAATTTATTGTAACAGAAGCGTTACAATCTATTCTCAAAATTATTTGTAACACTCGGGGTGTTTTGACATCCCGCCGGGGGACTCCTAGAATTCACGCCTCGCGGATCACATCGTGGGCCTGTAGCTCAGTTGGGAGAGCGCGGCACTCGCATTGCCGAGGTCGAGGGTTCGAATCCCTTCAGGTCCACTTCGACTCGCGATGCTGCGCATCGCTCGCTCAGTGCAAGCATCCTTCCGCGAGGAGAACCGCAGGCCCATTCGCCTACGCTCGCCGAAGGCGAGCAGCCAAGCGAATGCCACGCCGAAGCCAACCTCGACAGCCGGCGAAGGCGGGCGACGCGCTACGGCATCTCGCGAAGGAGGATGCCCGATCCTGGCGAGCCGAATGGACGGCGGAGTGGGGCACATCGGATTGTTTCGTCACGGGTAGCCGAAGGGCCATTTCGACCCGGGCCGCCCCGTATCTCGCAAAGGAAAGGATCGCGCCCGCGCCACAGCGGAGTTTGAAATGGACTACGCCATCCTGTGCGCCGTCGCGCTGACCGCGTCCGCTTTGACGCTCTTCTCCGGATTCGGGCTCGGCACGCTTCTTCTGCCGGCGTTCGCATTTTTCTTTCCGATCCCGACGGCGGTGGCGCTGACCGCCGTCATCCATTTGGCGAACAATATATTCAAGCTCGGGCTCGTGGGGATTCAAGCGGACCCAAAGCTGGTTCTTCGTTTCGGATTGCCGGCCGTTCCCTTCGCGTTTCTTGGAGCTCTTCTCCTGGGATACATGGTAGACCTCCCTCCCCTCGGCCAGTATCGCCTCGGTGATCACGTCTATCGGGTTCGACCGGTCGGATTGGTTGTCGGAACCCTCATGATGGTTTTGGCGATGATGGAAACGCTTCCCCGATTCCAAAGGACTTCCATTCCGCCCCGCTGGCTTCCCGTGGGCGGGGCGTTGAGCGGGTTCATCGGAGGAATCTCCGGTCTGCAAGGGGCGCTGCGGTCCGCCTTTCTGCTGCGCTTCAAGGAAGCCCTGACGAAGGAATCGTTCATCGCCACGAACGTGGTCATCGCCGTCCTGGTGGACGTGGCGCGGCTCGTCACGTACGGGAACACCCTATCCTGGGCGGAAGCCTCGCAAAACATATCCATCGTGGCGGCCGCGACGCTGTCCGCCCTGATGGGAGCCTACGTTGGCGCGAGGCTGATGAAGAAGGTCACGATGCGGACGGTTCAGAGCGTGGTCGCGGCGATGCTTTTTCTCTTGGCGGCGGGCGTCGCTTCGGGCTTGTTGGGATCGTAGCGCGGGCGCACAAATCCGCGGCGGGCGCGGGATATTCCGCAGGTCGCGACTCTATTCGAACCGCATTTCCTTCGCACGGGCGTGCCATTTCCGCCGCAGCACATCCCGATTTTCCAGATGCTCCGGATCCGACTCGATGCACTCCAAGGGACACATTTCCGCGCATCGGGGACCGGCATGGTACCCCACGCATTCGGTGCATCGTTCCCACACGACGCGGCACGTCTGAGGTCCGGTCTTTCCGTCGGGCGGCTCGATGGCGGAAACGGGACACACCTCGATGCAGGCGCCGCAGTTGTCGCACTCACTTTCTCGAATTCTTATCGCCATCTTTGGTGCATCTTGCAATTTTTGTGCCAGCATTTCGGTCCCTCAGCAAAGCTCATACTCCATGGTGTCCGACCGGGGAATTCCGTACCTGCCCGCCATGCTCCAAAGATTCGCGCGAAAACCTTCTTGTCACGAGGGCGGGCGCCCCGGTCAGCGACTCCATGAAACGGCGTATCCGAAACGCTCCCGCATTTTTACTTCAAACTCGCTCCGCTCCCGGTGACGCTTCCATTTGCCCTTGGCCTCGTCCCTCTCGAGCCACCCATAGGAGCGGGCCAGATCGGAGGCTCCCGCCGGGTCGCCCGACAGAAGACGCTTGAGCACCTCCGCCTCCAGCGAGGAGAATCGCACGGCGTGGACGGTGTAATCCAGGAACGCCTGCCAGGTCACCGGCACCCATGCGGCCACGATCTCGTGACCGATCGCGCAGGCGTATTCCCGAATTTCCTGTTGCGCGTGCCGATCCATGCGCAGGCCCAGAAACCGAAGCAGATTCCAGAGGTCGACCTTCCAGTAGGCTTCGGTATAGGTCGAGAGCGGCAGATCCTTTCGCGCCTGCTCGCGGGCCACGCCGCCTTCGATGCGTTCTTCATAGATTTGGCGGGCGAGCCGCTGAAGCTCGCGTTCCCGCTCGGAAAGCCGGGCGCCGACCTCCGGCGGGATGAGCCCCTCGCTCCCCTGCCGATTGCCGCTCGCCTGGCGCCTCCACGCGTCCGGAGAGGTCGCCTGCGACTTGTCGATGGCGATCGAATAGCGGGTGCTGTATTCGTTCACATTGGCCGTGCGATGGCGAATCCACTGGCGCCACGCATCCATCGGGACCCGGACGTGCAGCTTGATCTCGCACATCTCGAAAGGGGTCGTGTGCTGGTGGCGCATGAGATAGCGGATGAGCCCCCGATCCTCGTGAAGTCGGCGCGTCCCGCGTCCATACGAGACCCGGGCGGCCTGGACGATGGATTCGTCGCCCCCCAGGTAATCGACCACGCGGACGAAACCGTCATCGAGAATCCGGAACGGCCGGCCCAGGATGGCGTCCATCTCGGGCACCGTGACGCGGACGATCTTCTCCTCGTGAGGACTCTCGATCGGTCCGTATTCCACCGATTCCGTCATGAATCCCTCCCGCGCGTCCGGCCAGTATAGCGAAAAGATTCTCTCCGCTCCGCTTTTCATATTCCCTCGCGCGAATCGAGGTGATATGGTGCGCTCGTCAGACCGGGGAGGACCGAGTGAAAGCCCACATCATCATGGCCGATGCGGCGTCCATGCATCCCGACGGAACCTTCAGTCTCCTGCGCGGCGGCATCACAACCGTCAACATTGCGAAAGGACGGCCATTGTTCTTTAAAGGCGCCATGGTCGCGAGGGTCCTGTCCGAGCCGGGCGAATCGGGGCCGCATGAATTCCGGATCCGCTGCGTGGACGACGATGGCAAGCCGGTCGCTCAGGACCTGGACGGAAAATTCGAAATCCCTCCCCAGGGCGGCACGGTACAGCTCGTGCTGGACATGCAGATCGTCTTCCCGAAATTCGGACGTTACGAATTCTCGCTCGCGGTGAACCGCCGCCAGATGGACGCCTGGATGATCGAGGTCAAGGAAATCGAGGTGAAGACGGGGCCGATGTGATGCCATCCGCCGCCCCCCCCGCGACGTTCCTGGATCTTCCGTGGGAACGCACCTGTGCCTGTCCCGCCAAACACCTGAGCTGCATTCCCCCCAAGGAATGGATGAAGAGCCAGCTCGGGGTCTGGCGGTTCGCGTACGAGAAACGCGACGTCCGCGACAAGCGCGTTCACCCGGCGGCGTTTCCCATCGCGCTCGCCCGGCGGGCCATCGACCTCTTCACCCACCGCGGAGAACTCGTGCTGGACCCCTTCGCCGGCAGCGGGACGACGCTGGTGGCCGCGCGGGACGCGGGGCGGAACGCGGCGGGATTCGATCTTCAGAACCGGTACGTGAAGCTGTGCGAGGAGCGGCTGAACGTCGAACCGGAGGACGGAACGGCGCAGCGCCCCGTGTGCGCGGACGCGAGATCCATCCCCGCCTTCCTGGAGCCGGGGCGCGTCAAGCTTCTCCTGACGTCGCCCCCCTACGCGAACCTTCTCAACCGTCCGCGAAAAAACAAGAGCCGGCGAACGTACGATCGCCGGAATGCGCAACTCGGGAAGGTCGAGCAGTACAGCCAGGACGCACGCGACTTGGGCACGCTCGATGAGGCCGCCTACGGCGCCGCGATGGAGTCCGTCTTCCGCGGACTCCTTCCGCTTCTCCAGCCCAAGGCGCACTGCGTCGTCAACGTTCCGGACATGTGGTGGAACGACCGGCGCGTCACCCTTCACATCGTCATCGTGGAGGCGCTCCGCCGCGCCGGGTACGAGCTCCGCAACATCATCATCTGGGACCGCACGAACATCGTGAACCGCGTCGGCATCTTCGGATGGCCGTCGAACTACATCACGATGGGCGTCACGTTCGAGTATCTGCTCGACTTCCGGCGGCCTGTTACAAATAATTCTCAAAACTTATTGTAGCGTTTGAAGGCCGAGGAGTTCCGTACTACGATTCACATCCACCGCGTGGAGAGGAGGGGTTATGCGTCCACACATTCCGGCTCTCGAACCGCTCCCCGTTGAGTCGCCCGCTTCCGAAACGTCGGAAGCCTACCAGACACTCCTGTCGCGAGCGCACCGCAAAACCGGCTCGATCCCGGCTGCACCTCTGGTGAAGCACGTCCTGGATGTCACTCGCGAGGCCGACTGGCCGGTGCAGCGCGAAGCCATGGAGGCGCTGCTCCGCCGTCTCTCGTTCGCTCGAAAAGACCAGCTCACGATCGCGGACCGCCCCCCCGGAGGACGCGTTCTCGGCTTCTATGCCACTCGGCGGAAAGGCTCGACGGATCGCCCGTACCGCACGCGGCTCGACGGGGTGGATCCGCCGCGCGGGAGCTGCGATTGTCCGGACTTTCTTCGCAGCTCGCTGGCGCTGTGCAAGCATCTGCTGGTCATCCTCGAGGACATCGCGTCCAGCCCGCGCAAGCTCGAGCTGGCGATGGAAAGCCTGCCCACGAAACGCGCGGGGCTCGCCTGGGATCCCGTCCGCCCGCTGACGGGGCCCGGAGAATGGATGGAGCGGATTCGATGGATCGGTGCTGAGCCGCCCGACGCGGACATCCGGAGCTGGTTCCGGCCGGGCGGAAACGGCGACTGGATCTTGAAAAGCGCGTGCGCTTCGGATCCCGCCCGAAGATTGAATCTGGTCCGAGATCTGCAACGCGTCAAGCGCGATCCCCCGCTCCACGCCCTTCTCGCGGCCGAGCGAAACCGGCTGAATCAGGTGATCCTGGGCGCGCACACGCTTAAGGACCTGCGCGCGTCGCTCCGCACGCTCAAGCAGAAGCTTTACCCCTACCAACTTCAGGGCGTGGAGCAGTTCCTGGCGCGCGGCCGGTTCGTCCTGGCGGACGACATGGGGCTGGGCAAAACAGCGCAGGCGATCGCGTGCGCCCACGCGCTCTGGCAGACCGGCCGAGTCCGCCGCGGCCTGATCCTGGTTCCGGCGGCGCTCAAGCCGCAATGGCTGCGCGAGTGGCAGATCTTCACGGACGCGCCGGCCGCCATCGTCGACGGAGGTCCGGAAGCGCGGAAGGAAGCCTTCCGGCCTTCCACCAAAGGCTTTCTGATCGCCAACTACGAGCAGCTCCTTCGCGACCTTGAGCGGATCCACGCGTGGAAGCCGGACATGGTCGTCCTGGACGAAGCGCAGCGAATCAAGAACTGGGCCACCAAGACGGCGGTCTACGTCAAGAAGCTCTCCCCGCCGTACCGGCTGGTGCTGACGGGCACGCCCATGGAGAACCGACTCGAAGAGCTGGCCTCGATCGTCGAGTGGGTCGACGATCAGGCGCTGGAGCCGAAGTGGAGGCTGGCCCCCTGGCACGCCACGCTCGTGGACGGCACGCAGGAAGTCGGCGGAGCGCGGAACCTGGACACGCTTCGAGCGCGACTTTCCGGTTGTATGCTGCGACGGATCCGCAAAGAGGTGCTCGATCAACTGCCTTCGAGAACCGACACGCGGGTGCCGGTGGAGATGACGCCCGAGCAGCGCGAGAAGCACAACGAGCTGAACCAACCGATCGCCGCGCTGGCGGCCATCGGCCGCCGGCGGCCGCTCACGCAGGCCGAGTTCCTGCGGCTCATGAGCCTCCTAACCACGCAGCGGATCATCTCGAACGGATTGGCGCAGCTCGAGTTCGAAGCGCGGTGGCCGTCGATCGCCCGGATGGAGCGTCCCGAGGAAACGGTCCTCAAGAGCCTGTGCAGCCCGAAGCTGTTCGAGTTGCGCGAACTGGTCGAGCGCCTCGTGCTGGAGCAGGAGCGCAAGGTGGTCGTGTTCAGCCAGTGGCGGCGCATGCTCAGACTGGCGCACTGGTCGATCCGCGACCTGCTGGACCGCGATCGGCTGCGCGCCGGGTTCTTCACGGGCGAGGAAGGCACGAAGCGGCGGACGCAGAACATCGTCGAGTTTCACGACGATCCCGCGATGCGCGTCCTCTTCGCCAGCGACGCGGGCGGCGTGGGCCTCAACCTCCAGCGCGCGGCCAATTGCTGCATCAACGTCGAGCTGCCGTGGAATCCCGCCGTGCTGGAGCAACGCATCGGCCGCATCTACCGCATGGGGCAGAAGCGGCCGATCGACGTGTACAACCTCGTGAGCGAGACGGGCATCGAGGCCCGCATCACGGAGCTCGTCGGCAACAAGGCGGCGTTCTTCCACGGACTCTTCGACGGATCGAGCAACGAGGTGGCGTTCGAGAAATCCGGTTCGTTCCTCTCGCGCATCGAGAAGCTCGTCGAGCCGGCGAAGGTCCCCGACCTGCCCGCGAACACGGACGGCGTGGATCTGGAGGCGGTGGAGGAGCGCGAGCTGGACCGGCTGGTGGCTTCGGCGGACGAATCGAAGGACGCTCCCGCCGCGCCGGAGCCGGAACGTCCCTCTCCGGCGGCGCCCGAAGAGGTGCAACGCCTCTTCTCAAGCCTATCCATCCGGACGACCGAGAAGGGCGGCTTGGTCATCGAGGCGCCGAAAGAAGCCGCGGCCACGCTGGCCGCGCTGTTCGAAGGGATGGCGCGGCTGCTCCAGGGCGCGGTCGTGAAGTAGCGCTCGCCCCGCCCGTTCATCGGACTTTTTGAAAGAACGGGCGGGGCTCTGGACCCCCTCCGCCGGAAAGCGGATACACCCCGCCCCAGGGGGCGGGGCTTTCACAGTTGTAACCGGCCGATTGGGATAATATACGTCAGTGAAGCTCTCGAGCATCGAACGCGCCCTGGAGGCCATGGAGACCTTGGAAAAAGGACGACCTTTCTCGCTCCGTCCGGGCGACGCCAAGCGAAAGCTTGCCGAAGAACTTCGCCGCGTGTGCAGGGAAGAGGGAATCTCACCCGTCATCATCGGCGGCCTCGCCGTCAACCACCACGGCTACCTGCGGGTAACCGCTGACGTCGACATCTTGGTCGCGCGCGATGACGCCGCGAAGCTGATTCGACGGTTGAAAGCGGAGCCGGGCTGGCGCCGGTACGCCGAAGGTTTCAAGAATACCGTCCTCGACGTCGGATTGGACATCTGCGTCGAGGGAGACCGCACCTCGCCCGAGTGGGCCGAGACGTACCCTAACCCGAACGAGCTTCGCACGACGGCCATTCGCCCCCTGCCCGTACCGGCGCTGCCTGAACTCATCGCTCTCAAGGCGATGTTCGCCCGGGCGCGCGACGACGCCGACGTCGTGGAGCTTTTGAAGCGTCACCCCTCTCGCCTGGCCTCGCTACCGTCGGCCGCGATGAAGCGACTTTGAACGGAAGAGGCGCGCCGACACTTGTCGGGGCTTGTGGCGCGGGCCAAAGAGGAACTGGCCCGCCACCGATAGAACAACACGGATTTCACTTCCCGCATCACTGGCGATGATCCCATCGCCTCATCGAAGTTTCCGCTTGCGGGCGGCTCATTTCTTCTCCCACTTCACGTTCAGCTCGATGCGCTCCCCCTTCCGGAGCAGCACGATCGGGACGTCCTGGTCGTCCTTGATTCGACCCAGCTCCCGGCGCAGCAGCGCCACCGGATCGTCCGCCGGAAATTTCTTGCCGTTGATTTCGACGAGGATGTCCCCCTCTCGCATTCCGAACTTCGCCGCCACGGAATCCTCAGAGACCCGAGTGACCCGGATTCCCCCGTCCTCCCCGAGCTTGTGCTCCTTCCGCTCCTCCGCCGTCAGCTCCTCGGTTCCGATGCCCAGCACCCGGCGCGGCGCCCGCCCCTGGGCGATGGTCTCAACGTACTCCATCCGCTCCGGGAGGTTCGCCGTGGCGACCAACAAGCGCAGCACGAACCGGCCGATCTTCTCCATCCGCTCGTAGGCGATCTTGTCCGGATGATCCGTCTGACAGTGATAATCGGGATGAAAGTCCGTGAAAAAATCGACCGTCGGGATCTTGGCCCGCGCGAAATTGTAATAATCCGTTCCCCCGTGCACGGCGTGGACCGTCTTGAACGACACCCCCGTTTCCACCCCCACGTGCTGAACCAGTTCCTTCCACTTGGCGGCGCTGCCGACGCCCTTGATTTGGAATTCCTTCTCCGGATTCCGGCCGACCATATCCATGTTGATCATGGCCGCGGTCTTCTCGATCGGAAAGAGCGGATTCCGCACGTAGTGGCGCGAACCGAGCAAACCGAACTCCTCTCCGCTGAACGTCATGAAGAGTACTGAGCGCTTCGTCCGGATTTTTCCTTCCATGAAGGCGCGCGCGATCTCCAGCACCGTCACCGTGCCGGATCCGTTGTCGTCGGCACCGTTCCAGATCTTGTCTTCGCGCGGCGCCCCGGCCTTGCTCCGCCGGCCCGCGTTGGCCTGGCCGGCCTTGCCGACGTGATCATGATGGGCGCCGAGAATGACGATCTCCTCCTTCAGGCGAGGATCGGAACCCTCGCAAAAGGCCACGGTGTTGCGCGGCCGGCGCCCGCGCAGATCGAACTCCTGGAAGTAGGTGGGTTCGCTCTTTTCGTCCTTGTCCCCCACCGGCCTCAGACCCAACTTCTCGAAATGTCTGGCAATGTATTCCGTCGCCTTCCGCTCGCCCTCGTACCCGGCACAGCGGCCCTCGAGTTCGTCTCCCGCCAGATATTCAAGGTGCGCGCGAAGCCCGTCCGCCTGGATGAGCGCACACGCCCCGTCCAGAGCCTCCGCCGCGACTCGGTCGGACTTGGATTCTTGCGCCGCCGCCGGAAGCAGCAGCAGCGAACCCCACGCCAGGATCCGCATCATGCGAGTGCGCCTCCACGCAATAGTCGAAAGAGCATACGAGCCGCGCCGCCGCGGCGTGAGGTCGGGGATCTTACCACGAAAAGAGAGGAGATATCGCAAACACTTCTTCGCCGGGACGTGTATTGTCTTCGACATTTCAGGAGGCTCCTCTCATGATTCGGCTCGGACTCATGGCGGCCATCGCCGCCTTCGGCGCGGGTCTCGGTCCGCCCGCGGCGTTCCAGGCGATGGACGGCTACGCGGACTACGCGACGTTCCGCGCCCGCGTTCTGGAACTCGACGCCTCGGAGCGCGTCGCCGTCACATCGCTGGGCAAGACGCTGGGGGAACGCGAAATCTATCTCCTGACGGTCGGCATGGGCACGCCGGACGAAAAGCCGGCCATCGCGATCCTCGGAAGCGTTCACGCGCCCCACCTCGCCGGCAGCGAGCTGGCCGTGCGCATGGCGCGCCTCCTGTCGGAACGGGAAGAGTTGCTCCAGCGCGTGACCTTCTACGTCATCCCGCGACCCAACCCCGACGCGAGCGAAGCGGCCTTCCGAAAGCCCTATGCGGACCGCGACGCCAACGAGCGGGAAACGGACGATGATCGCGACGGCGAATCGGGCGAGGATCCTCCCCAAGACCTCAACGGCGACGGCTGGATCACCTTGATGCGGGTCGAGGACGAAACCGGAACCCACATGCCGCACGCGAAAGATCCGCGCGTCCTGATCCCGGCAGACTCCAAGAAGAACGAGAAGGGCCGTTACGTGATCCATACCGAGGGAAGGGACAGCGACCGCGACGGGCAGTGGAATGAAGACGGCCCCGGCGGCGTCTCGTTCAACCGCAACTTCACCTTCCGCTATCCGTTCTTCAAGCCGGGAGCGGGCCCCCACCAGGTTTCGGAAATCGAAACGCGCGCCGTCGCCGATTTCCTGTTCTCGCGCACCAATGTCGCCGCCGTATTCTCGTTCAGCCCCGAGGACAATCTGATGCATCCGTGGAAAGGCGGGACGCCCGAACAAGACAAGGCCAGAATCCGGACGGCGGTGGCTTCGGGGGACGGGCCGATCTTCGAATACATCGCCGGCGAATATCAGAAAATCCACGGCGGCAAGAACGCGCCGGAACCCCCCAAGGGAGAAGGCTCCTTTTCCGAATGGGCGTACTACCATTACGGCCGATGGTCGTTCGCCGCCCGCGGCTGGTGGATCCCGTCGCCCGAACCGGAAAAGAAGGAAGACGCTCCCCCGGAAGCCAAAGGAAAGCCCCCCCGCAAATCCGAGGACAAGCGCGGCGACGATCTCGTCCAAGCGCTCCAGTGGTTCGATCAGAACAAGATCGACGGATTCGTTCCCTGGACGCCGATCGAGCATTCGGACTTTCCCCACAAGAAAGTGGACGTGGGTGGATTCAAGCCCTTCTACCTGCTCAACCCGCCGGCGAAGGAGCTCGACTCTCTGGCGGCCAAGCACGCGGATTTCGCGGCCCGGCTGGCGGAACTCTTGCCGCGCCTCGCGATCCACGAGGCCAAGGTCGAGAAGCTCAACGCCGGCGTGTTCCGCGTCACGGCCACCGTGGCCAACACGGGATATCTTCCCACCCTGTCGGACATGGGCGCGGCAACGCGCGAGCTTCAACCGCTGCAAATCCGCATCGACCTTCCTCAGGGAGTGTCGATCGCCGACGGAACCGCGCGGCGGCGGATGGACACGCTGGGCGGAAACGGAGGAAAGCAGGAAATCTCGTGGCTCCTCGTCGCCCAGAGCGCCGGCCCGCATCAGGCCACGCTGACCGTCTGGAGCCCGCCCGTGGGGACCGATTCGAAAACCATCAACCTGGAGTAAGGACGCCGACATGAAGACGCTGACGACCGCACTTCTTCTGACCGTCCTGTCCGCCGCTCAGGACAAACCGCCGTACAAGCCCATGGGCGCGCCTCCCGCCCCGCGCGTGCCTGCGCAGTGGAATCGATACCACGACACCCACGAGGTCACCGAGCTCTTTCAAAAGCTCGCCCAGACTCATCCCGCGCGCTGCCGGCTGGAAAGCCTGGGCCTTTCCTACGGCAAACGGGAGATGTGGCTCATGACCATCACGAGCTTCGACAAGGGCCACCCTCAAAGTAAACCCGCTTTCTGGATCGACGGCGGCATTCACGCCAACGAAATCCAAGGCACCGAGGTCGCCGCGTACACGGCGTGGATGCTGCTGGAATCCTATGGAGAGAACGAGACGATCACGCGCCTGGTGGACGAGCGCGCCTTCTACATCGTCCCCATGATGAGCCCGGATGCGCGCGACGCGCACATGTACGAGCCCAACTCGACCCACTCGCCTCGCAGCGGCCTGCGGCCCGTGGACGACGACCGCGACGGATTTTTCGACGAGGACGGCCCGGACGACATGGACGGCGACGGCCACATCACCCAAATGCGGATCGCGGATCCGAACGGCCGATGGAAGAAGCATCCCGACTTCCCGAACCTGCTGGTCCGCGCGAAGCCGGACGAACGGGGCGAATATACGTTGCTGGGTTCCGAAGGCTTCGACAACGACGGCGACGGACGGGTCAACGAAGACGGCGTCGGCTATTACGATCCGAACCGCGACTGGGCGTGGAATTGGCAACCCCACCACGTGCAGCACGGCGCGTACCGCTATCCGTTTTCCATATTCGAGAACCGAGTCGTCGCCGAATTCGTGACGGCGCATCCGAACATCGCCGGCGCGCAGTCCTACCACAACAGCGGAGGCATGATCCTTTACGGCCCGGGCGCCAAGGACGATCGATACGAAGAGGCGGATCAGGCGGTGTATCGCGCGATCGGAAAGGCGGGCGAGCAGATGTTGCCCGGGTACAAATACATGAACGTCGCCCACGAGCTCTACGAGGTGTACGGGGGCGAGCTGGACTGGTTCTACGGGATGAACGGCGTGTTCGCGTTCACGAACGAACTCTTCACGGATTTCAATTTCTTCCGCCGGGCGTCCGGCGAAGAGGGTCCCTTCGGGCGGCGGGAGGAACTTCACGCGTTCAACAGGTATCTCCTGTTCGAGGAGGGGTTGGTCCCGTGGAAGGAAGTGAAGCACCCGCAGTACGGCGTCGTGGAAATCGGCGGGGTCAAGAAGAACTGGACCCGCCAGCCTCCGTCGTTCCTCCTGGAAGAGGAATGTCATCGCAACATGGCATTCACGCTCTATCACGCCGATCAGATGCCTCAGGTCAGCGTGGCCTCGATCGAAACCCGCGCGCTCGCGGGGGGACTCACGGAAGTGACGGCGACGATCGCCAATCCCAAGCTGACGCCGACGCGCTCGGCCGTGGATGTGAAGCGGAAAATCACGCCACCGGATCGGGCGACGATCGAAGGCCGCAACGTCGAGGTGGTCGCGGGAATGGTGTCGGAGAGCCGGTTCTTCACGCGCCCCGAGGAACAGAAGCTGAACCCCCGGAATCTTCGCATCGAATCCATTCCCGGGATGGGAGCGCGACATGTCCGCTGGATCGTGCGCGGCGCCGGCCCCTACACGGTGACCGTCACGTCGATCAAGGGAGGCACCGTCTCGCGGACGCACTAACGCTCACCCCGCCCGTTCATCGGACCTTTCTGAAGCACGGGCTCGCTCCTGGAAAATCCCCGCCGCAAGCGGCCGGTTGCTCCGGAACGCACGTTCAACGGTGAACGTGCGATCTCCCCAAAAATTTCTGAACCGCGGGCGATTACATAAAAAATTCACAAGACATATCTATTTCTTATGATATGATCAAATCTCCCGCGCGCAGGGCGCCCTTTGCCGGGGCGCCGCGAATCCGCTTCATGGCGGATGAGGCCCTGGGCACCGCTCCGTGGGACTGGATTGATCCTCAAGCGTTGCTTTTGCGTATGGATCATAGCCAATCCGAAGTCGAGCGTATCGGAAGCGTCTCCTCCGGCTACCGGGCGAACCCCGAAAACGGCGCGCCCCTGGTCGAAATGCGTCGGCGGATCGCCGGGGAGGGGATTTCCCCGGCGCGGTTCGACCGCAAGCTGCGGCGCGCCATGGCGTTGCTTTCCCGCCTGGCCGAAAGCCCCCTGCCCCGCGCCGTCCTCCTGCCCGCGGTCGCGGTACTCTCCTACGAATTGGCGTTTCAAGCGCGCACGACGTTCGACCTTTGGGGAACGCGCCATCGGATGCCCGGGGAAGGCGGCCACATCGCCCTCTACTGGTTCATTCTGGTTGGAGCGGGACAGCTCATCGGCGCCGCCGGGTGCGCGCTTTTTCATCCGTTCCGACAGGTCACGTTCCGCCTTCTCTTTACGCGCGTCGGCCTGACGGCCATTCTGTCCCCGCTCCCCCTCCTGGGGATCCAATATCTCACCGATCGGGCGGAGTTTCCCCGCTCCGTCGCCTTCGTGTACGTGGGATTGGACTTCGCGTTCCTGCTCGCGTTGAGCCTAGCGGTGCAACGGCTCGAACGCATCCGGCGCGAACGCATCCTGCTTTTAGGTCCCTGGAGGGAAACCGAACATTTTCTCCAGGCGCTGCGAACGCTCCCTTCCCGAAGCCGGCCGCTCTTCTCGCCCGCGCAAAGCAACGTCCAATCCTGCACGGACGAGTCCCTGGAGGACGTCTGCCGCGTCCTGCGGGAAACGCGGCCCGATCGGGTCTATCTGGTCCGCAGCTCGTACGAGGAAGATCACGTCCTGCGCTTGCTCGAAGCGACGCCGGCGACGATCTCCTTCTATATCGTCCCTTCGACCTGGGACAGCATCATCTCGCGCCTGGCGCTGGGCCCGATTCTGGGAGACCTCCGGCTGTTCGAGATCCGATCTCCCTTGTCAGATCCCGCGGTGGCTTTCGCCAAACGCGCCTTCGACGTGGTCGCGGCGTTGCTTCTGCTCCTGCTGACCGCGCCCATCGCCGCCGTGGCGGCGGCGGCCATCCGTCTCACGTCGCCCGGTCCGGTCTTCTACATTCAGGATCGTATCGGCCGCGGAGGCCGAGGATTCCGAATGATCAAGTTCCGGACGATGAAGGCGGACGCGGAGTCGGAGACGGGGCTCGTCCTGGCGCGCAGAAACGATCCGCGCATCACGCCGGTGGGGAGGTGGCTGCGGGCCTTAGGATTGGACGAGTTGCCCCAGTTGTGGAACGTCGTGAAGGGAGAGATGAGCCTGGTGGGGCCGCGCCCGGAGCGTCCGGCGCTGGTCGATAGTTTCCGAGCGCAGCTTCCGGGATACGAACTGCGCCATCTGGTGCGCCCCGGCATCACGGGCATGGCCCAGATCTACGGCCGTTACCACAGCCATCCGCGCGAAAAACTGCGCTTCGATCTGGCCTATATCTTCAACTATACTCCGGCTCTGGACATCGTCATTCTCTTGAAGACGGTCTGGGTGACGCTGACGCGCGCCCCAGGAGAGGAAAGGGACGCAGCTTCCATGGATTCGGAATGAATTCGATGGATGCGCCGCACATGGCCTCGACGGCCTGCACCTATGATTCCGAGAACCGGCCGCCCGCCTTCTTCGCGGAAATGGCCGAAGCGTGGCGGTACCGCGCCCTGATCCGCCAGCTCGTCGAGCGGGACATCAAGGTACGGTACAAACGTTCCATCTTGGGCATCGGATGGACGCTGCTCAATCCGTTGTTGATGATGGCCGTCTTGACGATCGCTTTTTCGCAGCTCTTCAAATTTCAGATTCCGTTCTATCCGGTCTATGTGTTCTCGGGCCTCATCTTGTGGCTCTTCTTCTCCCAGACCTCGGCGGCCGCCATGAGCCAGCTCATCTGGGGAAGCCACCTCATGACCCGCATCTACCTGCCGCGAACGACGTTCGCCCTGTCGGCGCTCGGATCGGGTCTGGTCAATCTTCTCTTCTCCCTGGCCGCCCTGATCGTCGTCATGCTGATCACGGGGGTGCCCGTGCGGCCGGCGATGCTGTGGCTCCCGCTTCCGATCCTGCTGGCGGCGATGACGGCGCTGGGAACCGGACTGTTCTTCTCGACGCTGGCGAGCTGGTTCACCGACGTCGTGGACATGTATCAGATACTTCTCTCCGCGCTTTACTTTCTGACCCCGATCATCTATCCGCTTTCCGTCCTGTCCGAAGACTTACAGTGGGCGCTGCGTTTCAATCCGATGGTGCATCTGGTCGAGGCCTTCCGGGCGCCCATCTACGAGGGGCGTCCCCCGGACGCCGCGACCCTGGGATTGGCCTCGCTCTTCGCGGTCGTCTCGCTCGTGATCGGTTGGAGCGTGTTCACGTCCCGGGCGGATGACATCGTGTATCGACTCTGATTGTTACGATAAGTTTTGAGAATATTTTGTAACATGGTGACAGAGACTCGAACCGGCGACGTTCGGAAGCCGCCTCTCGCGACGGCCGCCGAGACGTCCGACGCGATCCGCGTGGAGAATTTGTCGGTTCGATTCCGCATCCCGCAGGAACGGGTTTCATCGCTCAAGGAATTCGCCATCCGCCGGTTCCGGAATCGGGTTTCGTTTCGGGAATTTTGGGCGCTCCAGGACGTGACGCTGTCGGTGCGCCGGGGCGAAACGTTCGGCATCGTCGGCCGCAACGGGGCGGGGAAGAGCACCCTCCTGAAAGTGATCGCGCGCGTGCTCCGGCCGACGGCCGGCCGGGTGCGGGTCCACGGCCGGATCGTTCCCTTGCTGGACATCGGAGCCGGGTTTCATCCGGAACTGACGGGAAGGGAGAACGTCCGGTTCAATGCCACGCTCCTCGGCCGCTCCCCGGCGGAAATCGACCATGCCTTCGCGGACATCGTCGCTTTCTCGGAACTGAGCGGATTCATGGACGCGCCCTTGCGCACCTATTCGTCCGGAATGGCCGCCCGGCTCGGATTCGCCGTGGCCACGGCCTGGAAGCCCGACCTCCTGCTGGTGGACGAGACCCTCGCCGTCGGAGACGAGGGATTTCGCGCCAAATGCCAGGCCCGCCTAGAGGGATTCCGCCGGCAGGGAACCACGATGGTGTGGGTATCCCACGATCGGAACCAAATGGTCGCGCTCTGCGACCGAGCGGTGTGGCTCGACGGGGGCCGCGTGAAGAGGATCGGTCCTTCCGCGGAAGTCGCCGACGCCTACGCGAATTCGAAGGCCGGGGACGAATACGAAGAGACGCGACCATGAATCTGGCCGTCCTGGTTCCGGCCCGCCATGAGGGATCCTTCCTTCGCGAATCTCTGGAACATCTCGGCCGCGTGACGCGCGGCTCGATCCCGATCTACGTGATCGCCGATCGCTGTGACGACGATACGGCGGCGCAGGCCCGGCGGGTGGGAGCCCACGTCTACGAGCGAACGGACGGGCCGCCGGGCAAAGGGGCCGCGATCGCCTGGTTTCTGGAGGCCGCCGCGGCGGACTTGGCCGACGTGGAGGCGTTGATCATTTTGGACGCGGACTCTCGTCCCCGACCCGGCGCCGTCGAAGCCTTGGAAAGGGCGCTCGCCTCGAGAGCCGCCGCGGCGCAGGGGTTCGTTCAGCCCGTGCCCGAATTCTCCTCCCTCCCCTCCCTGTGGGCCGCCTATTCCGAGTGGATTTCCCAGCGACTGGGTGATCGTTTTCGAAAGGCGATGAAGTGGTGCGTCCCTTTGCGCGGAACCGGCATGGCGATTCGCATGGAGGTGCTGCGCGAAGCGGCGCCGCGCCTTCGGACGAGCGTGGAGGATCTGGAGTTGACGCTGCTGGTCGCCCGGCGCGGCGTTTCCATCGAGTTCGTTCCCGAAGCGGTCGTCGAAGACCCCAAACCTCTCCGAACCCGCGGCTTCGTTCGCCAACGCGCGCGGTGGCTTCAAGGGCTGCGCGAGGCGTTGTGGCGGCATGCCGGGACGGTCGTGCGCCTGGTGTTGACCGGGGGGCCCGGCGCCTGGGCGCTTCTGGCCGCCCTGTTTCTGAAACCCAAGGCGTTCTGGCTCGCGGCCAAGGTCGCCACGATGGCCGCCGCGTGGACCTTCCTGCCGCATCCGGCGGCCAAGGTCGCCGTCGTGCTGATCGGATGCCTCCTCCTGGCGGATGCCCTATACTACGGCGCTGGGTTCGCCTTGGCGCCTCGCTCGTGGCGAGGACCTCTCTTGAAGAAGTTGCCCGCGTTGGCGCTGATCCCGTTCCTCTGGATCTGGTCGTTCCTCTGGAGCTTCCTTCAGGGGGACGTGTGGCTCAGGGCGCGAGACTGACGTGCGCATTCTCTTTCCCTATCTCGCTCGATGGCGATCCGCCAACCGGACTCGATACCACCACCTGTTGGCGGCCCTGGCTCGCCGCGGCCACGCCGTTCGAGTTCTCCAACCGCCGCCGATGCCGGGATCCGCCGAGACGAATTTCCAGGAAGTGGAAGCAACGGACACGCCGGGCCTGCGCGTCGAGGAACTTCCCGTTCCCGCGGCGTTGTGGCGCCTTCCGGTGCCGCTGAACAAACTGTTCAAGAAAGGCGTCGCCGCGCTTTCGGCCCGGCGGGCGCTCGACGGCGATCCGGAAGAGATTCTTTTCCTCTACAACTTGCCGCTGTGGCCGCTGGCGGAATCGAACCGCCCGGTGGTATTCGACGTGTCCGACGACCTCTTGGCGATGCTGGACCATGAAGCGGGCGGCGTGCTGGGCCCGCCGATCCGGCCCCTGGCCCGGAACGTCCTGGAGAACCTGTGCTCCCGCGCCGCGCGGGTGACGACCTCCTCCAGCGTTCTGGCGGAACAGCTCGGCCCGGAATGCGTGGTCCTTCCGAACGGCGTGGACCTGGCCGCCGTCGAGCGCGCGGACGGGAGCGGAATCCGGCGCCGATTCGCCGCGCCTCGCGTCGGCTTCGTGGGAGCGCTCGAATATTTCGTGGACATCGACTTGATGCTCGACGTCGCCGCGCGGCTTCCCGAGGCGTCGTTTCTCCTGGCCGGCGGTGGACGCGAGTTGGCGCGCGCGCGCAAAATGGCGGCCCGCCGCGGATTGCGCCACGTCCATTTCAGCGGGGCCGTCCCTTATGAAGAGGCGTTGAACATCATGTCCGCTTTGGACGTGGCGCTGCTGCCGTTTCGGCCGTCGCCCGTCGCCGACGCGGCCTGTCCGCTGAAGCTGTTCGAATATCTGGCCTTGCAAAAGCCGGTCGTCTGCACGCCGGCGCGCGAATTGGAGCGGCTGGCCTCCGGCTGGGTTTACTTCCGTTCCTCGCCGGACGAGTGGGCCGCGGCGATCCGAGAGCTGATTCAGGATCCCGACCGGCCGCGGGACAAGCTTCGGCGAGCGCGCCACGACCTGCGGGCGAATCACGATTGGAACCGGATCGCCGCACGGTTGGAGGAAGTAATGCTGAACGCGATGGAACGTCGATAGGTTCGTGCCTACGAAAGAAGCGGAGTTCACGGAAAAAGTCACCACGCAGGTACGCAGACACGGCGCGGCCAGGGTCGCAACCAAACGGATTTTCACCGCTGAGGAATTTTCGTGATCAAAGTCCTGAGCGTCTTCGGCACCCGGCCGGAAGCCATCAAGATGGCGCCGGTCGTGCAGGAGCTTCGGCGTCGGGACGGCGTGCACTCCTGGGTCTGCGTCACGGCCCAGCACCGCCGCATGCTGGACCAGGCGCTTTCGCTGTTCGAGATCGTTCCGGATCACGATCTGGACGTCATGGTGGAAAACCAGACGCCGTCGCGCGTAGCCTCTTCGGTGCTGGAGCGCCTGGAACCGATCCTCGCAGAGCGGCGGCCCGATTGGGTCCTCGTACAAGGCGACACGGTATCCGCCGCGGCGGCGGCCATGGGCGCTTTCTATGCGGGCGCCCGCGTCGCTCATGTGGAAGCCGGACTGCGAACGCGCGATCCCCGAAGACCGTTCCCGGAAGAGATGAATCGCCGGGTCGCCGGGGTCGTGGCCGACGTTCATTTCGCGCCCACCGCGCGGGCGCGGCGGAATCTCCTGGAGGAAGGCGTCGCGACGGAGCGCATCTTCGTCACCGGGAATCCCGTCATCGACGCCTTGCGGGCGATCGCTCGCCGACCGGAACCGGACGAAGTTTCGGCGCTGGTTCCGCACCGCTCTTCGCGCCTCATCGTGGTCACCGCGCACCGCCGCGAGAATTTCGGCGCGCCTCTTGAGAACATTTGCGCCGCGCTCGCGGAAATCGCGCGGCGCGCGGCTGCTGAGGTGCGGATCGTGTATCCCGTCCATCCCAATCCGAGAGTGCGTGAAGCGACGGACCGGCTGCTGCGCGGAATCCCGACCCTCTCGCTGATTCCTCCGCTCGAGTACCTGCCGATGGTCCATCTCCTGAAGCAAGCCTACCTCATCCTCACCGATTCGGGAGGGCTCCAGGAAGAGGCGCCGGGGTTGGGGGTTCCCGTGCTGGTGCTGCGCGACGTGACGGAACGCCCGGAAGGGATCGAGGCGGGCACCGTGCGGCTGGTCGGAACGGATCGAGACCGGATTATCGGCGAGACGATGCGGCTCTTGGAGGATCGGGTAGCCCGTGACGCCATGGCGACCGCGGTCAACCCCTACGGCGACGGTCAGGCCGCCCGCCGGATCGTCGCCGCCCTGCTGGGAGAGCCGGTCGATCCCTTCGTCCCCCGATGAGTTGCCGCAGACATCAGGGAAAACTCCTTTTCAAGGAGATAGGCAGATGGGGGAGACAGGGAGATTTTGTTTGGGGTAAGATTCTTCTCTGCACCGCTCACGTGCAAAACCTTCGCGTGGCGCAAATATTTTTCATGCGACCAGCCAAGCAAGATTCCGCGCTCTCAGCGGTGAATGTTTGAAGTCCGTTTTGTTTGAGGCGAAGCGGCGCCGTGTCTCGGTGTCTCCGTGGTCTATTTTTCTCCGAACTCCCTAACCCGAGCAGCGTCGCGGTGTGTCTCCTCCGTGGGCTGGACGTTCCAAGTCGAATCCCCCCTCACTTCAATCGATACACAACGACCTCGATGAGATCTTTGCGGGAAGTTTCCGGAAATCGTGACACCATTTCAAAATCATTCCGGATCAGCTCCCCGGCAAAGCCCGGAGGAAAGCGCTTCAGCGAATCCGAGTCCACGATGAGAAAATCAGCGCGCTCCGCCCGATACGAGGCTTTAAGCAACTCCATATAACTTTCGAGGGCTTCCGGTGCGCGGCCCGCTCGCGGCACCGGAACCAAGAGGCCGCCGGCGTAGTAAGCGAGTTTATCGCGGGTCGCCATGACCCGATACGGCCGTTCGACCGGCTGGCTTTTGATCCACCGTCCGGCATCGAGATAGGCCGCTTCGTCCGCCCGTTGCGGTCGCACGGACTTGAGCAGGCAGATGGCCGCCACTCCCGCGATGAGCGCGCCCCGAATCAAGGCGACATACCTGGTTCCGGCGCGTCCCGCGGCGTCCCACAGCACCGCCGCGCCCGCCGCGGCGAACGGAAGCAGAAACAGTACTCCCGGGAGAAGATAGCGATGGCTCAGCGGATAGATTCCAAGCCCCAGCGCCGCGATGAAGGGAGTCCACCAGACCGCGACGGCGCCGCCGAGCGCCACGGCGCCGGTCCCCGCTCCCGCGCGGCGGCAGAAGACGAGGCCGAGAAGCAGCAGCGGAAGGATCGGCAAATGCATCGCGGCTCCGACCTTCTTCGCCACGGTCGAAAGGAACGAACGGGATGCCCACGCCTCCATCGGAGGCGCTGGAGAAGCGGCGGTTTGAGGATTCGGCGCGGCGGTCGGGGCCGTCTCCCCCACCGCGTCTTCCAGAGCGACAACGACGGAGCGCGACGAGATATGCCACTGGCCGGTATGGCTCCGAATCCACAACATATAAGGAGCCGCGGTCAATGCGAACGTCGCGACGGCGAGCGAGGCGCCGGCCGAGCGCCGCCACGAACGTCCCGGCGCGCGAACCGCGCCGAGCATGATCGCCGCAGCGAAGAACAAGCCCAGGATGATTCCTTCCGGGCGCGTGAGATAGGCGAGTCCCGCGCAAAGGCCGGCCAATCCATGCCACGCCCAGCGGTGGGACGTGAACGCCAGGCCCAGGAAACCGAGGGAACCGATCACGAGGGCGAGGAAAAGTCCGGTATTGACGACATCGCAGGTCTCGATCGCGAGCACCGGGTGGATCGCGTAAACAAAGCATGTCCAGAGGGCGATGCGCTCATCCCAGACGGCGCGGATCAGGAAGAAGAGCGGGACGATCGCCGCCGAGGCGACCAGGATGGAGACGGCGTACGCGGCGGTCTCGAGGTTTCCCAGAACCGCGCCGGCGAGCGCGACGAGCCATGGATAGAGGGGGTGTATTCCCGCGAACGAATCCAGGGCGCGATCGAAAGGGCCTTCCGCGAACGCCCGGGCCATGGCCAGGTAATAGGCCCCGTCCGTCACGACGGTGGTCGTCCACGCGGCGATGATGACTCGATGGGCCAGCGCGATCGCGCTCGCGATCATCAGCAGGCGCAGACTCTTCAGCCGGCGACCTTCGGAATCTGGGGCGGGCGCGGATTCCACAGATAGGCATGAAACCGGAATGCGGTCGCCGGGGGCCAGAAAAATTGTGGCGCGGACTCGATCTCGGCTACTCGTTCCGCAGGGCGGGCAGGAGCGGACCGCGCAAGGCGAGGCGCGCCGCCAGCCAAATCCACGCCAGAGAGACCGCCCCGATGCCGATCAGGAACAACGCCAGCAAGCCGTACGGAAGGCGCGTTCCCGGGCGCGCCGCGGCGGGCACGATCGCCACCGCCGCCGCCGCCGTTCCCGCCGCGATCCCCGCGATCAAAAGGAATCGATGCTCGGCGGCCACCACGTCGCGGGCCCGGCCCTTCGCATAGCCGACCGCCCAGAGCAGCGCCAGCTCGCCGCGCCGCTCCATCACCGACCGCAGGACCAGAACTCCCATGCCGGCGCCGCCCAAAAGCAATCCCAGCCCGCCAAGCACCATGAACATCGCCAGGTACGTGGACTCCACGACATAAAACTCCTTGAGGCGTTCGACCGAACGTTCGAGATTGAGCCCTACCGTCTCCAGCTTTTCGGATAGATAAGCGATCAGGCGATCTTCGTTCCCTTCCGGCGCGTCCACTAAAAACACCCGATAACCGCTCTCCGAAGGATAGAGCCGCGTGAACTCCTTGTTGGATATCAGCAACTTCCCCTGAAACACCGACAGGCGCATGGGCAGCGCGCCGACAAGTTTGACCTGGAATTGTCTGCCCCGCTCATCCGTGTAGTCCAGAAGGTCTCCGTTTTCCCGGCTTACTTTCTTCTTGAGCTTCCATACGGCGGTGGCGGAATCGCCCACGATGGCGGGCACCACGCCGTTCGCACGCTCTTCCTCGAGCAGGTCCCACAGCTCCCGCCCGGCGAACGCCCCAAGCCGGGCCAGCTCCGCGGCGTCCACGCCGAGCAGCGGCGGCGTTCGCGAAAAATTCAGGTTCAAGCAACTGGCGTCGTCCCCCTCGCGCAATTTGACCGGAACGATCGAGACGCCGCTTTCCTCGTTCAATTCGTGATGGACGGCGATGCTCGATTCGCCGTAAAGCTCGAACCCGCCGGTCCCCGACGCGCGCTTCCCCGCTTCGAGCGACAAATCCTCCTTCATCGCGGAGACGGCGAACACGGCGAAGCACCCGCAGGCGAGCATGCCGGCCGCCGCCAAGCTGCGGCCCGGCCGCCGGGCCGCGTTGCGAACGCCGAGCACGGCGGCGGAAAGCCGGTTCGAGAAAGCCCCCGACATCCGGGCCAGAACGACGCGAAAAAGCGAGATCCCGCCGATGAGCAACAACGCGCCGGCGGCGAAAAATGCCGCAGCCGGTTGCTCGGCGCCGATCGCCGCGACCACGATCGCCGCCGCCCCGCCCCCGGCGGCCGCGAAAACCGTCCACGCGATCCACGGCTTCTTGCTTCCGAATCGCGCCGCCTCCGCCGGAAAATCTTCGGAGATGAGTTCCCAGATGGATCTTCTTTCCTGGCGCCAGATCGCCACGCCCATGGTCAAGAGCGACATTCCCGCCGCGGCCGCGGCGCCGATCAAGGCCGTCCCGAGATCGAGCTGAAAATCAACGGAAGCGCCGGCGACCGCGCCGCTCCAGGCCGCGCTCAAGCCCCAGATCAGGAATGCCGCCAAACCCCACCCGAACGGAACGCCCGCGAGAGACCCGAGGGTCGCAAGGATGGCCCCTTCCGCCAGCAACAGGCGCTTCACCCGGCCCGGCGTGTACCCGACCGCCAGGAGCACTCCGCGCTCCCGCGCGCGTTGTTCCACCGCGAACATGAAGAGCAGCGCCGTCAAGGTAAGGGAGGCGGCGATCAGGAACGCGCTCATGCCGAGGAAGAGCTGGCCCAGATCCGTGGATTCCGAAACCGCTTTCATTGCGTCCGCGCGCACCGGCTGAAACACCAACCCGACTTCCGCCGGCTCGAGCCGGGCCCGGATCGCCTCGCGAATCTCCCGCGCGCTCGAAGGGAAACGGACCGCCATGAGATCGCCGAACCGATTCGCCCACATCTCCCGACCCGCCGCCAGCGTGACGAAGGCCTTCGGAGTCTGGCGATACGTATTCCAATATTCTTCGTTCGCCTCGTCCTTGAGCTTGCGCTCCTCCATCGGGAGGCCGAGGTCCCAATCCTTGCAGCTTTCCACGTCCGTCAGCCCGGGGAACTCCGGGATCAGATCCTTCTCTCGCTCCAGAGTCTCCATTTCGAGGACGCCGCGAACGACAAACCATCGGCTTCGCTCGATGAACGCGTTCGACGGCGTCAGCTCCGAATAGGCGATGCGCACGCGATCACCTTCACGGATCGAAAGGTGATCCGCCAGCCAGCGGTTCACCAGAATCTCGTCATCTTTCATGTCCGACGGTACCGGCCCCAGACGCCCGCCCGCCGACGGCGAGATGGCCGTCATGAAAGAATAAGGCGTCGAGCGGCCGCTCTCGGAGGCGATGGAATTCACCAGGTAGGTCAAGGCTCCGGCGGACTCCCCCTGAAGCGTGAGCGCCCTTTCGGAGACCGACGGATCCAGATAAATGCGCGAGCTCTGGAGCTGGACGATTCCGTGCGCTGCGAAAGCGCGCACGTCGAGCTCCGCGTCCTCGAGCCTCCATGCGCTTTCAAGCGCCGCCGGAGCCGGTTGGCCGGAAACGATGAGGTTCGCCAAACCTTCCATTTCCAGCGTCTTCTGGAGTCCGCGGAGATCGACGAACGCGTTGTAGGGGGCGGTTTGATCCGATTTGAGGCTGAAGCGCCCCATCCGGGAGTCGGAAAGGACGGCGCGAAGCGTGAAAAGCCGCCGCTGAGTTTGTCGATCCCTTTTGGATACAAGAGGCGCATCGCGAGAAAGAAGAGCGGGCATGAAGATTCTTAGCGCCACCTCGTCTCCGATGTTCGCTCCCAGCGCGGCGGCCAGCTTCTCGTTGACGGCAAGATCCTTTGGCCCGAGATCGAACGTCAACGGGGATTCGGCCAGCTTGAAGAAGTTTCCATCGACGCCCAGCACCTCGACCCGGTTGACCTGCTTGCGACCTCCATCACCCTCCATCTCCCGAATCGCCATGCCGGGCACGCGCAGGATCGCGGCAACGTCCGCGTCCAATGCACGGCACAACCTGTCAGCCAGATCGTCACGAACGGTTCGATTTCCTCGATCGAGCGCGGAGTCGACCCGGCCCAGCCTCGCCCGCGCGACCCGCTCCAAACTCGCGCGAACGCTGTCGCCCACGCCCAAGGCGCCGACGAGAACGGCGGTCGAAAGGGCGCAGCCGACCGCCACCCCGAGATGGGTCCGGCGGTAGAACCAGATGCTTCGCCGCACGAAGCGCGCGCGATTCATTTCGACACCGAGAGCACGCCGTCCCGCAACTCGAGGACCCTTTCCCCGCCGGGCGCCAGTTCGGGCGCGTGGGTGACCAGGACGAGCGCCACGCTTTCCTGGCGGTTGATCTCGCCCAGAAGGGCCGCCAATGCCTGAGCGTTGGCCCGGTCCAGAGACCCCGTGGGCTCATCCGCCAGCAGCAGACTCGGCCGGTTGATGAGCGCCCGCGCGACGGCGACGCGCTGGCACTCTCCTCCGGAGAGTTGTCCGGGCCGATGCGACAAGCGATGGGACAACCCCACTCGATCCAGGAGGCTTCGCGCCCGATCCTCGGCGCCCCTCCCGCCTTCGACGATCAACGCCGGAACGAGCACGTTTTCAAGCACGCTGCACTGGGGAAGAAGATGGTGAAGCTGGAAGACGAATCCGATCGCGCGCGAACGGATTCCGGCCAGCTCGATGTCGGTCATTGCGGAGACATCGCGTCCCTCCAGGACGACACGGCCGGAGGTCGGGCGGTCCAGCGTGCCGATGATATTCAGCAGCGTGCTCTTGCCGGAGCCGGAAGGACCGGTGATTACGACCGACTCGCCGCGCCGGACGCTGAGATCGACCCCGCAGAGGACCCGCGTCTCCGGCCCGCCGGGCGAGCCGTAGGATTTCGTGATCCCGTCCAGTTGGACGATCCGACCGTTTTCAGCCATGGAATGTCCTCGACCGCCGCGGCCAACGTCGAATGCTTAACCGCAAAAAGGCTAAAGCGCGAAGGCACGAAGACGCAAAGAGTTCTGGGGGACGCGAAGCAGACATTCTGGAGGATGGGTTCCCGGGGTAAAAGCACTTTTTACGACGGGTTCGTCTTCTGGATAAACCACCGAAACGCCAAAGCGCTATCGGAAAGCCCCACCGCCCCTCACCGCCATAGCTTCAGCGGAGGCGGTTGCGGCAGGGTGTTTCCCTCATCCCGGCGGGCGAAGTCCAAAGCCCCGCCCGCACCCTGGAATCACGGCTCGGCAATCATGGGTCGTCGAGCCGTGATTCCATAAGCGAGCCCCGCCCGTTCTTTCAAAAAGTCCGATGAACGGGCGGGGCGAGCGTTACTTATTCTAGAAAGTCCGCCCTTTAGTTCTTAGGATCTCGCGAATGCCTATCACGCTGCAGCGGTCGATCGCCCTCGTCGTTCTCGGGATGTGCGCCCTGGCGTCTTGTCAAGCCACCTCCAAGAACGTGAATCGCAACGCGCCGGACGGCGGCGTCCACGGCTGGCTCCACTGGCGCGGCCCGGAGCAGAACGGCACCTCGACGGAGACGGGCCTGCCGGAGAAATGGGAGGTCGGCGGAACAAATCAGCTATGGGACTTCGAGCTGTCCGGACGCGGCACGCCGGTCGTCGCGAACGACAAAGTCTATGCGCTGGGATATCAAGGAGAAGGAGCCGATCTTCAGGAAGTGTTGGTTTGCCTTGACGCCGAAACGGGCGACAAGATCTGGGAGCACCGCTTCAACGATTTTCTCAGCGACATCATCTATAACCGTTACTCCATCGGCAGCCCGGCGGTGGATGCCGAAACGGGCAACGTCTACGCGTTGACCTCGCCGGGGATCTTTGCCTGCTTTACCGGCGACGGACGACCGCTGTGGCAGCACGCAATGATGGAGGCCTTCGGGCGCATGACGTTCCCGAACGGGCGCACCGGCAGCCCGCTCGTGGACGGCGATCTGGTGATCGTGCGCGGCATCACGAGCAACTGGGGCGCGCAGGGTGCCCCCATGGACCGTTTCTACGCGTTCGATAAACGGTCGGGACAGCTCGTGTGGTCCTCCTCGCCGGGCGAACGGCCCAAGGACAACACGTTCGCCCTGCCGTTTTTGGCGTGGCACAACGGCAAGCGCGTCTTCTATACCGGCGAAGGCAGCGGCAATCTGGTATGCGTGAACGCCCGAACGGGCGAGCCGTTGTGGCGGTACCGCATGACGGCGGGCAACGGCGTCAATGCGTCCGTCGTGCTGTATGAAGACAAAGTCATCGCCATCCACGACAACGAAAACGCGGACAGCTCCGAGATCGGCCGCATGGTGGCGGTGCGCGTAGGGGCGGAACCGAAGCCGGGCGAAAGCGGTCCCGTCGTCCTGGACCGCGGCGCCGAAGCATGGCGCAACGCGTTGGCTTCCTTTTCCAGCTCTCCGGTGCTTGTGGGCAACCGAATATACCAGGTCAACCGAACCGGCGAGTTATGCTGCGTGAACGCCGACACCGGCCAGGTTCTCTGGCAGCACAAGCTGGCACCGGATCAGCTTCACGCCTCGCCGCTGTATGCCGACGGCAAGCTCTATGTTACGATGCAGAATGGAATGTTCTTCATCCTCCGTCCTTCCGATACAGGCGTCGAGGAGCTGTCTAAAACGCAGCTCGCCGGCAATTGCCTGGGCGCTCCGGCCGCATGGAACGGCAAACTGTACGTTCACACGACCGAGAGACTTTACTGCTTCGGGCGGAAGGGAGGTTCCCGGCGACTGCCGAACGCCCCTTCCGAGCCGAAGCCCGGCCGTCCCGTCGCCCTCCAAATCATGCCCGCGGAAGTGTTGATGCGCCCCGGTAAGAAAATACGGTTCACGGTGCGCGGCATCGACGCCAACGGATTCGTGACCGGCACGTACGATAGCAAGCAAGTGAAGTGGGCGAAATTCATTCCGCCGACCGCTCGCGTCCGTTCCGAGATGAATGCCGAATTCAACGACGCCGGCGAACTGGTCGCCGCCCCGGGACAGAAGCCGTCGGCCGGAGCGTTCGAGGCGACCGTGGAAGGCCTTCGAGGGACGTTTCGCGGACGCGTACTTCCGGACTTGCCGTTGCGCGAAGATTTCGAAGGCTTCACCCTGGGCGTGCCGCACGAAAGCGAGGAGGGCGTCATGTTCGCCTATCCGCCGCTCCCGTGGATCGGCGCGCGCTTCCGCTGGGAGATTCGTGAACAGGATGGATCCAAGGCGCTCGCCAAAACTTTGGACAACGTGATCCTGCAACGCGCGACGACGTTCATCGGACACCCGGACATGCAGAATTACACGGTCGAAGCGGACGTCATGTCCGACGGCAACCGGCGCATGATGTCCACCGCCGGCGTGATCAATCAGCGCTACTTGATCGCGCTGCTCGGGAACGCCCAGGAATTGGAAGTCAGCTCGAACCACGAACGGATCAAGGTGAGCGTGCCGTTCACGTGGGCGCCGAAGACGTGGTATCGACTCAAGACCCGCGTCGACGTATCGGCGGACGGCGCCGGCGTGGTGCGCGCCAAAGCCTGGAAGCGGGACGGACCGGAACCGCCGGCGTGGACGATCGAAGTGCCGCACGCGCGCGCGCACACGCAAGGATCGCCGGGGTTCTACGGCTTTTCGCCGCAGAGCCAGTTCCGGGTGTACGTGGACAACATCTCGGTCACGCCGAACGAGTAGCGGGAGATCGACCATGAGAAGCGCCTTTGCTTTCCTGTTCCTCGCCGCGAGCCTCCCTTTGTACGGGGATGATTGGCCCAACTGGGGACGAGACAACACGCGCAACATGGTGTCCGGCGAAAAGGGGCTCCCCGACTCATTCCAACCCGGCCGGCTCAAAGAGGGCACCGAAGAGATCGACCTCGCTACCACGAAAAATGTCCGCTGGGTCGCCAAGCTGGGATCGCAGTCCTACGGCAATCCCACGGTGGCCGGAGGCCGGGTGTTCCTCGGCACCAACAACGAATCGCCCCGCGATCCGAAGCTCAAGGGCGATCGCGCCGTCGTCATGTGCCTCGACGAAAAGATGGGTGAGTTTCTGTGGCAACTCGCCATTCCCAAGCTGGGCACGGGAAAAGTCAGCGACTGGGAGTACCTGGGCATCTGCTCGTCGCCCGCCGTGGAAGGAGATCGCGTTTACCTGACGACGAACCGGTGCGAGGTGGTGTGCCTCGACGTCCACGGAATGGCGAACGGCAACGACGGGCCCTTCACGGACGAGGCGAAGTACCTCGCGGACAAGGGACAGCCTCCGCATGAAGTCGGACCCAAGGACGGAGACATCGTCTGGCGGTATGACATGCGGGAAGAGCTGGGCATTTTCCCGCACAACATCACCGGCGGTTCGGTTTTGATCGTCGGCGACAAGATCTTCGCGACGACGTCCAACGGCGTCGACTGGACGCACACCACGATTCCCAATCCACGGGCGCCGACGCTGTGCGTGTTGGACAAGAAGACCGGAAAATATCTGGGAGAAGAGGCGGAGGGCATCTCATCCCGGACCCTTCACGGAAACTGGTCTTCTCCCAGCTACGGGAAGGTCGGGGATCGAGAGATGATTATTTTCGGAGGCGGAGACGGGTGGTGCTACGCCTTCGATCCGGAGCCGGGACCGGAAAAGGAAGGGGTCCGCATTCTCAAGGAGCTTTGGCGCTTCGACTGCAATCCTCCCCACTACCGGATGAAGGACGGCAAGCCGATCAAATACGCGACGCGCAACGGTCCGAGCGAAGTCATGGCGACGCCCGTCTTTTACAAGAATTGTGTCTATGTCGCGATCGGTCAGGATCCCGAACACGGTGAGGGGATCGGTCACCTCGTCTGCATCGATGCCTCGAAGTCCGGCGATATCAGCAAGACCGGACTGATCTGGGCGTATGACAAGATCAAGCGCTCCATGTCCACCGTGTCCATCGCAGACGGCCTGATTTTCGTTGGGGACTACAGCGGCTACGTCCACTGTTTGGATGCGGAGACCGGAAAAGAGCACTGGGTCTATGACGCGCAGAGCCACATATGGGGCTCCACGCTGGCCGCCGACGGAAAGGTTTACTTCGGAAACGAGGACGGGGACGTCATAGTCCTGGCCGCGGACAAGAAGCTGAAGGAAATCGGTCGCGCCAACATGCGGGCCCCGGTTTATTCGTCGCCCGTGGTCGCGAACGGGACGCTGTACATCGCGACGCAGACGCATTTGTACGCGATCGCGAAGCAGAACTCAGAGAACGAATAAGCTATTTCATAACCCTGAGCCAGGGAGTTCACTGAGGAATCGGAGTGCACGGAGCATAAGATCCACCACGGAGACACGAAGGCACGGAGAAAAACTGGGAAGATGTGGAGGTTTTGGAGACATGAAGATCGGGAAGCGTCAGATGATGCTTCCCCCGGGAACTATCTCCGCATCTCCCCTATCTCCGTATCTCCTTGAATCTTCTTCGTGTCTCTGTGCCTCCGTGGTAAGTTTTCCGTGAACTCCGTCTCCTCCGCGAGCTCGGTCATATGAAATACCTACTCGCAATCGTCGTGCTGATCGTCGCGCTGTTGCATCAAGACGTCTGGTTTTGGAAAGACAAGACGCTGGTTTTAGGATTCCTCCCCATCGGGCTGGCTTATCACATGGGCTACTCCGTCCTCGCGGCGCTGACGATGTGGGCGCTGGTGCGTTTCGCGTGGCCTGCGGAATTTGACGAGATGGAGCCACCCCGGCCATGATCCCCGCGCTCATCGTTTTCGCGTATCTGTCGATCGTCCTCTACATCGGCATCTTCGCCTTCCGCCGCGGCAAGGAATCCGGCGAGGATTTCTTCTTGGCGAACCGGGGCCTGGGGCAGGCGGTCTTTCTGCTCAGCCTGTTCGGCACCAACATGACCGCGTTCGCCATCCTTGGCAGCTCGGGGCTCGCCTACCATCGAGGGATCGGCGTCTACGGATTGATGGCGTCGTCGTCGGGGCTGGTCATCCCGCTGACGATCTATCTCATCGGCACGCGGTTGTGGGCGCTGGGCAAGCGGTTCGGACACATGACGCAGGTGCAGTTCCTGCGCGACCGCTGGGAGTGCGGCGCCATCGGCACGTTTCTGTTCGCGATCACCGCAGGCATGCTGATCCCCTACATCGTGATCGCGGTCATGGGCGGCGGCCACACGCTGGAAACCGTCAGCGCCGGGTGGGTCAATTTCGAAGTCGGCGGCGGGATCGTCGCCTTGGTGGTGATGGGATACGTCTTCTTCGGCGGCATGAGAGGGACCGCCTGGGTGAACACGTTTCAGACCGTGCTGTTCCTTTGTTTCGGGATGGCCGCCTTCGTCCTGATCGCGCGCGGACTGGGCGGCCTGGATCAGATCATGGACAGCATGGTCTCGAATCCAAAGACGTCGCCCTTGCTGACGCGGGAACGGATCGCTCCGGCGGAGTTCTTCAGCTACATGTTCATCCCGCTGTCGGCGATCATGTTTCCTCACATTTCCATCATGTGCCTGACGGCGAAGAAGGTCACCCACTTCAAGAAGACGGTGATTTTCTATCCCCTCTGCATCATGGCCATCTGGGCGCCGTGCGTCTACCTGGGCGTGGTGGCGGCGTCGCAGTTTCCCGGCCTGAAGCCGGGCGAGACCGACAACGTGCTGGTTCAGTTGCTCACGCAGCACACGGGGCTGCTGGTGTCGGGCATTCTGGGCGCGGGCATCATGGCGTGCGTGATGGCGTCCGACAGCCAGATCATGGCGCTCTCCACGATGTTCACCGAGGACATTTTCGTCTACTACGGAGGAAAGCAGCGCTTCGGCGACCGGATGCAGGTCTGGACCGGACGCGCGTTCGTCGTGGGCATCGCGCTGACCGCCTATCTCATCGGAATCGCCCTCAAGAACAAGGCGGGCATCTTCGAGATCGCCATCCGCTTCGCGTTTTCGGGATTCGCGGCCCTCTCGCCGATCATGATCGCGGCGCTCTTCTGGAAGCGCAGCACCAAATGGGGCGCGCTCGCGGCGGCCATTTGGGTCATGGTCGCCATGATCGGCACGTGGGTTCTCTTCGAGATTTCCGCGCCGACCGGGCCGAGCGCCGGGGGCCCGCCCAAACCTTTCCCCGTGTTTCCGGAGCTTGGCAATCTATTCCTCCGGACGCCGGGGAACGTCACCGTCTACGGTTTCCTCGCAGTCTTCCCCATGGTCATCGGTTCCACCCTGCTGATGATCATCGTGTCGCTGTTGACGAAGCCGCCGAGTCAAGCGACGTTGGACAAATACTTTCCTCCGAAGGGTCAAGTCCGCGGGTGGGCGCGATGAGTTTACCGGCGACGGCTTCGGCGGCGGAAGTGCTGGATGCGCACGTGCGCGAGACGATCGCCTGGCATTTCTCGCCCGAAACCGGCGCCCCTTTCTGGCTCGATTGGGCGAAAAAGAAAGGCTGGGACCCGCGCCGGGAAGTGCGAGGGTTCGCGGACCTGGCGAAGTTCGGCCATTTCGAGGACGAGTGGCTGCGCGGCGGTCCCGTGCGGCGGTGGGTGCCCAAAGCGTACGCGGGCCGGCCCATCTATGTTTTTGAAACGGGCGGGACCACGGGCATCCCCAAGACGCGCGTCAACATCGAAGATTTCCGCATCGACTACGAGATGTTTTCGGAAACGTTGCCCGACACGCATTTCCCCCGCGGCGCGAACTGGCTGATGCTGGGCCCTTCCGGACCGCGCCGCCTGCGCCTCTCCGTGGAGCATCTATGCCAGCACCGTGGCGGCATTTGCTTTTGCGTCGACCTGGATCCTCGGTGGGTGATCAAGCTCATCCAGCGCGGGGCGATCGACGAGGTGAAGCGGTATCAGGATCATGTGATCGATCAGGCGGTCACCACGCTCTCCGCGGGGCATGACATCCGATGCCTCTTCGTCACGCCCAAGCTGCTCGACGCGCTGGCGAACCGGCTGGAGGCGCAAGGGTCCGGCCTCCGCAAGGCCGGGATCACGGGCGTCTTCTGCGGCGGCACCGAGATGACGCGCCAGTGGGCACGGTTCGCGGTGGAGGAGCTGCTGGGGCCTGAAGTTTATCTGGCCGCCTGCTACGGCAACACGCTGATGGGTCTGGCGCGGGCCCGGTCGCTGGCGCCACAGGACGGCTACACCATCGCCTACGACGCGCCGCAGCCGCGGGCCGTGCTCGAGGTCGTGGACTTCGGCGATCCGGACAAGATTGTCGGCTACGGCGAGACGGGACGGGTGATGCTCACGACGCTGACGAAGGAGTTCTTCATGCCTCGTTTTCTGGAGCGTGACGAAGCGGAGCGCGAGCGACCCTGCGAGGCGTTTCCGTGGGCCGGCGTCAGCGGTGTGCGGCCGTATCGCGGCTTCGCGGCGACGACGACGGTGGGGGTGTATTAAGAGCCTCTTCCAATCGCAGACGTAAAGGCGCGAAGCGAGGTGGAGGAGCGCGAAGAATAGAGTTTGAAAGGCGACCCTACGGACTTCATTTCACCCGCCGGTGACTATCGGCAGGTTTTCCACGGCATCTCACCGAAATTCTGCGGCTTTTTGGCCTTCCGCCGCACTACGTAGTAGCATGTTCGACATGTCCAGAAACGGAAAAGAACGGCCGCCGCGGTGGGCTCGCGATCTGTCCGCCGACGTGCGGGCCTCCTTGCGAGAGGCCGAAAAGGACCGCAAAGCGGCCGCCGAGGACCGGAAATTCCTGACCAAGCTCCTCATCCAGTCCGGCGAGCGGCACGATCGGGCCATGAAAGCTTTCGGTGAGGCGCTTGTGAAGATCGACCGAACTCTGAACCGCGTCATCCAACTCCTCGAACACCAAGGCACGGTCCTGGATCACCACACCAAGCTTCTGGAGGAAATCCTGCGGTCGCTTAAATCCCGCGGAAACGGCAAGCACGGATTCAACGGTTGAGTTCGGCGTGCTCGACTACCGCAGCAGCACGTACGCGCCGGCGCTCAGAAGCGCGGCGCAGGGCAGCGTGAACACCCACGACAGCACAATCCGGCGCACCACCTTCGGATCCGCGCTCCGATTCACCAGGCCGATCCCGAAGAGCGACCCCACGGAGACGTGCGTCGTGGATACGGGCAGGCCTTGAAAGCTGGCAAACGAGACAAGAATGCCGGTCGCGAGATTCGCCGCAAAGCCCTGCCCGGCCGACATTTTCGTGATCTTGTGGCTCATCGTTTCCGCCACGCGGCGGGCGCTCAGCACCCCTCCGATCAGCATGCCGAGGCCCACCGCGATCGTGCTGGACGTCGCGCCGAAAAGGCGAGCCCCCACCAAGAGCGCCGCGATCTTCGGCGTGTCGTTCAGACCGCGCGCGAAACCGACAAAGCCGGCGCTGAGATAATGCAATCCATCCAGCGCGGACTGAGCCGAAATCCCGACCAACCGCCCTTGATATCGCTCCACGCATTCGCCCGTCGATGCCGCCATCAATTCCAAGCGGCGTTCTTCGGGAATGACCAAAGCCATGGCGGCTGGATCCTGGAGCCGCGCCACCGGAACGAAGACTTCACCAATACAAACGCAATTTTCCTTCCGCACTCCCAAAAAACGCGAACCGGCACGGAGCATCCCGTAAACGATCGCGCACAGGACGATCGCCGCGACCGGGCTGAGTAGCAGCGGCAAGAAAAACAAGGAACCCAATACGGAGAAATTGGTTTGGCTCGCCGCCGCGGCAAGTCCCGTTCCGACCAACGCCCCCGTCAGGCCATGCGTCGTCGAAACGGGCAGCCCGAGCCACGTGGCCAGGAAAACGGCCGATCCCGCGCCCAGCGCCACGGCGGGTAGGAAGGCTGGCGAAGTGACGAGGCCGTCCGGCACCAGTCCTGCTCCGCTGAACCTGGCGACCAAGCCTTCGGCCAGAAAGACGGAGGCCACGGCCCCGGCCAACGTCGTGATCGCGGCCCACGCGAGGGCTCCCCGATACGACGCCGTCTTTCCGCCGAAGAGCGTCGCCACGCCTTTGAAGTTGTCGTTCGCGCCGTTCGAATAGGCGACGAAGACCGCCGCCACCATCAACAGGATCGAAAGGGCCATAGTTTGTCCGCTTGATCCGTATCATAAATAATGGCCCGAAAGCCACAGCTTTCGATGGGGGATAGTTTGCCTACCGCAAGGATTCCGGCCAGGCTATCATGACCAGGGCAACGACGTAATGGCGCCCCTGCGGAAACACCTCGCCCCAAAGGGCGAGATCTTCGTAGTTGCGATTAAACCATGATCCACTTCCCGATTCTTCGCTGGGGCGAGGCTTATCGGAGCCTCGAGACGGACACGATCCACCACTGCGCCACCGGCGAACCGCTCGCGGAGGTCAGCCAGACCAATGCGGGACTGATCGAGCGCGACATGCGCCACGCGGCGCGAGCACGGGACGTGTTGCGGGAGATCCACTGCGCGGAACTCCTGCGGATGTGTGCGCGCGCGGCGGATCTCTTCATGAACGCCACGCTGCCGGTGGGCGACGCCGCTCAAACCCCGGATGATTTCGTCCGCTGTCAATCCGGCGCCACGGGAATCCCGGAGCATGTGTGCCGGATGAACATGCAGAAACTGCATCACGTGCTCACGAACCTCGAAGCCATCCTGAACTCGCTGATGCGCGGACTCGACTTCGAGACGCTCACGCGCGGCTATGGGATGGAGCACGGTCTCATACGCAGTTATCAGGCGAACGCCCCTGTCCTGGGCATCGTGCTCCCCTCCAATTCGCCGGGCGTGCACGGCCTATGGCTGCCCATCATTCCGTTGCAGATCGGGCTGGTGCTCAAACCGGGACCTCAAGAACCCTGGACGCCATGGCGCATGACGCAGGCGTTCTTCCAAGCGGGCATTCCTAAACAGTCGATCGCCATTTATCCGGGAGGAAGCGATGCCGGCGCGGCCGTGCTGGCCCGCAGCCCCCGAAGCCTCATCTTCGGCAGCACCGCGACCGTGGAACGTTACCGCGCTGAGCCCACCGTGCGCGTTCACGGACCGGGGTTCAGCAAGATCCTGATCGGAGACGATGAAGCGGACCACTGGGAAAAATATCTGGACCTCATGGTCACCAGCGTGTTCATCAACAGCGGGCGCGGCTGCATCAACTGCTCGGGCATTTGGGCTCCGTGCCACACGCGGGAAATCGCCGACGCCCTCGCCCGCCGCCTGGGCCCCATCCATCCGCTTCCGCTGGATCATCCTGACGCCTCCCTCGCCGCGTTCACGGTCAAAGGCCAGGCGGAAGCCATACACAACGACATCGAGGCGGCGCTTCGGGAGCCGGGCACGGAAGACGTGACCTCCAAGTATCGGGATGGCGACCGGCTGGTGAGGGCGGACCGGTGCGACTATCTACGCCCCACGGTCGTCCACTGCGATTCGCCCGGCGCGGCGATCGCGAAAAAGGAATACCTGTTCCCGTTCGTCTCGATCGTGCGCTGCCCGCAGGAAGAGATGATCGGCAGGATCGGCCCGACGCTCGTGGCCACGGCGATCACCGGCGACGAGAAGTTCCGCCGATCGCTTCTGGACGCGCGCAACATCGATCGCCTGAATGTGGGCCCGGTCCCCACGACGCAAATCAATTGGCTCCAGCCGCACGAAGGCAATATTGTGGATTTTCTATTCCGCGCGCGGGCGCTCCAGATGCCTGCGCTTGAAGGAGTGAAATGACGATCACGGGATTCGATCTCCCCGCGCGCACACGCGTCGTCTTCGGCGCCCACGCCGTGGACCGCCTGGGCGAACTGGCCCGAGAGCTGGGCGCGCGCCGCGTCCTCATTGTCACCTCCGCGGGCGTCGCCGCCGCCGGACATGTCGAGCGCGCGCGGCGGGCGCTGGAGTCGGCGGGATTGGAAACCGTCGTGTTCGACCGCGTACCGGAGAATCCGAGTTCGCGCGACATCGACGAATGCGCCGCATTCGCCCGCCAAGCGAGCATCGACACCCTCATCGGCCTGGGCGGCGGCAGCAGCATGGACACGGCCAAGGGATGCAACTGTTTGCTCGCCGGCGGCGGCCGGATGCCGGATTATCGCGGCTACGGCAAGGCCCGCGGTTCCATGCGGCCGTTGATCGCGGTCCCCACGACGGCGGGCACGGGCAGCGAATGCCAGTCGTACGCGCTGATCACCGACGACGGAACGCACCAGAAAATGGCGTGCGGCGATCCGAAAGCGGCGCCCGCCCTGGCCGTGCTGGATCCCACGCTGACCCTGTCGCAACCGCGGGCCGTTACCGCCAACACCGGATTGGACGCGCTCGGCCACGCCGTGGAAACCGCCGTCACGCGCAAGCGAAGCGAGCTGTCGTGGCTGTACTCGCGCGAAGCCTTCCGGCTGACCGTCCACAATCTCCCGCGGGTGCTGGAACGCCCCGACGATCTCGAAGCGCGGGCCAAGATGCAGCTCGGAGCGGCGTACGCCGGAATGGCGATCGAGCTCAGCATGCTGGGCGCGGCGCATTCGGCGGCCAATCCCTTGACCACTCGGTTCGGAATCGTCCATGGCCAGGCGGTGGGGATGATGCTGCCCCACGTGGTTCGATTCAACTCGCAAGACCCGTCGGCGCGAGAAACGTACCGGGAACTGATGGCTCACGCCGGAGAGACATCGAACGGCGAAGATCTCGCGGCAAGGCTGGAGAGCGTGCTGCGAGCCGCGGGCGCGCCTACCACGCTCGCGGAGTCGGGGGTCACGCCGGACGCGATTCCCGAGCTGGCGGCGCAGGCCGCGGCACAGTGGACCGCGCAGTTCAACCCGCGCGCCATCACGGCGGCGGACTTCGAATCGTTGTATCGCGCGGCGATGGGAACCGGTTCGCCGTCCGGTGCGAACGAGTCGGAAACGTCGGTGGGCAGCTACTTCGTTTCCAACTACCCTCCGTATTCGTTCTGGAAGCCCGAACACGCCCAAGAAGCGTTCGCCGCGCTGGAGCGGTCGCCCGCGCCGGACACGCCGCTGGGCGTCTACCTGCACATTCCCTTCTGCCGGAAAAGGTGCCACTTCTGCTACTTCCGCGTCTACACGGACAAAAACGCGGAGGAGATCCAACACTATCTGGACGCCGCGATCGCAGAGCTCGAGCTCTACGCGCGAAAGCCGATCGCCGGCGGAAGGAAGCCGGATTTCGTCTACTTCGGCGGCGGCACGCCTTCGTATCTGTCGGTACGGCAACTGGAGGCGCTGACGGGCTCCATGAAGCGCCTGCTGCCCTGGGATCGGGCGGAGGAAGTGACGTTCGAATGCGAGCCGGGGACGCTGCCCGGACCGAAGCTGCGCTTCCTGCGAGACATGGGCGTCACTCGACTAAGCATAGGCGTGGAACACTTCGACGAGCACATCCTGCGGATCAACGGACGCGCGCACGGCGCCAAGGAAATCGACCGGGCGTACGCGGGCGCGCGCGCAATGGATTTCCCGCAGATCAACATCGACCTGATCGCCGGAATGATGGGCGACACCGACGAGAAATGGCAGCGCGCGGTCGAGAGGACCCTCGAGATGGCGCCCGACAGCGTCACCATTTATCAGATGGAAATCCCCTATAACACGATCATATTCCAAGAGATGAAATCCAAGGGCCTGGACGTCGCCCCGGTCCCAGGTTGGGATGTCAAGCGGCGCTGGTGCGCGTCCGCCTTCGAGCAGCTTGAGGCGCGGGGGTACGCGGTTACCAGCGCGTACACCGCGGTCAAGGATCCCGAGCGCACGAAATTCGTGTATCGCGACCGGCTCTGGACCGGGGCGGATCTAATCGGCTTGGGGGTCGCCTCGTTCGGCCATCTCGGCGGCACCCACTGCCAGAACGAGCACGATTGGGAGCCCTATATCGGACGCCTCAAGAGGGGTGAGTTGCCCATATATCGCGCGTTGACGCCGACCGCCGAAGAGCGTTTGATTCGCGAGCTCATCCTCCAGTTCAAGCTGGGCCACGTCGGCGCCGCCTACTTTCGCGGCAAGTTCGGCGTCGAGATCCGCGAGCGGTTCGCGCGGGCGCTGGACACGCTGCGAAACGGGGGTTACTTGATCGAGGCAGGCGACGACCTTCGGCTGACGCGCGAGGGACTGCTTCAAGTGGACCGGTTAGTCCACGAATTCTTCCTGCCGCAGCATCGCAATGCGCGGTACACGTGAGCGGTTCATGGAGAGATACCTGATGTGGTTTCTTGTGGAAGATTTGAACCGCCAAAGCGCCAAACCGCCACTCGAGTTCGGTAATAACCTCCAATGGCGTTTTAGCGTTTTGGCGGTTTGTCCAATACATGGAGCATTTATTTCTGGATCTTTAGCATTGTCATGAACCGCGAACGAACGTACGACGTCATCGTCATCGGCGGTGGGCCGGCGGGCTCCACCGCGGCCGCCGTGCTGGCGATGCACGGGCGCCGCGTGCTGGTGCTGGAGAAAGAGAAATTTCCCCGATATCACATCGGCGAATCCCTGATGCCTCATTGCTATTTCCCTCTGGAGCGCATCGGCGTCCTCGAAACGATGAAGCATTCCCATTTCCCGAAGAAATACAGCGTTCAGTTCGTGAGCCTCGACGGCGTCAAGCCCCATCCGTTCTACTTCTTCCAGCACTTCGATCATCCGGCCGCCACCACGTGGCAAGTCCTGCGAAGCGAGTTCGATCTGATGCTGCTCGACAACGCCCGCGCGAAGGGAGCGGAGGTGCGTGAAGAGACGCGGGTCACGGAATTCCTGCGCGAGAACGGCGCCGTGTCTGGAGTGCACGCCGCGTCAAAGTCCGGGGAAGCCTTGGAATTCCGCGCCCCCGTCACCATCGACGCCGGCGGGCGGGATGCCTTGAGCCTGAACCGCGGCCATTGGCGCGTTCCCGACCCCCAGCTCCGCCGAGTCGCGCTCTGGACCTATTATCGCGGTGCCGTGCGCGATCCCGGACTGGACGAGGGCGCGACAACGGTAGCCTTCCTTCCTGACAAGGGATGGTTCTGGTACATTCCGCTGCCCGACGACGTCGTCAGCGTCGGCATCGTCGCGGAATCCGACTACCTCTTCGCTGATACGCGCGATCCCGCCGCGATCTTCGACCGCGAGGCGCAGCGCAACCCGTGGATCCGGGAACACGTCGCCCCGGGCCAGCGGGTCCCGGCCCCGGGGGCGCGGACCGACGCGTCCCTCGTCCACGACGGCCCCTTTTATCTCACCAGCGAATGGTCCTATCGCTCTCAATATTGCGGCGCCAACGGCCTCGTCCTCGCGGGCGACGCGTTCGGGTTTCTGGATCCCGTCTTCTCTTCGGGGCTCTTTCTGGCCCTGAAAGGCGGCGAGCTGGCGGGCGACGCCGTTCACGCCGCGCTTCAGGCGGGCGACGTGTCGGCGGGGCGGTTCCACGATTACGGCGCGCACATGGGCAAAGGCATCGAAGCCATGCGCAAGCTGGTCTACGCTTTCTATGACCACGAATTCAGCATGCGCGAGTTCGTCGGCCGGTACCCTCATCTGCGCGGCGACGTCACGGATTGCCTGATCGGTCATCTGTTCCGGGACTTCACGGAACTCTTTGCCGCGATCGGCGAGTTCGCCCGGCTGCCCGAGCCCAACGCATGCGGCGGGCCGTTCAAAGCGTAAAATTGAACCACCAAGACACCAAGCCACTAAGAAGACGGACGGAGATCGAAAACTCAGAGGCCAGAATGCCCCACGAATTCAAAATGATCCATCGGGTGGAGTTCGCGGACACCGACATGGCGGGGCTCATTCATTTCTCGAGCTACTTCCGCTACATGGAGGTCACCGAACACGCCTTCATCCGCTCCCTCGGGCTTTCAATCGTCATGTGGGAGACGTTCAAGGTCGGGTGGCCCCGCGTGCGCGTCGAGTGCGAGTACAATGGACCGCTGCGATTCGAGGACGAGGTGGAAGCGCATCTGCGCGTGCGCGAGAAGAAGGAGAAGTCGCTGACCTACGGCTTCATCTTCCGCAGAGTCAAGCCCGAGCCCGTGGTCGAGGTCGCGCGCGGATCGCTCACGGCCGTGTGCGTGACCAGGGACGGCAACGGCGAGATGAAAGCGGTGCCGATTCCGGAGGCGATCGCGAGCAGGATCAACGTGGCCGAGAGTCGGTAGCTGCGAGAATTTCAAGGGGATATGGAGATGGGGGGAGATTAGGAGATACACAACAAGGGGATCTGGAGTGAAGGGAGATAGGGCGATTGGGCTAAGAATTTTATCTCCCCATCTCCCCGATCTCGCCATCTCCTTGGAGATAGGGTGATGCGAGGAGATCTGGAGATACGAACAGGGGAGACCGGAAGATGGGGCCGAGAGGGAGATAGAGATCAGGGGCGGAAAATATTTTTAAGGGGAGATTGAGAGATACGGCCAAGGGAGATCGGGAGATGTTGGAGATAGGACGATAGGGCTAAAAATTTTATCTCCCCATCTCCTCGATCTCGGTATCTCCCCAAAAAAAGGACAACGGAATGACATCCGGACAATCTTCACCGGGCATGGCATGGCTCCTCTTCGCGCTCTTGACGGTGGTGACGTGGGGGATCTACGGCGTTCTCCTCCACACGGGCCAGACGTCCATGGGCGACCCGGTGAACGGCCGCTGGAAGGCGTTCTTACTGGTGGGAGTGGCTTACTTCCTCACGGCCGTGCTGGCTCCCCTCGTCATGCTCCTCATGAAGGGAGCGTCATGGCAGATGCCGGTGAAGGGAGTGGCCTGGTCGTTGGCGGCGGGCCTTGCCGGCGCGGTGGGCGCTTTCTCCGTGCTCCTGGCCTTCGGCGCCAAGGGCACCCCGCCCGTCGTGATGTCGATCGTATTCGCAGGCGCGCCCATCGTGAACGCCGCCGTCGCGATCGCGCTCCATCCTCCCGCGGGCGGCCTGAGCGCGCTGCGCTGGCCGTTCGTCTTGGGCATCGCGCTGGCGGCGGTGGGCGGATGTTTGGTATCGCTCTATCGACCCCCACCGTAGGCCGTGACCGTGCCGTCGTCGGCGCCGATGATGACCTTTCCTCCGATGACGGCGGGCGACGTGATCTCATCGCTTACGCGGATCTCGCGAATCTTGCGGCCCTTCTCAAGATCCAGCAAGTAGAGGCTCCCGTCCGAGGACACGACGACCCGATCGCCGGCGATGACGGGCGATGAAGGATTGCCGCCCGTGTCGAAGTCCCACACCTTCGCCCCCGTGCCGCGCCGCAAGGCGTATACTTTTCCGTCTTCCGATCCGAAGACGACGTAGCGGTCGTTCACCGCGGGTGTCGTGAAGACGTTGCGCTTGCTGTCGCGGTTGGCCCAGTCGATCTTCCCGGCGGCCACGTCGACAGCGCACACTTTCCCGTTCCGAGACCCCGCGAAAGCCAAGCCTCCCGAGACGGCTACCCCGGCGGCGACTTGATGGTCGCCCTCGAGGGAGATGTCCGCCACCTTCTCCCCCTTCTCCACGGAAAACACGTGGAGCGCCGAGGCGCAGCTACCCAGAACGATCCTCCCGTTCGCGACGCCGGCGGAACCGTCGCACCGTTCCACGGGATCCGTCTTCCATACAAACTTTCCCGTCTGAAGGTCCACGCAATGGAGAACGCCGTCCGTTTGGGAGATGGCAATAACGCCCTTTTTTCCGTCGGTCAGGTCGACCCGATTGGCCGATCCCTGAATGTTTTCGCCCACCTTGTAGGTCCACTTCTCCTTGCCGGTCGCCGCGTCGAACGCGTAGAGGGTGCCCGCGTTGGATCCCACCACCACGAGCCCCTCCGCGAAAAGCGGCGGCGCCGAGAAGGCTTCTTCCCGGATGCGGACCTTCCACGCCTCGCGCCCGCTCAGATCCAGCGCCACCAACTGGTTCCTGGCGGCCGTGAAATAGATCTTTCCCCCTCCGGACACGGGGGTCGCCTCGATAGGCCCATCGGCCTTGAACCTCCAGAGGCGTTCCAGCGTGTCGGGCGGCGCCGCATCGGCGACGCCGCGCAAGTCGTAGCCGCCGTGATAGGTGGGCCAGTCGGATTGGGCCGGACCACCGAGCGCGGTCGCGAGGACGGCGCAGAGCGACAGCATCATGCGGTCCTCCCCCCGGACGGGGCGTCCGCCGAAACCACGCTCCGATAAACATCGAGCATGTTCTTGGCCATATGCTCCAGCGTGTAGTTCTTCACGATCGAATGACGCCCTTGTCGACCCAGTTCCGCCCGACGTTTCTCGTCGCCGAGCACCTCTCCGAGGGCTCGCGTCAAAGTCTCCGCGTCGTTCGGCTCGTACAGCACGCCGCCGCCGGTCGCTTCCACCACCTCCGGAAACGCGCCCTCCCGCGGCTGGACGACCGGAACTCCCGCCGCCAGGGCCTCCATGATGAACGTTCCGAACGCCACGCCCGTCGGAGTGGGCACCGAGAGCACGGATACGGACGCCAGAAACTCCATCCGCTTCGCCGCGTCGAATTCCTCAAAGATCTTCACATCCCCCTGCACCCCCTCCGCGGCGAACCGTCGCATCAGATCTTCCAGAAAAGGCCGATCATCCGCCGTCATGCCGCCGATCAGGTGCAGCCTCAGATTCCGGAACCGTTCCATCCGTTTCAGTTTGAGGAACGCCTCGGCCAGGAGGCCGAGTCCGAGAGACTCCGACAGCCTCGCCAGATAGCCGACCGCGGGCGCATCCGGAGCGCGTTCGGGCGGAGCGAACGCTTCAGGATCCACACCGACGTACACGACATGCATGCGTTCCGATTCGATCCTCAGCCTCTCGCGCATCACGCCGGCGAAATAGCGGCTGACCGAAACGAACGCGTCCACATGCCGGGCGCCGTCCGCCATCGCCTCCCAACAAAGGCTCCGGAAAGGCTCCTCCATGGCGTCCAGCCACGAGTCCTCATCCTGAAGCGAGCACACGACCGGCACGCCCAATCGTATCTTGATCGCATCTCCGATTCCCAGCAGAAGGGAACTCGATAGATGGACGACGTGGGGCCGCTTCATCCCTTCCACCCATCGAAGGAGTCGATCAAGCTCTTTGGCCTGGTTACCGTCCAGCCCCTTCAGGACGGAGAGGGTCATGTCGCCGAGGCTGGACGCGCGGACGGACGCCGCGCGCCGCGCCGCCAGTCGAAGCAGCGGCCGCCAATCGAAGATCCCGTCGATCCAGCGCGGCGTTTTCCTGAAGAGGCTGAACTTCTGTTGAAGATAGGCGTTGATGCCGCCGTAGAAGATCGGGCCGCCGGACGTCTCCTCGATCCGATCGACGAGTTGCGGAAGATACAGGCGCGCCACGGTGACTTCATGCCCGGCCTCTCGCAGCGCCTGGACCAAGGCGTTGTCCCGGACGCAGTTTTCGCAGTAGAAGCGGTCGCCGGTGCCGGGAAGGATATCGACGATTTTCAGTTTATCAACCACAGAGGAAGTATTAGCTGCGGAGCATCGAATGGCAAGATCTACCGCAGCCCCATCGTCTGCAACTGGCCGGCGATGTCGCCTTTACTCTTTCCGTTTCAACCGAGCCAGATACTTCTTCGACTCATCCCGATGTTCCGCCGATCGAAGTCTCTCGCAAAGCGATTCGAGCATACGTCTGAAGGCCGAGCCTGTATCCATCTCGATCACCTCGCGCGCCACACGTTTGGATTCAAGAAGCGCTTCCCGCGGCCTTTTCGAGAGCAGCTCAGCTCGCTTCAATGTCCGTTCCAGGAGCGCCTCCCCCGGAAGGATGCCGTTGACCAATCCGATCCGATACGCCTCTTCAGCCGAGATCGCTTCGCCCGTGAAGGCCAGCTCCTTGGCTCGGCCCAGGCCGATCGCCTTATAGATCGGATAGATGAGCTGAGTCAGGCCCAACAACACTTCCGTTTGCGCGAACGTCGCTTCGGGCGCGCACCAGCGAAGGTCGCAAAGCGCCGCAAGATCAAAACCGCCGGCGATCGCCGGGCCGTTGATCGCCGCAAGCACCGGTTGCGGAAGCGTGTAGAGTTGCTCAAAGAGCCTGAACAATGTTTTCATGTAGGCGACTTTTCCGTCGGGATCCAGGCCAAGCAGATGATTCAAGTCCAGGCCGGCACAGAAACTCGGGCCTGCGCCTGTGAAGACTACGACGGCCACGGACCTGTCGTGTTCCGTCTGTGATAAGATTTCCGTCAATCGCCCGATCAGATCTGGGTGAAGAGAGTTCCGCTTTTCGGGTCGATTCAACGTTAAGAGCAAGACCGCGTCCCGTTTCTCAAAAAGAAGCATAACCCTTTCCTCCTGCATGGAAGAGACGGGCGGCTCGGTAATCACTCGCCTTCAAAAAGCGTTGTGGGGGCCAAGCAACGAATGGCGACCCGCCGTGAGATCGCGTTTCAAATACCTGTCGAATCGCTCCAGCACTTCCGGCATGTCCGCGCGCCCGAAACCCACGCGAAGGTGGCGATCGCCGTACTCGAGGACCCTGGAAGGGATCAGCATGATCTCGGCTTTTCGAACGACCTCTTCACAGAAATCGTAGGAGCTTTGTTCGCTGAGCAGTCGAGGAAAACCGACGGTCCCTCCCCGCGGGCGAACCCATCTGAACATCCCGGCGTGATCCCGAAAGAAGGCGTCCAGCCAGCCGATCCGGACGCCCCCCATGCCGAAGACTTTGGACATTCCGGAAAGCGATACAGCTTTCTCTCAGATGGGAAAGCCCCGGGTACTCGGTATACCCCAATCTCAAATCATTCCAGAGGCGGTGTCCCTCATCATCGGCCAGATCCAGGAGTTCCTTTTGGGCCAGCCCCGTGCAATCGGAGCTCCCGAGCAGGTAGCGAACGGAGAATTCGTATTTCGAGAAATACCACTCGAGCGCGAAGGGCTTGATGTTCATCCTGGCCTCCTGGTCTTTTCGGTGATGCCGGTCAGCGCCATCTCAGAGCGCGCCGGGCGAGTTCGCCCGCATAACTGTCTGACAACCCCTCCGCATAGCGCTGGAGCGCCTCTTTCACGTCCGGCCGCGACGGCATGTCCGAGAGCACCAATACCGTTCGGACGCGCCCAAGGTCTCCCATCGTGAACGAAGAACTGCTTTGCAGCCGCCGGCATATATCTTCCAGCCGGCCGCGCACTTCATTGGGTAGGTTTTCTTCTTTCAAACACTTGCGGAGCCACCCCACGATGGACCGGCCATACGACTCCAGTTCAGCCTGCGCCTCAAGGCGCGCCGCGGGTTCTTCCGCCTCCAACCGTTTTACGAGATCCTTCAACTCCGTTTCGGTCTGTTTCGAAAGCGCCGGGGGCGTTTCAGGAGGATAGGCTTCCAAGAGGGGCGCGACCGCATCACCGTCCAACGCCAAGAGGCGCTCGCGAGTCTCTTCCCAGCGGTCGAAGTCATTGCTTTTGAGGTTCGCCAGCGTATCTCGAAGCCGCTCGCGGCGGGCCGGTTCGTCGGCTTCCCGCCACTGGCGTGCCCAGCGCCGAGCGTTTTCCGCGTGCGAAAGACCGGGGTGCCAGACCAATGCGGTCGTATCCTGCGCCCCTGAAATAAACTTTCGTCCGCTGGCATTGAACGCAACGCACGTCACGCCTTCGGAATATCCCTCAAACGCGCGCAGGCGCTTCCCGGTCTCCACGTCCCACAGGGCGATGCCGCCGACCCACTGCGTCCTCGTTCGCCGACTGCTTCCCGACAGCGCATACTTTCCGTCCGGACTCAACGCGACGGACGTCACGCTGCCTGCATGCCCCTCGAACGCGCGCAGGCGTCTGCCGGTCGCCACGTCCCACAGGGCCAGAGTTTCGTCACCGCTACCCGACAGCGCCTGCTTCCCGTCCGGGCTGAACGCGACGGACGTCACGCTGCCTGTATGCCCCTCGAACGCGCGCAGGCGCTGGCTGGTTTTCGGATCCCACAGCGCCGCGGTCTCGTCGCCGCTTCCCGACAGCGCGTACTTTCCATCCGGACTGAAGGCGACCGATGTCACGACGTGCGCGTGTCGTTCGAACTCGTGCAGGCGCTTGCCGGTCTCCACGTCCCACAGGGCCAGAGTTTCGTCACTGCTTCCCGACAGCGCCTGCTTCCCGTCCGGACTGAACGCGACGGACATAACATCCAGAGCATGTCCCCTGAACACGCGCAGGCGCTCGCCGCATTCGACGTCCCACAGCGCCAAGGACTTGTCGAGGCTTCCCGACAACGCCTGTTTCCCGTCCGGACTGAAGGCGACGGACGTCACGCCGCCTGTATGCCCCTCGAACGCGCGCAAGCGTTGGCCGGTGTCCGCGTCCCACAGCGCCAAGGTCTCGTCGCCGCTTCCCGACAACGCATGCTTTCCATCCGGACTGAAGGCGACCGATGTCACGACGTTCGCGTGTCCTTCGAACTCGTGCAGGCGCTTGCCGGTCTCCACGTCCCACAGCGCCAAGGTCCTGTCATAGCTTGCCGTCAGCGCTTGTTTCCCGTCCGGACTGAACGCCACGGACGTCACTCCGCCCTCCTGCCCCTTGAACGTGCGCAGGAGTTTTCCGGACTCTGCGTCCCACAGCGCCACGGTCCTGCCCCAGCCCCAGCTTCCCGTCAGGGCGTACTTTCCATCCGGATCGAAGGCGACGGACGTCACGCCGTAGGAATGTCCTCTGAACGTGCGCAGGCGTTTGCCGGTCTCCGCGTCCCACAGCGCCACGGTCTTGTCGCTGCTTCCCGACAATGCACGCTTTCCGTCCGGACTGATGGCGACGGACGTCACGAAGTGCGCGTGCCCTTCGAACGCGCGCAGGCGCTCTCCGGTCTCCACGTCCCACAGCGCCAGGGTCTCGTCACTGCTTCCCGACAATGCACGCTTTCCGTCCCGACTGAAGGCGACGGACATCACGCTGCCGGTATGTCCCTCAAACGTGCGCAGGCACTTCCCGGTTTCCACGTTCCACAGCGCCAGCGTTCTGTCCCAGCTTCCCGACAACGCGCGCTTTCCATCCAGGCTGAAGGCGACGGACGTCACGAAGTGCGCGTGCCCTTCGAACGCGCGCAGGCGCTTTCCGGTCTCCACGTCCCACAGCACCAAGGTATTATCGAGGCTTCCCGACAACGCCCGCTTACCGTCCGGGCTCAACGCGACGGATGTCACGCTGGCCGTATGTCCCTCGAACGTGCGCAGGCGTTTGCCGGTCGCCACATCCCAAAGCGCGAGGGTCTCGTCGCGACTTCCCGAAAGCGCATACTTTCCATCCGGGCTGAATACGACGGACATGACGGCGGCCGAATGCCGCCAGCGGACCGTACCCAGCCGCGCCACCGCTCCGGCCGGCAAGGAATCCCCGTGGCGGTCCTTTTGCGCTTCCTGCGGCATCAGCGCCAGGACGGCCAGGACAAAAAGTCTCATGGCTTCTCCTCCATCTGCATGGCTTGGCCTCATCCGAGTCTCTGCGAGTTGAGTGTAGACCCGTGTACCCGCCATCGACAATAGGGATTCCCGGGACGCTGGGAAATCGCCCCGCGGACACAAACAGCGCCTCCTTTGCTTCGTATAGCTCTTGCGATCTCTCCTCCGTCACGAGAGCGGGAGTTACGCTCGCTCCCTTCGATCGCTCGCTTCGGAATAGCCCCGCCGCAAGCGGCGGGGGCTTGTTACGGTTGTCATAGGGAAGGCGCTTCGTACCCTATATACTGGCGGCTGAAAGCGCCCCATGGAGGAGATCCGCTACAAGCGATCGAGGTTCTCCACCCGACTGTTTCAAGACCGCCTCTACACGGCGGGACACTATTGGCTGCGTCAGGCCGAAGGGGACTTGTGGCATATCGGCCTGACTAAGTTCGCCATTCGAATGCTGGGCGAGATCGTGGAAATGGGCTTCGACGTGAAACCGGGCGCCGCGCTCCAGACCGGACAGCCGATCGGCTGGACCGAAGGCTTCAAAGCGGTGACGGACCTGTACGCGCCCTTCGCGGGCCGCTTCGAAGGCGGAAATCCGGAGCTGGACCGCCAGATCGGGCTTGTCCAGAAAGACCCCTACGGACGAGGTTGGCTCTTTTCCATCCGGGGCGCGCCCGGAGAGGAATGCCTGGACGCGCACGGTTATGCTTCCGTCCTGGACGCGACCATCGACAAAATGCTAGGCAAGCGCCATGAAGCGACCGGCTGAACCGGACAAAGCCCGCTACGTCATGATCGGCGGATTCCTCGGCGCCGGGAAGACGACCGCGGTCGCCCGGCTGGCCCGAAGGCTGACGGATCAGGGAAAGCGCGTGGGCTTGATCAGCAACGATCAGAGCGACGGCCTGGTTGATACCGCATTTCTACGCTCCAAAGGATTCTCCGTCGAGGAGATCGCCGGCGGCTGTTTCTGCTGCCGATTCAACTCGCTGCTCGAGGCGGCCGGGAAACTCACCCGCGAGACGGCTCCCGACGTGTTCGTCGCCGAGCCCGTGGGAAGCTGCACCGATCTCGTCGCGACCGTCTCGTATCCGCTGCGGCGAATCTACGGGGACCGGTTTTCGATCGCTCCCTTGAGCGTGATGGTCGATCCGCATCGGGCGGCCCGCATCCTGGGGATCGAGAACGGACGCGCCTTCTCCGAAAAGGTCGTTTACGTCTACCGCAAGCAACTCGAGGAAGCCGGCGTCATCGCGATCAACAAGTGCGACACGCTGTCGGAGGTGCAACGGGACAACTTGACCCTGAAAATCCGGGAGTCTTTCCCGCGGGCCGAAGTATTTTGCTGTAGCGCGCGGGACGGCGCGGGTCTCGACGCTTGGTTCGATCACCTGCTGGAGTCGGATCGATGGACGTCCGACCCGCTCGATCTCGATTATGACCTGTACGCCGAAGGCGAAGCCTTGCTGGGATGGCTCAACGGCACGTTCCGGCTGGAATCCCCCGAGCCCTTCGACGGGAATGAGCTGCTCCTCGACCTGGCGCGCGACATCCGCGACGCGATCGCCGCGAAAGGCCGCGAAATCGCGCACCTTAAGATGACGCTGGAAGCCGATGGTTTGCTCTCACTGGTCAGCCTGATCCGGAGCGACGGCGAGCCCGATCTGCGGGAATCGATTCTCGATCGAGTCGGCGGCGGCACGCTCGTCATCAACCTGCGGGCCGAAGCCGATCCGGAACTCCTCAAGGAGGCGACCGACAAAGCGCTGGCCGCTTTAGAAAAAATCCGCGCGGAGACGGAACATCAGGAATGCTTCCGTCCCGCCCGGCCGCGGCCGACGCACCGAATGAAAAAAGTGGAGGGATAACATGGCGGCTCCACGCATCCTCTTCTGCCACTGCGCGTACGCCAAGGTCGTTCCTCCGGAGGTCAAGCAGGAGGTGCTTCGACGGCTCTGCGAATCCGGCGCCGGCTTCGACGCCGTGCCGGACCTGTGCGACATGTCGGCGAGGAAAGATCCCGCGCTCAAGAGGATCGCGGAGTCGGGCGCCGTCCGCATCGCCGCCTGTTATCCGCGCGCCGTGAAGTGGCTGTTTCACGCCGCTGGGATGCCGCTGCCGGCGGAAGGAGTCGAGATCCTCAACATGCGCACTCAAAGCGCCGACGAGGTGTCGCGCGACCTCCTGGAGAAATCGTGAACAAGACGCAAGGTCCCAATCAGCGCATCGTCCTCCACGAAGGACCGGGGAGCGCCCCGCTGTCCTCCGAGGAACGCTACCGGACTATCTCGGCGCTCCTGGACAGCGGGTTCGAGGTCACTCGTCCCTCGCGGGGATGGGAGGCCGCGCGGGATGATGGGTCGACGATTCTGATCCTTGAGAACACGGAACTGAAGGCCGAAGCGGCCGTCGCCGCGGCTCGCGAAGCTCGGGACCGATCCGGCGCGCGCCAACTTGGCGAGTGGAAGCCCTGGTTCCCCGTAATCGATTACGACCGCTGCACGAATTGCATGCAGTGCCTGACCTTTTGCCTGTTTGACGTCTACGGCGTGGACGAGAACCAGAAAATCCAGGTCCAGCATCAGAGCAACTGCAAGACGGACTGCCCCGCGTGTTCACGGGTGTGTCCCGAAGTCGCCATCCTCTTCCCGAAGTACAAGAACGGCCCCATCAATGGGGACGCGGTGCGGCAGGACGACGTGCGGCGCGAGGCGATGAAGGTGGACATCTCGGCTCTGCTGGGCGGCGACCTGTACGCCTCGCTCCGCAACCGGACGCAGGAGGCCCGCAAGCGCTTTTCCACGGAACGGGATGAGTCGCGCGCGCTCCTGGAGCGGAAACGGTGCCTGAAGGAGCTCGGCAAGGATCTGGACATCCCTCCGGAAGTGCTGATGAGCCTTCCGTCGGTGGAGGACATCCATGAGCGGGCCGAGCGGGCCAAGGCAAAGCTGGCGGCCCGGCAGGCTCGTTCCCAAACGGTAAGAGACGCGCGGCCCGCGCCGACGGAGACGGAGTGGGGAATCTAGAGAAGCTGGGAGCTTGTAGCTTGTAGCCGGAAGCGAAAAGAGAGAAACGGCGAATCTATGAACTCGAGCATGGCGCTCGCATCGCTTGCATGGCGCATGGCGCGCACGACCGATGCCCGGCTACTCTGGAAAGCCGCCTACAATTTCGGCTTCAAGGGGATGAGGTCGGTCCAACGGTTCAAAGCGCGCCTCAAGCAAGGCAGGACATTTCCCCCGTTCCTGTACATCTCCATCACGAATAGCTGCAATCTCAGGTGCCAGGGATGCTGGGTCGACGTGGACAAGCCGCAATCCCTCATCAGCTTCACGGACATGGATCGGCTCATCCGCAACGCCAAGAAGCACGGCAACAGCTATTTCGGCATCCTGGGAGGCGAGCCTTTTCTTCATCCCGACTTGATTCGCCTCCTGAAAGCGCATCCCGATTGTTACTTCCAGATCTTCACGAACGGACACTTCATCACGGACAAGATCGCGGCGGAGCTTCGGCGGGCCGGGAACGCGACGCCGCTGATCAGCATCGAAGGGACCGCGGTGATCAGCGACATCCGGCGCGGCCGGAAGAAGGTATTCAACAGGACGATGGCCGGCCTCATGGCGAGTGTTCGGAATCGGCTGGTCACCGGGGTCGCAACCAGCGTGTGCCAGAGCAATTTCGATGATCTCGTTCGCGAATCCTGGATCGACGAGTTGATCCGGCTTGGCGCGCATTACCTCTGGTTCCACACCTATCGTCCCGTGGGTCCGGTGGCAACTTCCGAGCTTGCCTTGCGTCCCGGGCAGGTGATTCAGCTTCGCCGATTCGTCATCGACATGCGCAACCGCAAGCCCATCGGAGTGATCGACGCCTACTACGACGACCGCGGCGAGGCGCTCTGTCCCGCGGCCACGGGCATCAGCCATCACATCAGCCCGTTCGGCGACGTGGAGCCGTGCCCCATCATCCAGTTCGCTACGGAGAGCATCCGCGACAACGGGGGCGACCTGTACAAGACGATGACGGAATCCAAGCTGCTCGCGGACTTCCGAACGACGGCGGCGAAGGCCACGCGCGGATGCGTCGTGCTGGAACGGCCGGACCTGCTCAAGGAAGTCGTCGTCCGACATGGAGCGCGGGACACCACCCTTCGGCGGAAAGCACTGGCGGAACTGGAGGCGCTGCGGTCCCGGCCAAGCCAGCACCAGCCGGGTAACGAGATTCCGGAGGAGAACTGGCTTTATCGGTTCGCCAAGAAGCACTGGTTCTTCGGTTTCGGGGCGTACAGTTAATCGAGCCCACGGAGGAAACTGAGATCACGGAGGAAGAATTCACCACGGAGATACGAAGGCACGGAGAAAAATCCGGGGGATGTGGAGATTGCTGGAGAAGGGCTATTTACTTGACTCAACTGACCCCCATATGTAGTGCTGGAGGCGGTGAAGGAATACCCGTTTACCGTGGCGGAGTTCGAGCGCCAGTTTGCGACCGAGGCCGACTGCCGTGCG
>JACQVR010000062.1 GCA_016209705.1 Planctomycetota bacterium
GGTCGCTTTCCGCCATCGCGAAGAAGCTGATGGGCGGGACGAGCGTGAACGGGTTCTTGTTCTTCGGTCTCCTCAAGCAGGAGAAGAAGTAGACCGTGGCGCACGTGAACGGGACGAACGGCGGCGGGGCGGCCTCGAATCGCAAGGGGTCGCTCCGCTGCGCCGTCTACACGCGGAAATCGACCGAGGAGGGCCTCGAGCAGGACTTCAACAGCCTCGACGCCCAGCGGGAAGCGTGCGAAGCGTTCATCGCAAGCCAGCGCGGCGAGGGATGGGCGTGCCTCCCCGACCGCTTCGACGACGGTGGCTACACGGGCGCGAACATGGAACGGCCTGCCCTCGTGCGGCTCCTGGCCAGCATCGAAGCGGGCAAGTTGGACGTTGTCGTGGTCTACAAGCTGGACCGCCTGACGCGCTCCATCCGCGACTTCGGCCGCATCATGGACGCCTTCGAGCAGCACGGCGTGGCGTTCGTGAGCGTGAGCCAGCGGTTCGACACGACGAGCTCCATGGGGCGGCTGATGCTTCACGTTCTGCTCTCTTTCGCGCAGTTCGAGCGGGAAATGACGGCTGAAAGGACGCGAGACAAGGTGCTCGCGGCCCGGCGGAGGGGCAAATGGACCGGCGGGTATCCGCCGCTGGGCTACGACCTCGCCCAAGACGGTGGCGTGCTCGTCGCCAACGATGCCGAAGCAGATCAGGTCCGCGAGATTTTCAGGCTCTATCTCGAACGGGAATCGCTCATCGCCACGATCGAGGAGCTGAACCGGCGGGGCTGGCGAAACAAGAGCTGGACGACGAAGGAGGGCGGTCGCCACGAGGGCCGCCCGTGGTCCAAGGCGACGCTCCGGCGGGTGCTCTCGAACAAGGTCTACCTCGGCATGATCCCGCACAACGGGGAGGCGTATCCCAGCGATCATCCCGCCATCGTGGACGAGCAGGTCTTCAAGCAAGTCCAGGAGCTTCTTGGCGACGGCAGGGCGCACGGCTCGACTGCCAGCCGCAACGCGTTCGCGTATTTGCTGCGCGGCCTGGTCCACTGCGCTGCCTGCGGTTCCACAATGTGCCCGGCGACGACGAAGAAGCGAGGCGGGACGAATTACCGCTACTACCGCTGCACGGCGGTGGATCGCGGCGGGCGGGATGCATGCCCCGTGCGTTACGTTCCCGCCGCCGAACTTGAGCGCGTCGTCGTGGACGAGCTGCGGAAGCTGGGTCGTGACGCTGACCTCGCGGACGAAATGCTGCAAGAAGCGGAGCGGAGCGTCGCCGCATCGCTTGGGCGGCTCAAGGAGGAATCGCGACGCCTCCAGGCCGAGGAGCGCCGCATCAAGGCCCAGGCCGGGCGTGTGTTCGCGTCGAATGCCACGGGACCGCTGGCGGCCGGGCATCTCGCGGAGCTGGAGGAGCGGCAGGGCCAGATTGCGGCGCGGCTTGTTGAGATCGGGGCGGAATCCCAGCGTCTCGCAGCGGTCAAGATCGATCCCGATGAGGCCAAGCGCGCGCTGGCGCTATTCGATCCGGTTTGGGACGTGCTGGAGTCCAAGGAGCGCGAGCGGCTCGTCCGGTTGGTCGTGGAGCGCGTCGACTACGACGGCCTAAAGGGCGAGATCGCGGTCGCGTTCCACCCGCTGGGACTGAAGTCGCTCGCGGAAGAAGCGACGGGCACGACGGCCAAGCTGAAGCGGGTGGAGCCACCCAAAACGGTCGAGGTCGCGGAGGAGGTGGCGTAGACCTTCTGCTGAACCACGAACCGATGGTGCGGTGCACTCACCTCGGTAGCGAGACGCGGAATGAACTATCTCTAGTTAGAGTCGTCAGAGGCCGAACTTCGCCCGTACGCATCACCACCCATGGAACGCCCTGGTCAACGCTCAAGAGAAGGATTTCGTCGTTATCGATATTCCCTTCTTCTTTGATGGCTCCTTCGGGTGTGGTCAAACGCCATCGCTTACCATCTTCGATGGTATAAAGACCTTGGGAGCCAACAATCCATGAATCCACGTCAGTGAAACTCACACTTGTATCTCCGGAGCGCAAATGCGTCTTATCGCGAAACCAGCGGTGCTCCCCTGAGAATCCTGCAAAAGAAAGACCTTTTGAAAGCCCGGCATGTCGATGAACACGGAAGTCATTCTCTTTGTCACCCGGCCATTCGATTTCCCAAAGATCATCCCCCACGGTAAGCCATGCACTCGGTGAAGGGATGGCCGTAAAGTGGGGTGTCGATGGTCTGTGGTCGGCGGGATAAATGCACGTCACGCCGTGAATCCCATCAAATGCATAGATGGAGTATTTTTCTGGCCACGACAAAGGAGGAGACCTGAGGATAGCTAGGATCATGCCTTGTGACCCGTGATAGGCTTTGCTGATATATCCATCTTCTGGCTTCCAAGCCCATTCCATGTCCTTTGAGGACGTATTGATTTGGAGCACGCCCATATGATAAACGGCCAACAGGCGGTCTATGCCAGGAAGCCAAATCACGTCGAGCACTTCCCCGGCATAGGATGGAATAATCAAGGTCTGATTATTCCCGACAACAAAGAGTTGTGTCCTCTCTGGGAGGTCGCTTCCCACTGCATCTCTCAACCCATATTCATTCAGGAATCCTGCAACGGCCTCACGCGCGGGATGAATTTCTTGAGCGATGGTTTCACGAAATACACCCAGTCGAATGCCGTTCTGGAGCCAAGCCAAACCGAGGACTGCCGCCACCGTGCCCGCCCAAACCCCCATTGTCCATCGAGAGAAGAGCTGTACTCGCAGCGGCTCAACGGAGCGGTTGCGCGTCAGCAACAACCATGCAGTTACTCCAATGAGAAGCGCAAAAGTAATCAGAAGGAATAAACGAAATACGCCCATCCCAGAATGGGGAAGCGGGGCTGGATTAGACAACAAGACAATCACCCAAAAAGCTTTAAGCGAAGTCATGGAACTGAACACACGCTCCCAACAGCGGAAAAGTCCCCGAGCCACGATGCACGTAGTGATGCATAGTGCCAACATGAATACAATTACGCATAGCCATCGCACGGTTTCTGATTCGACATCCTTGAGGATCATCGCCATATCGAGGTCTGACCTCCTGTCGGCGAGACAACCTTCGACAGCATAAGTGAGGTCTGACAGAAATGCGTTTGCGATGATTAGAAGTGTCAGCCGAGACATTAAGGAACGCCTTCTCAAGGCAACCCAAAGGAGCACACCTCCCAGGATGACATTCACCGAGATTCCAGCGCCCAGCACCACGAGATCATATCCCTCACTCCAGGCGTCCGCGAAGGCAGACCTCCACCCTGAGCGTCGGAAAAAGTCACTCCGGACACCCAGGAAGTAGCCCCCCGTGGCAAGGGCTGCCAAGCCATGGGCGAATTCGTGAATGTAGACAGCGATGGTTCCTGCGGCAAAGCTCAGGGGAACTGAGAAAAGAAAAAGCCAACCCAAGAAGCGGCCTAGGAATCGCCTCTGAGGGGGTGGCTTGGGTATATGAGCGGCTTCTCCGGGGCTTGTCTGCCCCGGCGTGTCTTCATCGTTTGGTCCAGATTCGCGGGCCAATGAATCCATGGCGATATTGGAACGTGGCTATTCAGAAACGGCTGGCGACCGAACGACGAGAATCAGGGCCGCGAAAAATTGGTCGCCGTTGTGAAGATTTCTCATGTTGGTTGCTTAGCCCCGCCATATTACCCGGCGGCGGAAGTTTCCTCCTAGAAAACTCTTGAATCGAGCAGGGGCGCTCCGCGTTGAACTTGTGCCCCGCCATCGGAAAGCACGCGACGCTGGACTCGACCGTGCTCCGGGCTCATGATAATCCGCATGTGCGGCAGATTATTCCTGGCTCGTCGCGCTCGTGAAATCGCCGAGATCCTCGGCATCAGGCTGGGTCTCGGTGCAGAACGCTGGACTCCGCGCTACAACGTCGCCCCTACGCAAGACGTCCTGGCCGTCGTCGCTGAGGAAGCAGTAAGCGTCGTTGAGCCACGACGCTGGGGGCTGATTCCTTCGTGGGCGAAGGAAGCGTCCATTGGCCACCACATGATAAACGCCCGCATCGAGACGGTCGCCTCCAAGCCATCATTCTGGCGATTGTTACGGTCGAATCGGTGCGTCGTGTTGGCGGAAGGGTTCTTCGAATGGCGCCGCGACCGTGGGGCGAAGGTTCCCTACGCGATCCGATCGCCGGGAAAGGACGTTCTTCTCGGTTTCGCGGGCCTGTGGGCGAGATGGCAACCTTCAGAAGGCGAGGAGATTCTGTCCTGCACGATCATCACGCGACCGGCGGCGGGCAACTTGAACGAAATCCACGACCGCATGCCGGCGCTGCTTCCGCGAGAAGCATGGGGGGAATGGGTGGAAAAGGAGGTCTCCGAACCCGCAGCGGCGGTGAAGCTTGTTGAAGACGTGGTGCCTCCCAAACTCGAAGCGGTCCAGATCACGTCCCTCGTGAACAACCCGAGGAACGACACGCCCGAAGTGCTCAAGCCCGCGTGAGTCGTCACGGCTTCCAATCGTTCCGTCTTTCGGGCGGGACATACGGAATGCCGAGGATTCGGAACACATCTTCCTCCTCCGGCGTCACGACGCGGTCGATTGAAAGCTTCCCTTCGCGGGCGTCCCAGATCCAGCCGTCGGCGGCCGCGTAGCCGCGTTCGACGAGCATGGAGCCGATCCTCGCGCGCAGGTCGCCCGGACCGGTGCGGTGGAAGAGGATCCAGCCCCAGTTGCCGAGCTCGCACGTATAGACATCGACTTGGACGCCCTGCCAGGTGAATTGCCGATAGATCGGCCCTTCCTTCGTGTATTTCACGCCGAGGCGATCGAGCGTTTCCCAAAGCATGTTGGTCGGCTTGGTGAGCTTTTCCCGTGGATGGCCCCACAAGGAGAGCTGCATGGGAAGTGGTCGGGGCTCGAAGCGGGGAATGGCGACGAACTCGATATCGCCGACCATGGGGGACTGGCGTCTGATGCTTCCCACGACCGCGACACGTTCGCACGCGGGTCGGAGGCGCTGCACCAGATCCACGGCAACGGGCTCTATCTCGGCCAGGGGACGCTTTGGACGCTTGCTCACGCCGTCATTATGCGCGGGCGACGCAGTCTGTGAAATATTCGTCATCCCTTGCCTGATTCGGTTGCTCTCGGCGCTGCCTGTTGCCTCCATGTGTCCGCAGGAGGACGCACATGGAAATCGAAACGGATTTGGACACGTTTCTGGCGGGGGAGGCGGACCGACTGCGCGTGATCGCCACCGCGCTTCGCGGGCTGGCGCGTGATAGCGACGCGACGGGCGAGAGCATCGAATCCAAGGCCCTACGCGGCGCTGCCGGGGAGCTCGACGGCATCGCTATGAGGCTCGATGCGGTGCGCCGCGAGATATGCCAGTGTTGCAGGATGCTCGAGGTCGAGGAGCGAGTGAGGGTGGGGTAGGGGGAACCCAACGTCGGAATCGGTTCACCCCCACGCGCGTGGGGACGATCCTCGCTCCCCTACGGGGGAGCGCGATGAGGACGGTTCACCCCCACGCGCGTGGGGACGATCCCCGGCGAGAATCCCACCTCACAGCGTGCCTCGGTTCACCCCCACGCGCGTGGGGACGATCAGAATGCGCATGTGTTCAGATCAATCACCTCCGGTTCACCCCCACGCGCGTGGGGA
>JACQVR010000063.1 GCA_016209705.1 Planctomycetota bacterium
CACGCAAAGAGCGTCTGCGTAATGGTAAGGCCCGTCACCTGCTTCATGTCGAAGGCTCCGACTCCGAGAATCGGGGGAAGGTAGAGCAGCGCAGGCGCCATGAGAATTCCTCCCCCGATCCCCAAGAATCCCGAGAGCAGGCTGATCGCGAATCCGAGCGCGAGAAGTAGAATCGTCAACTCCATATGCCTTGATTGTAGGGTCGCCTTTGGCTATCCTGAATCCAGATAATACCTATGACGCTTATCAAGCTTCTTGATAGAGAGCTTCCCGTCAAGATCGAATGGCTGCGCTCGTTCCTGGCGGTGGTCGACTCGGGGGGATTCACGAAGGCCTCACGAGAACTGCGTCGGAGTCAGCCAGCGGTTTCGACGCACGTCAAGGAATTGGAAGCCAACTTGGACGCCCGCCTCTTCGAGCTTGTCGGAGGCAGGACCCATCTCACTCCTTCGGGGAAGATCGCGGCGGTCCAGGGAGTTGTCACGCTGGGAGCCAGCACCACGCCGGGCAACTACCTTCTCCCCGCGCTCTTGGGTCGATTCGAGCGCACCCACCCCCGGGTCCGGACAATGCTTCTAATTGGAAACAGCGTCCAGATGTTGGACCGCCTGACGGCCAACGAAGTGGACATCGGCGTGATCGGGATCGAACCCGACGCGCGCGACTTCATTTCCGGCCCTTTCCGGCGGGACGAAATAGTGCTTTTTGCGTCACGGAAGCATCGCCTGGCACGAAGGCGTCGCGTTGCGGCCGCCGACCTGTCGGCGGAGCGTTTCCTGTTGCGCGACTCCGATTCCGCGACGCGTAGACTTTCCGATAGGTGGATGGAACAGCACGGGCTCCGTCCGCCCGTCATGCATCTCGGCTGTCCGGAATCGATCAAGCGCGCCGTGGCGGCCGGGCTGGGGCTCGGATTCCTCTCCCGATTCGCAATCGAGTGGGAACTGAAACAGCGGAAGGTCGTAGTACTGCGCGCCTCCGGGCTCCCCATCCGGCGCCAGCTTTACGTCGTCCACCATCGGGGGAAGCATCCCTCCCCGGCCATGCGACATCTCTTGGCCGCCTTGGATTCTGAAAATCCGTAAAAGTCTCCCGATGATGCCGAGCTCGGCATGATTCCGGAAGTCATGGCCCCACTGACGGACGCAGTGAGCCTCTTCGATTGCAAATGTCCGTACGAGCGACGCCACAGGAGTCTCCGGAATGCCCCCTCCCCGAACCGCCCGGGAGCGACGTAGAGGATGCGGACTGTCCCATTTGCCACGGACACCTCCACCCGGCGGCGCTCTCCGGCGTCGAGACTGCTGTTGAGGAACGCGGACGCGATCCCCCGGGCCGCGAGGCGGTCCACCTGGTCCTTTATGAGCGAAATGAGCGGCGAGACTACAACCGTGAGTCCTGGTTCGAGGGGGGCGGGGGTCTGATAGCAATGCGACTTGCCCCTGCCCGTAGGGAGGACGACCAGCGCGTCGCGCCGGGCAAGCGACGCCTCAATCGCTTCCCGCTGGAGCGGGCGAAGATCGTCGAAGCCCCATGCCTCGCGCACCAGGTCGCGGATGGCCTCAGCGGGAACCGTGGGTTGGCGACCTGGGTCCAAGGGCCTTCCTCCAAACTATCCATATAGGTGTGCGTCGGCTGCGCCGAAATGGGCAGAAAAAGAGCGGACGCCTTCTCCCAGGCTCCATCCTTCGAAATCTTCAAAAAAGCTGCGGCTTCTTCGGTCCCTCGCGCACACCGAGATGGCGATCCAGATTGCGCTTTGACGTTTCGTCCGCCGTATCACGGCGGGCCGTGATGAATCGGGGAATCAAAACGGCAACAGTCAATGGAGAAACAAAAGGGGACACCCGTAACGGCAGCCCAAGCTTGATTACAGATATCCCCGGGCTCCTGAAGAGCAAACGGAAAAGAGGTTCAAGGGGGAAACGTGAAATCGGTCAAGAGTTAAAGCAGCCGGACCGGCTGCTGGCCCGCTGCAACGGTCACAGTCGCTGGACCGAGGGGCTGGCCGATTGACCTTCGCTCCTTCGACTTGTGAACCTGGCCCGGCGGATGGCCCGGTCAGCGTCCATAGCCCCTCAGGTGCGGCCCTTTTGGGTCGATCGAGAGGGAACTGGGGGAGTTGTTGTGTGACGATTGGAGCCGAAACCGATTTTTGAAACCTTTTTGAGCCGGGACTGCATCTTTACCGGTAGGTAGGTAATGAAGTCGCTTCGCGAACGCAACAGGGGCACGGGGCCCGGGCGCCGGTCCGCCAGCTTCCGTGATGCGATCCCCTCGGTTTTCGAGGGCGAGAAGGAACCGCAGCGGTGAAATTTGAGCGATTTTTTCAGAATCGAACGATTCCTGACAACCTTTCAGGGGTCGAAACGCCATCTCTCAATAGAGAGACTCGATAGTTTGAGAAAGCATGGCCTGCGGAGAGCCATCAACGGGCGACCGAAGGCGCTCACCGTAGGTCTCTATAGAGGGATCTGTTGCATGGCCCGCGTAATGACGGTTCGACAAGAAGTAGACCCGGGCCCACGGGAACCGAAGCCGGACCGGGAGGCCACTTGGGCCGCGTTCGAGCGATGCCGGGCGGGCGACCCAGAAGGCTGAGATGCATTTCTGATTCTTCTCTCTCGGTTCCGAAAGAGTCTCATCCGCCGCCTTTATTTCCGCTTCAAGCTCAAGTGGCACGACGCCGAGGACGCCGTAGCCGATGTCCTTCTGGCCTACTGCCGGCTCGCGCGCCCCAGCAAGGTTTCGCCGCCAAAGTACGGCGACTGGTGGAAGGAACTCCTCATGCGGGCGCGCCAGCAGGCCTGGATGAACAGGCGGCGGGCTCGCCGCCAGACGCCACTTGTGATCGGTGTGTCGGATCCCGATGAATTCCTGGAGTCGGCGGCGATCACAACCGAAACGCCGTTTGACCGCGCGAGCCTTCTGGACGAGTTCGAACGCCTCGTCCAACGTATCGCGATCAAGCTCACGCCCCAAGAGCGGCGAATTCTATACGCCAAGGCGCAGGGATTCACGGAACGGGAGATCGCCGACATCCTGGGAACGTCCCCGAAAACGGTCGGCACCCAATACGCCCGGGCACAAAAGAAGCTCCGGAGGTCCGCATAGATAAAATTCTTGCTAGTAAATGGGCCACTTTGAGGTGCTATAGATATAGAGGAATCTCACGACGCCGAGAACCGGCTTCGATAGTGTTCTGCATGAACGGAGGAGGCCCATGGACGAAGTCGAGCGGCTGACAGCCGAAATCCGACAGCTCCAGGAGGAACGGGATCGTTTGCGGCAAGAGGTCGCCCTGTGGCGCACCCGGTACTTCGAGCTCGCGAGGGCTTCGAAGCCGAAGGCGCCTGCCGACACCTCGATGTCCGGCGCGGCGCAGGCTCCGCATGTCGCACCACAGGCGAGGTCAATACGCAATCCAATCAACCCACGCCAGTCGCCCGGCTGGTCCATCCCAAGCCGGGATCAGAATAGCCCGCGGGCGTGCGTCACGGTGTGACACGCCGCCTGAGTATACTTTGAATGGGAGCAGTGATTTTGGTGAAGAACTGGAGAGATCGGGAGAATGGGAATTCAGAAGTTGAGAAGGTTCCAGAAACAGTGGATGGAAAGGCGATTCCTCGGTTCGAGGAGCTTGATCGGCATCGGCTGGCCGAGTTCATCGCCGTCCTTGCGGATCTCGACCGCGCGCAGGCGCGGAAGGAAAGGAATGTAGCGTGAGCGACAACGCGTTTCTGTACGTTCGGGTCTCGTCCCAGAAGCAGGAAGAGGGCTATTCGCTCGATGCACAGGAGCGGGCGGGCGAGGCCTACGCGGCGCGAAAGGATTTCGAGATCGTCCGCAAGTGGGTCGTCTCCGAGTCGGCAAAGAACGACGATCGCAAGGCCTTCGCCGAAATGATGCGGCTGGCCAAGGCCGACCGGACCGTGAGAGTGCTTCTTTTCGAAAAGACCGATCGCCTCACGCGCAACTTCATGGACCTCGTCAAGGTCTACGACCTCATGGATAACCACGACAAGGAGTTTCATTTCTTCTCGACGGGGCTGGTCCTGAACAAGAACTCGCGTTCCAGCGAGAAGCTGAGGCTCGACATGGAGGTCGTCTTCGCGCGCAACTACATCAACAACCTCTCCGAGGAGGTCAAAAAGGGCCTCGCCGAGAAGGTCAAGGGCGGCGGATTCCCTGGCACGGCCCCGCTGGGGTACGTCAACAACGTCGAACGCCACGAGATCGAGCCCGACCCCGATCAGGCCGCGCTCGTTCGGAAGCTCTTCGAGCTTTATGCGACGGGCCGCTATACGCTCACGGATCTGACGAAGATCGTGCAGAAGGAGGGCCTCCGATATCGGAACAACCCGAAGCCCATCGCCCGAAGCGCCGTCTACCATACGCTCACGAACCCCGTTTACTACGGGATGATCCGGTTCAACGGCCAGTTCGTTCCGGGGAAGCACCAGCCGCTCGTCTCCAAGGCGCTCTTCGGTCGCGTGCAAGAAATCCTGGGCCGCGAATCTCGCCCGCGAACGCAGAAGTTCGCCTTCCGCGGGATCGGCGTGTGCGGCCACTGCGAGTCGGCGATTACCGCCGAAACCAAGACGAAGCGCCTTCGGAGCGGCCGGAAGCTCCGCTACATCTACTACCATTGCACCGGCTACAAGGCCGGCAAGGTCTGCACCGGCTCCTATATTCGTGAGGAAAAGCTCGCGGCGGACCTTGGCGAACCCCTCAAGAACCTCAAGATCGACTTCGAGACGCTTCGGGAGATCCGGGCAGCACTCCGCGAGAACTTCAGCGCGGAGAAGGCGTATCACGAGGAGCGCCTGGGGGCGCTCAATATGGAGCTGGCGCGAATCAAGACGCGGCTGGAGCAAGCCTACAATGATCGCCTCGACGGGATCATTACCCCGGAGGAATTCGCCGATCGGGCGAAGGTGTGGCGCGAGCGGCAGATGGAGATCCAGCAAGAGATTGCCGCGCACCGCAAGGCCGATGTGAGCTACCTCGAGGAAGGTTCCCGCATCCTCGATCTCGCTCAGCGGGCGCACGGGATCTACACGAAAGAGACGGACAACTTCCAGCGCCGCAAGCTGGTCGATCTCATGGTTTCGAAAGTGGCCATTTTGGACGGTCAGGCTGTTTCGAACCTGCGGGAACCGTTCGCTACGCTGTGCCAGGTGGCCGTAGCGGCCAAAACAGTTATGCTTCCGAAGTTGTCAGAACTGCCCTTGCCCCACTTCCGGGTGATGAGCCGCCAAATCGGGAAACGGGCGTTCAAGCTGGCTGGGCGGCCAGGATTCGAACCTGGACAGAAGGAACCAAAATCCTTCGTGCTACCGTTACACCACCGCCCAGAATCCGCGAGCCGATCCGCGGACCGGTCCGCGGATTCTAGCCGCCCGAGCTTTCTTGGGGAAGACGGTTCTCGCCGGAAGGAAGCCTATGAGGAAATCGGAACCGGGTGGCCGCCGTCGTCGACGCGCACGTATACCACTTCGGCTTCGGTCACCTTCACGCGCCGCCCGTCCGCGCGCCGCTCCGCTTCCACGTCCACCCGAACCGTGACCGACGTCGTTCCGCGGCGGAGGGTCCGCGTATAGAAGGATACGGTGTCTCCCACGTAAACCGGCGCGACGAACACCACCTCCTTCATCGCCACCGTCACGTAACGGCCGGGCCCCTGCTTGCGCGCTTCCGCAGCGGCGGCCAGGTCCAGATGAGACAGGATCACCCCGCCGAAGATCGTTCCCGTTTCGTTCGTGTCCCGAGGGAGGAGCATCACCCGGATGGCGGGCACGCGCCCGGGAAGAGAACCGGAGGCATCGGCCATGGGCCTATCATAGCAATCCCCGATCAACGCGCACACCGTTCCGGCGGCGCGCTAATTGACGGGCCTTTTCGCGGGCCGTACAATCCGCTCGGCACACCCCATGATCCGATACGGGATCGTCGTTCACGGTGGCGTGGGATCCCCCATCGCGTGGAAGGACGGATGCGTCCAGGCCGTTCGCCGAGGGATGGGCATCCTGGAACGCGGCGGAAACGCCGTGGACGCCGCCGTGGAATCGGCCGTCACGCTCGAGGACGACGGGCGCTACAACGCCGGCTCAGGATCGTATCTCCGCCTGGACGGCGCCACGATCGAGATGGACGCTTCCGTCATGGATTCGTGCGGCGAACTCGGCAGCGTCGCCGCGATCCAGCGCGTCCGCAACCCCGTCCTCGTGGCGCGCGAGGTTATGAAATCGCCCCACGTGCTCATGTGTGGGGAAGGGGCGGTCAAATTCGCCCGGCGGTGCGGATTCTCCGATTATTATCAGCCATCCTCGCGCGCTCGCGAGCACTATGAAACGATCCGGCAGGCGCTCAGCGGAGGCCGCTTCGAGGAGATGCGCCAAGCCTGGAAAGACTTCGATTTGAAGCGCCACTGGAACTTTCCCGTCCCCTACGAGTCCGTCTTCGCGGGGTGCGATACCATCGGCGCGGTCGCGCTCGACCCGGCCGGGGTGCTCGCGACGGCGTGTTCGACGGGAGGAGCCAGTCCGATGCTCCACGGACGCGTCGGAGACACGCCGCTCGTCGGTTGCGGCTTTTATGCTGGACCGGCCGCGGCCGTCGCGACCACGGGGATTGGCGAAGAAATCATCCGCCGCATGCTGGCGCGCGCGGTGTACGATTGGATCGCGCAGGGCGAGGAAGTCCATCGGGCCTGCGAGCGGGCCGTCGGCGGGATGCCTCCGGAGGTCCCGGTCGGCGTCATCGCCGTGTCGCGGCGCGGCGCCGCGACCGCGGCCAGCCGGGACATGGCGGTTTGGAGCGACCTCAGCGATGCTTGAACACAGCGGCTCCCGGATCCTGGAGGCGCTTCCTCGCGAGCATCACGATCTCGTCCGGAAGGTTCAGAAGCTCCAGGACATCGGCACCGCGCTCAGCGCGGAGCGGGATCTGGCCGCCTTGCTCTCCCTGATCCTCAAGGAGAGCCGCGTGCTCACGAACGCGGATTCCGGGAGCATCTACATCCGCCACGACGAAATCCAGGTTCAGGAGCGCGCGACCGCCAAAGACGTGGCGGCCCGGAGCACGCCGTACTTGATCCTGAAGATCACGCAGAACGATTCCATGGCCGCGCCGTTCCGGGAATTGAAGCTTCCCTTCGATCTCAGGACCGTCGCCGGGTTCGTCGCCAACAGCGGCAGCGTCGTCAATCTGGAGGACGTCTACAAACTGCCTTCCCACGTTCCCTTCACGTACAACCGGAGCTTCGACCAGACCTCCGGCTACCGCTGCAAGTCGATGCTGGTCGTTCCCATGCGCAATCGCGACGGTGAGATCAACGGGGTCATCCAGCTCATCAACAAGAAGGTCGATCCGAAGGTCCCGTTGAAGTCGCCCGCCGACGTGGCGCGTTCCGTCGTTCCGTTCGATCCCTTCGACGAAGAGCTCCTGCTTTCGCTGGCCTCGCAGGCGGCGGTGTGCGTCGAGAAGACCACGCTTTACGACGACATCGAACGGATGTTCGAGGGATTGGTCCAGAGCTTCACGCTGGCGCTGGAGCGGCGCAACCGCACCACGTACGGGCATTGCTTGCGCGTGGCGGAATATGCGGTCGCGATCGCCCAGGCGATCAACGAGGCTCCGGCCGGTCGTTTTCCCGGCGCGCGCTTCACTCCCGATCAGTTGAAGGAGTTGCGCTACGCCGCCCTGCTTCACGACATTGGCAAGATCGCCGTTCCGGAGGCGGTGCTCGACAAGCGAAACAAGCTGACCGACGAGGCGATGGGCGTCATCGAGTATCGCTTCCACTACTGGAAAGGTCGCCTGAGGGCCGACGGCCGGCTGACCCCGGACGTCGAAGCGCGGCTGGATCGCTGCCTCAGGCACATTCGTCAGGTCAATATTCCCACGCCGCTCGCGGAAGCGGACAGCGGCCTCCTGCGCGAGATCCGCGCCGAGCGGTTCGTCGACGTGGACGGCGTGGAGAAGCCGCTGCTCACGGACTTCGAATACGAAAACCTCTCGATCGAGCGGGGAAATCTGACGCCGCGGGAGCGAAAGCAGATCGAGCAACACATCGTCGATACGTGGGAAATCCTCAAGCGGGTCCCCTGGCCCAAGGAGGTGCGTCATGTGGCCAACCAGGCGGCGTGCCATCACGAGAAGGTGAACGGCGCCGGCTACCCGTGGGGATTCCGCGGCGACGAGATCCCGCTGGGCGGGAGGATTCTGGCCATCGTGGATATCTTCGAGGCGCTCACGGCCAAGGACCGGCCGTACAAACCGGCGATCCCGATCGATAAGGCGTTGGCGATCCTCGACGACGAAGCCGCGCGCGGAGCGATCGATCGCGAGATCTACGCGCTCTTCAAGGAACGCGGGATCTACGGGCTGTTTTCGGGCGATACCGGTTTCGTTCGGCGGCCGGACCCCGAAGTTCTAAGTCCGAAGTTGTAAGTCCGAAGTCTGCACGGAACCGACCCCGCCGATTCGGCTTGGATTGGACTGGACGTTTCCGTACGTTATGCCCCTGAATAAGGAGAATCCCCGTGGACGGACTGCTTTCGAAGGAGAATCGGGAGTGGCGCGAGCGCGTTCGCGCGCTGGCGGAAAAGGCCGTGCGTCCGGTCGCGGCCCGCTATGACCGAGCGCAGGAATATCCGTGGGAAATCCAGAAGGCCCTGGCGAAGGAAGGCATCTTCAAGGTGTGGATTCCCGAGGAGTACGGCGGCGCGGGGGGTGAGCGGATCCTGAACCTCTGCATCGTCGTCGAGGAGCTTTCGCGCGCGTGCGGCGGCGTCGGCGTCCTCTTCGCGGTGAACGCGCTGGGGTCGTTTCCCATCATCCTGGGAGGGACCGGAGCGCAGAAAGAGAAATGGCTGCCGAAGCTGGCCGCGGGCGAGACGCTGATCGCCTACTGCCTGAGCGAAAAAGGATCGGGATCCGATGCCGCGTCCATGCGCTGCCGCGCCCGGCGCGACGGAAACGAATACGTCATCGACGGAGAGAAGAAGTGGACGACCAACGGCCAGGCGGCCAACCTCTATACGGTTTTCGCCGTCACCGATCCGAAGTCGAAATCCCGCCGCATCAGCGGAATTCTCGTGGAGAAGGGGACGCCCGGGTTCACGTTCTCCAAAATAGAGGACAAGATGGGCATCCGGTGCGTGCCCGTCGTGGAAAGTCACTTCCGCAACTGCCGCGTCCCGGCGGACCATGTGCTGGGCGGCCTGGAAGGATACGGCTTCCGCCACGCCATGGCGACGCTCGACATCGCGCGTCCCGGGGTGGCGGCGCAAGCGGTGGGGTTGGCCCAAGGCGCGCTGGAATGGGCCCTTGTCTATACGAGCCGCCGCAAGCAGTTCGGCCAGCGCATCATCGATTTCCAGGCCGTGCAGCACATGCTCGCGGACATGGCGACGAAAGTGGAAGCGGCGCGCCAACTCGTCTACGCGGCCGCCCGAGCCGCGGACCGCGGTTTGGACAACCTCACCCGCTTGAGCGCGATGTGCAAGCTGTACGCCACTGACGTGGCGATGGAGGTGACGACGAACGCGGTCCAGCTTTTCGGCGGCTACGGCTACATGCGCGATTATCCGATCGAAAAATACATGCGGGACGCCAAGATCACGCAGATCTACGAAGGTACCAATCAAGTCCAGAGGCTGGTCATCTCGCGCAACTTGATGAAGGAAGCGACCCTGCTGGCCGAGTTGCTGGATCCGTATTTGCCGAAAGAGACGCAATACGTGCTCGACGAAGGGCCGACGCCTCCCGAGGCCGCGGCGGCATTCAGCGTGCCGGCGGTCAGCGTGCCCGCTATTAAGACCCTATATCAGTAGGCATCGTGGCCGCGGTGACGGCGCGGAGGGCACGGATGCAAGGAGCGCCGACGCAAGCATATTGACGGAGAAATACGCTGAGGAGGCGCGACGCCGCAGACGAGCCCTCCCCGCCGCCTCCCCGCCTGCGCGGCCGTAGCCACGGCCGCTTCGGCGTGGCGAAGGTCCGAAGGGGCGGGCCGGGAAGCGTCGGCGCGCGACGTCGCGAGTCGTCGGCAGATCTCTTTCGATCTCGCCTCCTCCTCGCGACCCGCCGGCGTCCCGTCCGCGGCGCACACGAGGCGGAATAGGAGGAAGAAGCATGGGTGGAGCGGGACCGAATGAGGAAATAGGTCAGCGGACGGGCCTCTGGCGGGCCCGGATGGAGGGGGCTTTGCGCGCCTCGCTTCCCTGCCCGCCGCGGCTCACGAGGCCTACTGAGATAGGGTCTAAAGAGTGACATGCCGGATCAACGCCCTTTAGGTCGCGCGGGATGGAAGGTTTCGGAGGTTGGAATCTCCCTTTCGCGGCCGAATGTCCAGGGCATCGAGATGGCCCGCCTCGCGAAAGACGCGGGAGTGGATGTTTTTCACCTCGAGAACTCCGACGACTTGCCCTGGCTGGCGGAAGCTCTGGGGCCCTCGCCGGCGACGATTCTGGTCGGGACCCGCGCCCCGGCCATCGGAGGCCGGTATCGGCCGGACGCGCCAGACCGGCACGTTCGATTCGTGTCGTTCTCGGTGCTGTCGGAGCTGCTGGGAGCGATGGGCCCGTACCGAGTGCTCGGAGGATGGGACATCGGCACCGAAGCGCCGGACGGCGCCCCCACGCGCGCCGAAGCCGCCAGGGCGGCGCTGGATCCCGCGATCAGCCGGGCGATCGGAGTGACGTACACGGCGGGCGAGCAGATGGCGGGATTGGATTTCATGCGCCACGCGGCGCGAGCGGGGCTCGGGTTGATCGCCATGGATCTTCCGGGAATCGAGGTGCCGTATCTTCGGGATTTGACCCGCCCCGCGCGGACGCGCCTTCAAGCCGAAATCCAGTTCGTGCTGGCCAATCAATATGTCGCGTGCGCTTTGGTGCGGCCCGAAACTCCGGATCAGCTTCGGGAAGCGCTGGGGGCGGGCGAGGCGGAGCCATTGACGATCCTTGACGTCGAACGCGTCATCGAAGGGTATGCGCATCGGCTCGACGGTTGTATGTAAGGAGATGAGGAGATATTTGGGGATAGGGAGATGAGATCGGCATCTCCCAATCTACCCGCCGCTTTCCATCTCTTTCGACTTTGGACTCTGGACTTCGGACTTTGGACTTAGATTCATGCACCGCATCTTTGCCGGACTCGCCGCGTGGGTCGTGCTCGTCTTCTTGGCGGAATTCGCCTTGGGGTTGACGATCGGCGCCGCGCGGGCGGAAGGCGATCTCGAGGCGGCTCAAGCTTGGTTCACGTGGCACATGCTGACCGGGATCTTTCTCGGCACGCTGTGCTGCGTGGTGCACATCATGACGATGTTCCATTTCGTCGGAAGCGGCAAGGAAATCAAGGAAGCGGCCGAGGTGCTGGGGGACGATCACGATCTGGCGCGTCAGGTCCGCCGCTTCAAGGCGCAGACGTTCCCGTGGGCCACGTTCGCGCCCATCGTCACCGGCGCGGCGGTGATCCTGGGCGGCGGCGCCCACATGAGAGCCTTTCCCGGGTGGATCCATTGGGCGGTGGGCGGCGCGGCGCTGGCGCTGAATCTGATGGCGTTCCCGATCGAATATAAGGCGTTGCGGGCGAATCTCGACCTGATCGAAGAAGTCGATCGGCGCCTTCGGCGCGACGTCATGCCTCCTCTTTTCGGGGGCCGCTCCGAGTGAGCGGTTCGCGTAGGCCGCTCCGTTCGGAAAAAAGGTTGCCCTGATTTTTGCCGGCTGTTACAAGGGGAAGTCCTCTCGGGCTGTAATTTTCCAGGGAGCGAACGACGCTATGGGCATGGTTCGTTGGGCCGCCGACATGGTGCGGGGCCTTTACACCGTCCTGGTGGGGATGAAAATCACCGCCGGTTATCTCGGCCGTCCCCCGGTGACGATGCACTATCCCGACGAGAAGTGGCAGATGCCGGAAAACTTCCGCGGGCTGATCAAGTGCGACATGGACGCCTGCATCGTCTGCGATCTGTGCGTCAAGGCGTGTCCCGTGGAATGCATCACCATCGACTGGAAGCGCGAAGCCGGAAAATCGGGCAAGATCGCCACCCGCTTCGTGGTCGATTATCAGAAGTGCTTGTATTGCGGGCTGTGCGCGGAACCGTGCCCCACGCTGGCGATCTTCCATTCCCACGAGTACGAGAACGCGTCGTACACCCGCGAACCGCAAGTCATCGATTGGTGCCTGCCGGAGAACCGCGTCACGAACCCCAACGCCAAGCCGAAGGCCAAGCCCGCGGCCAAGCCGGCCGCGCCGAAGCCCGCCACGGCGCCGGCGGCGGCCGCCGCTCCGGCCGCGACGGCGACGGCGGTCGCGACCGCGCCGGCGGGAGGCGTGGCGGCGGAATCCGGCATTCAGGGCGTGGAAGCGCCCACCGGCGAAACGGGCACCGTTTCCAAAGTCTGGATCATCCCGGGCTGCATCGTGTGCGATCTCTGCGAGGATACGGCCCCCGACGTCTTCCATGTGACGGAGACGACCAGCGTCGTGCAGCTCGACCACCAGGACAAATGGGGCGAGTGGTCGGACAAGATCATCGAGGCCGCGGTGGGATGTCCCGTGAACGTGATCAAGTACGAGCTCCAGAAATAGTCGCATGACTTATTACATCAACGATTGGTGCATCGGCTGCACCATCTGCGCCAAGAAGTGCCCGGTGCCGTGCATCTGGGGCGGCGAGGCGGGCCGCGTCGCCAAGGCCAAAGAACTCCATGTGATCGATCCCAGCGTCTGCATCGATTGCGGCGCCTGCGCCTCGTACTGTCCGGTGGACTGTATCCAGAACGAAGCCGGAGTCATCGAAAAGAAGATCGACACCAAGAAGCGGCCCATCGCGGTCGTGCGCGAGGAAAATTGCACCGGGTGCGAATGGTGCGTCGATGTATGTCCTTTCGACTGCCTGGAGATGGTCACGCCCGAACAGCCCGGAGAGTTCTTCAAAGTCGCCCGCGATGTCCGGCCCAAAGACTGCGTCGGGTGCAAGCTGTGCGAGGAGGCCTGCGTCCAGAAGGACGCCATCGTGATTCTCTGGCCGGACGGCACGTACGCGGACGAGATCGGCGTTTCGATCCGGAGCACCTATCAGGCGCCCAACGATCCGGAGGTCGTCTTCGGGATGAAGCCGGCCACCTCGCCGCCGGCGGCCGCGCCGTAACGCGATCGCGCCGCGGGGCATCTCTTCTTTCAGACGGTCGAAACGGCGCTCATGGCCTCGATTCACTGGCATGAATGGGACGATGCCGCCTTCGCTCGGGCCCGCGCCGAGGACAAGTGCATCGTTCTTTTTCTTGCCGCATTCTGGAATCCGGTGGCACGCCGCATGGAGCGGGACACCTGGAGCGATCCCGAAGTGGCCCGCCTGATGGAATCCGATTACGTCGGAATGCGCGTGGACGCCGATCGGCGCCCCGACGTCCATGAGCGCTACGCGCCCGGGACGCTGCCGACGACGGCGTTCCTCGACCCTTCTGGGGCGCTGTTGTACGCGGCTGGCGCTCTCGAGTCCCAGGACCTCAAACCCCTCCTGATACAGCTCAAATCGAGCTACGTGGCCCACCGGGAGAGCCTCGCGGAGGCGATTCGCGAGCGGGACGCGAAAGTCGAACAGGTCATGAAGGGACGCTATGTCTTTCGCGGAGGCATCGGCGCGTCCGCGTTCGAGAAGACGCTTCGGGGAATCCTGGCCACCTACGATTCCATACACGCGGGATTCGGATCGGGGGCGAAGATGCCGCTGGCGCCTTCGCTGCGGGTGCTGCTGCTGGCCGAATGCGAGCGGGCGAATCCGGACATCCGGCGCGCGCTGGAGCGCACGCTGGACGCGATGATGAACCGGGGCATGGCGGACGCCGTGGAAGGCGGATTCTTCAACGGGTGCGCGCAGCGGCACTGGAGCCAGCCGAACTTCGAGAAACTTCCCGAGGTCAACGCCGAACTGCTGGGCGTCTATCTGGACGCGGGGCTGGTCTTGGAAGCGCCCCGGTTCCTGGAGGCGGCGCGCCGAACGGCTTCTTGGATCGTGTCCGTCCTCTTCGATCCCGAGCGCGGCGCGTTTCGGGGAAGCCAGGCGGCCGACGAAGCCTATTACCTCCAGCCGATCGAGGAGCGCGCGAAGCGGCCTCGGCCTCCCGTAGATGTCACGGTATTCACGGATCGTTCGGCGAAGGTGGCTTCGGCGTTGGCCCGCGCCTCGACCGTGCTGGCCGACCCGGCGCTCCTGGACGTCGCTCGGCAAGGGCTGCACTATGTGCTCAACGAGCACCGCGACCCGGAGCGCGGCTTGGCCCACGCCAGCGGCGGCGGCTACGGGTTGCTGCGAGATCGTGTGGCGCTGGGGTCGGCGTTGCTGGACCTCGCCGAGCACACGGGCGACCTCCGCTATCTGGCGGAAGGAGAGCGTCAGGGCGACCGTCTCGTCGCCCGATACTGGGACGCCGAGGAGCGGGGCCTCTTGGACCGATGTCCGGGGGAAGAGGAACTGGGCGAGCTGTCGCGCCGGCGATCGCATCCCTCCGAAACCGCTCAGGCCGCCATGTTTCTGTTGAGGCTGGCGGCCCACACGGGGGAAAAACGGTATCGAACGGACGCGGTGCGGCTGCTCCGGGCGCTGCCCGACTTCGCGCCGGATTGGGGGCACTTCACGGCGGAAGTGGCGCTGGTGGCCGATTTCGCCGAGCGGGGTCCCACGTTCGTGGCGCGGGAGCGCCAGGCGGCGTATGTTCCGCGCAAGGTTACACTATTATCTCAAAACCCATTGTAACAGTGTTACAATGGGTTTTGAGATAAGACCGTAACGAATAAGACCGTCATAACCCCTCGGAACGGATCCATGCATTGGCTTGGGGTGTTCTTCTACCTGTACGCGCTCGGGACGTCGGCCGGGCTCGCGGCCGTCCCGTTTCGGGATCTGGGCCGGCGCTTCTTCAGGGTCAACACCTGGATCATCCTGGCGTTCGCGATCGTGGCGACGGCGGTCGCGCGGCCGGGAATCGGCGGCGGGTCGGAGGGGCTGAAGCTTTTCGGAGACGTGGCCGCGTGGCTGTTCGTCCTCGGCGCGATGCTTGTCGCGTTCATCGTGCGGGCCACCCGGCGGGACGTGAAGCAGGAGGTGTTCTATCTGCCGGTATCGATCGGAGCGCTCTTCGTGGCGGCGCTGGCCGCGGCGATGCATCCGGGCCGGCTCGGCGACGCCGCGTTGACGCTGCTTCATTTGCTGACCTCGGCCGCCGTGCTGGGCCTGTCGCTGGTGAGCATGATTCTCGGACACTGGTACCTTCAGAACGCGGCGCTGTCGTTCGACCTGCTGAAAAAGATGGCGTGGCTTTTCGTGGCCGCGTGCCTCGCCAAGGCGGCGATCAGCGGCGTCTATCTGGCTCCGGAGGCCGCCCGCTGGCGGCCGCTTCTATTGACGGAGTTCGACGGGATGCTGGTCCTGGTTCGGGTCGGCGCCGGATGGATCGGCGCCACGGCGCTCGGGTTCATGGCCCTCTCGTGCGCGCGCGCCAAGGCGAACCAGTCCGCCACCGGCATTTTATACGTGGCCGTCGTCTTCGCGCTCGTCGGCGAGTTGATCTCGATCTATCTGACGCTCGCCCGTAACATGCCCCTGTGAACGTCACGTCCTATTGCCGGAGATGCCTGAAGGGAAGGCGGTTCGATCCCGCCGCACCGCCCGAGCGGTTCGAGTGCCCGAACTGCGGCGACGCGCGGAGCCTCGTGCCGTCGGACGCGGTCCGCCGGGAAAACCGCCTCGATCTTTGTCCGGTGTGCGGTTCGGGATATTTCTATCGGGAGAAGGACTTCAATTCGTGGGTGGGCGGCGCCGTCATCGTGGCCGCCATCGTGGGATTCCTCCTCCTGGCCGATCGGAACATTCTCGCGGCGTTGGGCATCCTGCTCGGCGCGGCGCTGCTCGATTTCCTGGTGTATTGGATCGTCCCTTTCCGGTACGTCTGTTATCGTTGCCTGGCGACCATCCGCGGCGCGGCGCCGAACGCGTCGATCGGACCGTACGACCTCGGCGTGGCCGGCCGCTTCGCGGACGATTACGAGGAGCAGCGGCGTGATTCCGGCGGAAGACGTTAAGATCCGCGCGCGGGAGCTCGGTTTCGAAAAGGTCGGAATCGCGCGCGTGGGCGCCTTGCCGCGATCGGACTTCTTCCGGTCGTGGCTCGCGAGCGAATTCCACGGCGACATGGGCTACATGGCGCGCGATCCCGATCGCCGGGTGGACGCCGCGACCAGCCTTCCCGGGGCGAAGTCCGTCGTTTGCGTGGCGAAGAATTATCACACGCTGGCCCGTCCGCCCGCGGCGGCGTCCACGGGCGTCATCTCGCGTTACGCGTGGGGAGAGGACTATCACCAGGTCCTGGCGGACCGGCTCGACGCGTTGAAGGCCTATCTCGAATCCCGCGGGGCGCGGGCGAAGCGGTGCGTGGACACGAGCCCGGTGCTGGAAAAGCTGTGGGCGCGCGAAGCGGGACTGGGATGGCAGGGAAAGCACTCGAATGTCATCTCCAAGGATCTCTCCTCGTGGCTCTTCCTGGGAGAGGTGCTGACGGACGCCGAGTTGGCGCCGGATCCGCCGTTCCGCAAGGATCACTGCGGCACCTGCGCGCGGTGCATCGACGTGTGTCCGACGCGGGCGATCGTCGCGCCGTACGTGGTCGACTCCCGCAAGTGCATCGCGTACCTCACGATCGAGCATCGGGGTCCGATTCCGCGCGAGCTCCGGCCCTTGATGGGCAATCTCATTTTCGGGTGCGATCTGTGCCAGGATGTATGCCCCTGGAACAAGTTCGCGAAGGTGTCGCCGGAAGCGGAGTTCTATCCGCGGGACGGGCTTCTGGCGCCGAAGCTGGCCGAGTTTCTGGGCATGACCCGTGAAGAATTCGCGCGTCGCTTTCGGGGCAGTCCGATCCGCCGTGCGACGCGCGACGGTTTCTTGAGGAACGTCTGCGTCGCGCTGGGCAACTCGGGAGACTCCCGCGCCGTTCCGGCGCTGGCGCGAGCGTTGGAGGACGAGGCGCCGCTCGTGCGCCGGCACGCCGCGTGGGCCCTGGGGCGGCTGGGGGCGCGGAGCGAGCTGGAGCGCCGGTGGCCCGAAGAGGGCGATCCGCGGGTGCGCGAGGAGATTCAGGCGGCGCTCACGGATGCTTCATGATGGCCAGCGCGGTGGCTTTGCGGCCGTCGTCTTCTTCCCGGTGGAGAACTTCGGTCAAACCGGCGAACAGCGTCTTCAATTCGCCGGGTTCCAGGCAGAACTCGCGCCGGAAGTCGGGCTTGTATTTGAGGTGGTCCAGGGTATACGCTTGAAAATAGATCGTGCCGCCGGGGCGAAGCAGCTTCGGCAGGCGGCGCGCCGCGTCGCGATCGAGATAGTGGGTGCAGACGACGGTGTCGAACTGCGCGTCCTTGAAAGGAAGGCGGGTGGCGTCGGCCTGGACGACCGCCAGGCGCGCTTTCAGCTCCGCCGCGCGCCTCTTGGCGCGCCGCACCGCTTCATCCGAAAGGTCGCACGCTGTCACCTCCCATCCCGCCAGGGCGAGGATGACCGCGTTTTCGCCCGTCCCGGCGGCGACGTCCAGCGCCCGGCCACGCGCCAGACGGTCGCGGTACATGATCAGGTGCACGTTGGCATGGGGCTCATACGCTTCCGTGGAGAATCTGAGATTCCACCTTTCGCGTTCTGGGTGCATCTCCCTTATCTCTCGATGTCCTGATAATATAGGGCCATGAACCAACCGGCGCTTCGGGATTCCTTCGGCCGCCAGATCCGCAGTGTGCGGATCTCCATCACCGACCGCTGCAACTTCCGCTGCATCTACTGCATGCCCAAGGATCCGCACTGGATCCCGCGCGACGAGATTTTGACGTTCGAGGAGATCATCCGCTTCGCGCGGATCGCGCTTTCCACGGGCGTCGAGAAGATCCGTCTGACGGGAGGGGAACCGACCGCGCGCCGCGGGCTTCCGGAACTCGTGAAGGGGATCGCCGGACGGCCGGGGCTGCGCGACCTCTCCTTGACGACCAACGGCATGCTGCTGGGGGAACTGGCCCGGCCGTTGTGGGACGCGGGCCTGCGCCGGATCAACATCAGCCTGGACACGCTCCAGGAGGAGAAGTTCGTTCACATCGCGCGGCGCGGCGCGTTCACGCAGGTGATGGGGGGAATCGAGAAGGCTCAGCAAGCGGGATTCTCGCCGATCAAGATCAACATGGTCGTCATGCGCGGATACAACGACGACGAAGTCGCGGACATGGCGAGATTCTCGCGGGACCGGGCGGTGCACGTTCGTTACATCGAGTTCATGCCGCTGGACGGAGACGGAATCTGGTCGCGGGAGAAGGTCTTCACGGCCCAGGAGATTCTGGACCGCATCACGGAAGAAGTCGGTCCGTTGGAGATGGTCACCGGCGGAACCTTGAGCGACCCCGCACGGGCCTTCCGCTTCAAGGACGGTCGGGGGGACATCGGGATCATCGCGAGCGTGTCCGAGCCGTTCTGCTTCGCCTGCGACCGGATCCGGATCACCGCGGACGGCAAGCTGCGCACCTGCCTCTTCTCGCAGACGGAGACGGACGTGCGCGCGCTCCTGCGGGGCGGCGCCGGCGACGAGGAGATCGCGCGGGTGATTGCGAACGCGGTATGGAACAAGGAGGCGGGACACGGGATCAACGATCCCGGATTCCTTCAGCCCAAGCGGCCCATGTACTCCATCGGAGGATGAGATGAGCGAAAATACCGGCGCGGCCGTCGTGATTTACGGCAAGGAGGGGTGACCGTACACGAGCGCCGCGCGTGAGGATTACGCGAAAAGGGGCGTCGCGGTCACGTATATCGACGTGAAGAAAGACGCGGAGGGTCTCCGGGCGATGCTCCGGCATTCCCAGGGCGAACGCGAGGTGCCGGTGATCGTCGAGCAGGGGAACGTAACCGTCGGCTTCGGAGGGACCTGAGGCGTGTAGCGAACTCCCGTGAGGAGTTCGAAGCTACTCGCCCATCGCCAGCCGCGCGCCCAACGCGTGCGGCAGGCGCTTGATCCGCTTGATCAAGCGCGCCGTCTTGCGGAAATTGTACGCCACCCGCCGAAACGTGACGTGCCGGCCGTCGAAGATCACATAGCAGGATCGGGTGTCTCCGTCTCGCGGCTGGCCGACCGACCCGACGTTGACGAAGAATTTTCCCTCCGTCACCGGGAACCGATCGGGAACGGATCGCTGTTCCAGGAACGGCCGATCCGGAAAGAAGATCCCGGGCAAGTGCGTATGTCCCCCGAACGCCACGCGGCGGACGCGATTGAAGATCAGGCCCATGTAGTCGCGGTCCAGGCTCGCTTCGGGCACCAGATATTCGCGCGTCGGGTCGAGCGGAGAGGCGTGAACGTAAAGCACGTCGCCCTCCTCGCGGTACCGGGGAAGACCCTCCAGGAATTTCCAGAAGCGGCGATTCTCCGCGGCGTCGTGACGCTTCGACTGAAGCTGGTCCTTCGTCCACCACGCGGAGGCTTCGGCTTTCCAATTGAAGTTGACCGGCTCGTAGAGAACGCCTTCCTCGTGGTTGCCCATCAAGGTGAAGTGGAACCGTTCCATCGCGATGCGCATGACTTGGCGCGGATTGGGGCCGTATCCGATGAGGTCCCCCAGGCAGACAACTTCCGCGCAGCCTTGGCGGGCCGCATCTTCCAACACCTTCGTGAGGGCTTCGAGATTGCTGTGGATGTCCGACAGGATGGCGATGCGTCTCATGAAGGGCGAGGCGGCGCGGTGGAAAAAATATTTCGCACTCGGTTCCGGGAAGAAAGAGCGTTCAGTTCGGGTCGGTCGTCTCGCGGCGGTCCAGCATGTTCATCTCGATGAACTGCATCTTCTGACCGCACGCCTCGCTCATCATTTTCACCAGGTGCCACTTGAGTGTCAATACGGACGGAAGCGTGGTGCCGACCAGCGGTCCCTCGGTGCGCGCGAACACTTGATCGTCCTGGACGCCAAGAACGTGGATGTCCATGTCGTTGAGCCGGAAGAGGGGCCGGATGTCGTCGCGAATCAGCGCGAGGATCAGCGTCCGCTTCTGCGCGTTGGTCAGCGGGCTGACCCGGCGGCGCGCGCGCGTGGATCCATGCATCTGGTCCAGGATATCCTGAACGTCGTCGTAGCACGAAGAGCATCCGCCGGCGGCGTTCGTTCGGGCGGTGACCGCTTCGACGGTGCGCAGGTTCCGCGCTTCGATCGCTTGGCGGATCGTCGCCTCGGTGACCTGATAGCAGCGGCAGATCAGATTTTCGCGCGGATCGGGGCGGTGAACCGGATCGGACATTTTTGTTGAGGGTACCACAAACGGCGCGGAGAGTCAGCTAGGGCTTGGGCTCCGCCGAGGCGGCGGGCGCGGGCTTCTTGTGCTCTTCTTTTTTCGCTTCGGGGAGCTTCAGGAACTCGTCGAACGTGTCCAACAAGCGATCGTGGAAATCCAGGGCGCGGTTCTTTTCGAAGAACCGCTTGAGCAACGGCTGGACCAGCGTGCGGAACGCGCCGTGTTCGTTCACTTCTACGACGCTCACTTCCCAGTTCGGGAATTCGAGCGGCGGAGGGGTGTCGTAGAGCTGAAGCGTCAGGATCTTGTAGGATTTGCCGTCCCGGCCTTGAACCCATGTATGGCGGAGCTGCCGGTCGAACGCCGGCTTGAGTTCCTCGATGACTTTCATGCGCCGTCATTGTAACGGGGTGCGGAGCCGGCGCAAGTCCTGCGGCAGATGAGGCCATGCTGCCTGGCGGAACGCGAATCTGCTAAAGTCATCGGCCATGGCGCGGCTCCTCGTGCTCTCATGCGGCGTCGGTGCCGGACACAACCGGGCGGCGGAAGCCGTCGATGCCGCCGCTCGAACCGCGGGATTCGAGTCGCGATGGTTGGATTCCCTCTCCTTTACCGGCCGCGTCTTCAAGACCCTCTACGCTCAGAGCTATGTGTGGATGGCTAGCGCGGCTCCCGATCTCTGGGGCCTGCTGTATCGAAGGATGGGACGGCGCGCCGGACGATCTCCCCTCGATAAGCTCGTTCAAACCTACGACCGCCTCAGCTATCGAAAACTGATGAACGAGGTCACCGCCTTCCGTCCGGACGCCGTCGTCTGCACGCACTTTCTGCCCGCGAACGTCGTCCTGGCGCATGTGGGGGACGCCGCGCCGCCCGTCTTCACGGTCGTCACGGATTATGACGTCCATCGGCTCTGGATCAACGCCGGCGTCGAAGGCTATTTCGCCGGAAACGACGAAGTCCGCTGGCTTCTCCGCGGATTCGGCGTTCCCGAAGATCGCGCCTGGGTCACGGGCATTCCGATACACCCCGCGTTCAAGATCCGGCGCGGCCGCGCCGCGGTCCGGCAGGAACTCGGCATCGGAATGGACGAACGCGTCGTTCTGTTCATGAGCGGAGGTTTCGGAATCGGCGACGTCGCGCCGGCGGTCGAACGACTGCTCGGCATCGATACGGACTTCCACCTGCTGGCGATCATGGGCAAGAACGAGAAGCTGAAAGCGCGCGTGGAACGCGTCGTGAGGAACGCCAAGCGCCGCGCGAAGGTCTTCGGATTCGTCACCAACGTGCCCGACCTGATGGAAGCTGCGGATCTGATGGTCTCCAAGGCCGGAGGACTGACGACGTCCGAGTGCCTGGCCCGAGGGCTGCCGCTCGTCGCTTTCGCGCCCGTCCCCGGACAAGAGGAACGCAATGCCGATTATCTGATCGAGCACGGCGCCGCGATCAAGGCGCCGACCGTCGAACTCGTCGATTTCAAGGTTCAGGAGGTGCTCGCCGATCCGGCGCGTCTGGCGCGCATGCGGCGAGCCGCGGAATCGCTCGGACGGCCCGCCGCGGCGGCGGACATCATCCGCCGCCTCGCCTCCTTCCTCGTCCTGGACAGGCTCAGCGGCGATCAGCTCCCCCGCATCAGTTGAGTTCGGATGGCCACCGTGCGGGGAGCGCGTCGGGGTGACGGTCGTCGCGCTCTAGGCGCTCCCTTCGGTGCGCACCACAAGCATGGGGACGGTGGCCGCGCGCAGCACCTTCTCCGTCACGCTGCCCAGAACCCATCTCGACACGCCCTGTCGCGCATGCGTGGCCATCACGATCAAGTCGGCCTTGTGCGAGGCGGATTGATTGACGATCTCGCTGGCCGGATCTCCCGACACGACGTGCGACTCCGTCTTGATCCCCTCCGCCTTGGCGCGTTCCACCGCCGACGCCAGGGAACTTTCCGGCGTGGGCTCGTCCGGAGGAGCGGCGGAAGCCAAGGGCCATGCGGGCACCATGCCGGCAAAGGACCCGGGAGGAGAGAGCGGCAGTTCCCGGACGTGGAGAAACACGAGGGACGAGTTGAACAGCCTGGCCAGACCGATGGCATAAGGAAGCGCCGTCAAAGAGCGTTTGCCTCCGTCGGTCGGCACCAGAATCTTTTGGAAGGCGCGTTCCGCCTTTGCCGCAGGTTCCAGGGCTCCTTTCCCTCCCGGCTCGAACGATCGGAGGAGGAAAAGGGGCACTCGGCTGGCGCGGAGCATCTTCTCGGCAACGCTGCCGAAGACCCAGCGGGAAAGCCCCGTCCTGCCGTGGGTCGTCATCGCGATCAGGGTCGCGCGCTCCTGTTCGACCAACTTGAGCAGCTCATCGGCGGCAGACCCTTCGCCGAGAACGCTGCGCACTCGCACCCCCTCATCGGAAAGGCGTCGCTCCCATTTCTCGAGGTAGCTCCTGGCTTCTCGCCGGACCTCTTCGGGGACGGAAAGCTCGCCCATTCGTTGCACGTGAAGAGGCTCCACGATCCGCGCCAGTACCACCTCCGAATCCTGGCGTTTCAGGAAGTGTCGCATCTGAGTGAGGGCGGCCTCCGCCGTCTCGGATCCGTCCAACGGGATCAAAATGCGTTTCAGCATGGCGATGCTCCTTGGCTTTCATATGCCGCCAGTCTATCTTCCGGCCGAGAGGCGGGGCTCACGATTTTCGAAAGAAGCGGCGCCTCCGTCTGATGATCAAGGTAGCAAATGACATGCCCGATAAGATTGGTTCCCACGTGGCAAAGGTTTCGATGGTCGCGCATTCGCCAACAGTAGAATCGGAGAATTTCCGCACTTCTCTGATCGAAGACAAAACACTTGGAGCATCCCTCGGCCGGCGGTTCGGATGATACAATCGTTGAACCCCGCGATGGATCTTGTCCCGCGGATGGACGGATTGGGACGCATGGAAACGGGCGAGAGGATCAAGTTCGGACTGGCGCGCATCCGGGAGAAATTCGACGTTGGGGGCTGGTGGGATGAGCTGGCGCGCGTGGCCCACCGGATGGAAGATGTCGGAGTAGCTCCCATGGAGGCGGACGGCGGAGTTGGCGGCAACCTGGCCGTTCGATACGGCCGCGGGATCCTGATCTCGAAGAGCGGTAAGGCCCCCGGGCGGCGCATGACGGAGGAGGACTTCGTCTATGTGGTCGATTTCGACGTCATGAAATGGCATGCATATTACGCGAGCGCTCGGGAAGAGATCCGGCCGAGTTCAGACACTCCCGTGCACTGGGCGGTGCTCGTGAAAGTTCCCTTGGAATGCGGCTGGAAGGAAGCCCCGGCCGCTTCCGTGCACGGTCATGCGTTGGCGGACGGCGGCGCGGCGGTCAGGCTTGAAATCCCCGTGTCGCCTCAGGCAACCCTGTTCAGTACTTCCGCGGATATGCAGGCCGTTTGCGGAATGCTCCGCCGGCATCCCTACCCCGAACATCGGATCTGGATCCGAAAGCATCATGGATTTGTGGCGGCGGGGAAGAGCCCCACCGAAGCGTTGAATACCTCCCTCGAAGCCATGCATCAGAGATGAACGTCGCCGGCAAGCACTATCGGGCCGTCTGGCTGGACGGGCCGCAGGTTTGGATGATCGATCAAAATCGTCTGCCGTTCTATTTCGAGATCCGGAATGCGCCGACGCATGTCGAAACCGCCCGGTGCATCCGGGAGATGACCGTCCGCGGCGCGGGCGTGATCGGGGCGGCCGGCGGATTCGGGATGGCGCAGGCATTTCTCGAGGACGAAGGCCGGGAACATGTCGATCGGGCGCGGGAGACGCTGGAGTCGACGCGACCGACGGCGCAGACCCTGTATTACGCCGTACGGAGAGTTCATCGCCGCGGGGTGGAAGCCGGGCCGGAGGCGGCCGCACGCGAGGCCCAAGCCATCGCGGATGAAGAGATCGGATTTTGCCGGGAGATCGGGAGACACGCGGAGCCGCTGATCCGGGACGGGATGAAGATCCTGACGCACTGCAACGCCGGCTGGCTGGCCTCGGTCGACTACGGTTCGGTGACCGCGCCGATCTATCGGGCGAAAGAGCGGGGAAAGAAGGTTTTCGTGTGGGTGAGCGAAACGCGGCCGCGGGCGCAGGGCGGCCGGCTGACCGCATGGGAACTGCGGAACGAGGGCGTGCCGCACGCGGTCATCTCCGATACCGTGCCCGCCTCGTTGATGGCGCGTGGAGAAGTGGACGTGGTGATGGTGGGATGCGATCGCGTCGCGGCCAACGGGGACGTCGCCAACAAGGTCGGCACGCTGGACCTGGCGATCCTGGCGAAGGAGTTCGGCATTCCGTTTTACGTCGCGGCGCCGCCTTCCGCGATGGATTTCAACTGCCCCTCTGGAGAAGGGATTCCGATCGAGGAGCGGCCGCAAGATGAGATCTTGTATCAGGCGGGGCTCACGGATGAAGGTCGGGTGGAGAGGATCCGGGTGGTTTCGCCCGGCAGCGGCGCCTTCAATCCCGCGTTCGACATGACGCCGGCGCGGTATATCACCGGCATCATTACACCCGAAGGGGTCTTCAAGCCCGGGGACTTTCCCCGGCCGCGATGAGGCAAGCGCAATGACCGGCGAATTCAGGGTCGGGATCATCGGCGGAACCCACCTCCTGGAGACGGGATTGCTGGAAGAGGGGGAGGCGCGGGAGATCACGACTCGCTGGGGCGCGGCCGAGGTTGACACGGGCCTGCTTGCCGGAATCCGCATCGCGGCGATTCACAGGCATGGCCGGAAGAAAAATCGACCGCCGCATGCCATCAACCACGCGGCGAATCTCGCCGCCCTCCAATCGATGGGCGTCGCCCGGGTGATCTCGATGGGCTCGGTGGGCTGTCTGCGGGAGGAGGTGGATCTTCCCTCCCTGATCGTCCCCCATGATTACATCGATCTGTTCGGGACCTCCACGATATTCCACGACGCGCTGACGCACGTCACGCCGGGCTTTGACGAGGGTGTGCGAAGGGCCTTGCTCGACGCGGCGCAGGCGGTGGCCGGAGGGCGGCTCATTGACCACGGGGTGTATTTCCAGACGCGAGGTCCGCGACTGGAAACCCGCGCGGAGATCGCCATGATCCGGGCGGTCGCCGACTGCGTGGGCATGAGCATCGGGAGCGAGGCGACGATCGCCCGCGAGCTCGGCCTGAGCTACGCGGCGGTATGCACCATGGATAATTACGCCCACGGCATCCGCGGCCACCGGCCGGAATATGCCGACATCGTCCGGCGGGCGGGGGAAAACGCGCGGAGCTGTATCGACGTGGTCCGCGGGGCGATTCGGGGAATGTCCTGATGGGAATACTCATCCAAGGGGTGCGGATCGTCGACGCGCGCGGAGCCCATGAGGGAGATGTCTCGATCGACGGAAGCGTGATCGCGGAAGTCGGCCATGGCCTGGAAAGAAAGGCCGGCGATCGGGTGATCGACGGGCGCGGAAAAGCGGTGATCCCCGGGCTGATCAACACGCACACCCATGCCGCCATGGTGCTGTTGCGCAGTTACGCGGATGACCTGGCCCTTTCCGAATGGCTGAAGAATCGGATCTGGCCGCTCGAGAAGAAGCTTACCTCCGAGGACGTCCGGATCGGAACGCGGCTGGCCTGCCTGGAGATGGTCCGCAGCGGCACCACAACTTTTAACGACATGTACTTTCACGGGGATTCCGTGGCTCGCGCGGCTGAGGAGCTGGGCGTGCGCGCCTGCGTATCGGAGGTTCTTATCGGCGACTTCCAGACCGGGAGGATCGAGGAAGGGTTGGAACGACTGAAGGCCCGCCGGAACGTCATCCCGGCGGTGGGGCCTCACGCGGCGTATTCGGTGAGTCTGGACATGTTGAAGAACGCGGCGGCGCTCGCGGAACGGCACGACGCGCGCGTTCATTTTCATCTCGCCGAGACGCGGGAGGAGGTGGACACGTTCCGGGCGAGGGAGGGAAAGGGGCTCGTGGAGGCGTTGGACGAAATCGGCTTTCTGAGCCCGAGACTTCTCGCCGCCCACGGGGTGTGGCTGGACGAGAGGGAGATTTCCCAGTTGGCTCGCCGGGGGGTCAGCGTCAGTCACTGCCCGGCCAGCAACATGAAGCTCTGCGCGGGAAAAGCGCTGGACTACGAGACGATGGAACGGCACAGTCTCAACGTCACGCTGGGGACGGACGGCGCGGCCAGCAACAACAATCTGGATATGTTCGAGTCGATGAAATTCGCGGCGCTTCTTCAGAAGCACCACTACGGAAATCCGGCGAGGCTTAGTGCCCGTGAGGCGTTCCGAATGGCCACCGTCAACGGCGCCCGGGCCCTTGGAATCCACGCCGGGCTGATCGAGCCCGGTTATCTGGCCGATGTCGCCCTGCTGGATCTCGAACGACCCTGCTTCACTCCGGATCATGACATCCTCTCCAACATCGTCTACGCCGCGCGGGGAGACTGCGTGGACACCGTGATCGTCGGCGGCCGGATCGTAATGGAGAACGGCCGGGTGGAAGGGGAGCGGACGGTTCTCGAAGAGGCCCGTAAGACGGCCCGCGATCTGGTGAATCGATGAGCGGAACGCTCGAGCTTCGGCGGTTGTACGATCGGAAGGCGATCGCGGCCCGGGTCCGTCGCCTGGGAAGGGAGATCGCCGCCGGGTATCGGGACCTGAATCCTATGCTGGTCGGCGTGCTCAACGGAGCCGGCGTCTTCACCGCGGATCTCGCCCGGGAGTTGCGGTCCGGCCGCCGGCTGGTGCCCGCCGGAATCGAGTTCATCAAGGTCCGCAGTTATGACGGGACGCGGAGCACCGGAAAGCACGAGATGGAGCTGGACGTCCCCGCGGCGAAGATTCGCGGGCGCCACGTCATCCTGGTGGAAGACATTGTCGACACGGGGGAGACCGTCCGCTACCTGATGGCGCATTTGAAGGCGAAGGCGCCGGCCAGCTTGGTGGTCTGCGCTCTGCTGGACAAGCGCGGCCAGAGGAAGCCGGACCTGCGCGGGCTGGAGATCCGCTACGTTGGATTCGAGGTGCCGGACGTTTTCGTCGTGGGCTACGGCATCGATTGCGACGGAGCGTATCGAAATCTGCCGGAGATCTGCGGGCTGGTCGGGGCGTGAACGGCGCGCGGCATGAATGGGTGGCACCGCCCTGGATGGCGGCTGATTCCTATTTTGGTCTCATGCGGACTTGGGTCCGCGCCTTGAATCGTGCGGAAGGCGGAGGGATAATTCTTGCCGGGCATGATCGAGGACTCAAGATCGTTGACCAAGGTAAGCGAGCCCCGCCGGCGTTCGGGAATGGCGTGCGCCGCCGCTTATTCGGCCAATCGGACGAACCGGCGGGGCGAGCGTGATGTACTGAGTCATCAAGGAGGCGCGCCATGGCCGTGAAGGCGTACCTGCTCGTCAACGTCCGGATCGGCAATGTCAGGAAGATCGTCAGCAGCCTCGTCGAACTCAAGGGCGTCATGCAGGCGCATGCCTGCTGGGGCCGCCCGGACATCTTCGCCTTCGTCGAGGCCGACAACGCCGAGGCCCTGTTGGATTTCGTGCTGAACCAAATCCAGAGCATCGAGGGCGTGGAGTCCACCGACACCCACATCGTCGCCGAACTGTGACGCTCGCCCCGCCCGTTCATCGGACTTGTGTGAGAACGGGCGGGACTCGCTTATGGAATTCCGGCTCGGCGACCTTCCGTCTTCGCTGAAGCTTCGGCGGGCAAGGCGGCCGTCGTCGCGCGGAATTCCAAGGCGCGGGCGGGGCTTCCACAGGGGTGAACATCTGATTCATTTGCCATCAACGAGATTTCGTGCGAGGATCGCCGCCGGATGCGCCCGGCGAAGGAGAGGAGAGGGTTATGCATCTCAGCTTCCTGGTTGTGGACGACGACGAGAGCATGCGTTCGCTGGTTTCGAGGTACATCGGAAAACTTTGGCCGGGCAGCTCGATCACGTCCTTTGGCGACCCGGCCCACGCGATCGCACTCCTGAATGATGGCGCTTCGTTCGATGCGGTCGTCACGGACTTCAACATGCCGGGCCACAACGGCCTCGATGTCCTGACCGCCATGCGCAGGCACAGCACCGGCTGCTTCGGGCTGCTCATTACCGGAAACGCGAGCGACATGCTCTTCCGCGAAGCCAAGAGGATCGGCGTCAGCATTCTGGAGAAGCCGTTTGGCTTTGAGACGTTTGGAAAGGCATTGCAATTGCCTGGGGTGGAGAGACCCCTGTAGCCGCGGACCCCCGCAGGGCCGAACGCGCGTCCCCGTCAACAGTTCAGCGGCAAGGCGCTGTCCGGAGCGCGGGCGGGGACCCGATCCAGCGCGGAAACGACCGCGCAATCGCTGGAGCGCCCTCGATCCGAATCCGCCCGGACGCGAGCGCGGACGCCGCGTCGATCTCGCCCAACCATAGCCGCGTCAGCGTCGCGACGTCCGTCTCGACGGACGCGTCCACCTCGTACCCCGGATGCTGGAGGCACAGTTCCACTTCGCCTCCCGCAACGAGGATCCACCAGCTCCGCTTCGCCGCGGCGGCATCACGCAGCAGGAAATGGACCAGCACGCGCCGGGGCGGAAGCGCCCGCGCCACGATCTTCCGGCGGATCTCCCACATGAGGTGCGCGACATCGACGTCACCGGGCCGGACGCGCGTCCGCACGAAGCGCCGTCCCCAGTCTGCCAGAGACAGGATCACCGGCTGGAGCGCCTGCCCGGCCTCGGTCGGGCGGTACTCGATCCTCCCGTCGGCATTCCTCCTCCGGACGATCCCCGCTCGTTCGAGCTTGCGCAGCCTCTGCGCCAGAATCGTGGGGGACATGAGCGGCACGCCGCGCCGGATATCGTTGAACCGCCGGCTTCCCAGCAGGACCTCGCGGATCACCAGCGGCGTCCACCGCTCCGCGACGATCTCCGCCGCCAGCGCCATCGGACAGAGCTGGCCGTACCCCGGGAATTCCGCCATGGAGAAAAGCTTACTCGAATCTTCCGGGAAGGTAACTACAGATTTTGTAGTTGCCGCCCGGCCCCGCATAAGACACTCTAGGGCCGGACTGAACCCGAAGGGAGGCATTTATATGCGGCATCGAACTATTCCCGCGGCCGCTCTCGCGGCGCTCCTCGCCGCCTGCGGCGTGCCGTCGAAGACCGGGACCTCGCAGCTCTCCGCCGGCGACCTCCGCCGGAGCGGCACGGTGCGCCTGGAGATCGCGTGTGGGCCCGAAGTGAAGGAGGACTTCCAGACCGCGGTGGCGCTGCTTCACTCCTTCTTCTACGAGGAAGCGCGGCGCCGCTTCGAGGACATCGCCCGCCGCGACCCCGACTGCGCCATGGCGTGGTGGGGCGTCGCGATGACGTACTACCACCCGCTCTGGGCGCCGCCCGCGCCGGAAGAGATGACCCAAGGTGTCCAGGCCGTCGAGAAGGCCAAGAAGCTGGGCGGAAAGACCGAGATCGAGCGCGGCCTGATCGAGGCGATCGACGCGTTCTACCGCACGTTCGACAAGCCGGAGCCGGGTCCGGTGGCCCAGTCCTGTCACGGGCCGCGGGCGCACGGCGCCCGCGCGGAGGCGTTCCGCGCGAAGCTCGAAGCGCTTCACAAGAAACACCCCGACAACCTCGAAGTGGAGATTTTCTACGCGCTGTCGCTGCTTGCGACCGCGCCGCCCACGGACAAGACCTACCGCAACCAGCTTCTGGCGACGGCGATCCTCGAACCGCTCTTCGAGCGCCATCCGGGCCATCCGGGGATCGCCCACTACATCATCCACGCCTACGACTACCCGGCGCTGGCCGCGCGCGGCCTGATCGCCGCTAGGCAGTACGGCGACATCGCCCCGTGGGTGCCCCACGCGCTGCACATGCCGTCGCACATCTACACGCGCCTGGGGATGTGGAAGGATTCGATCGAGGCGAACATCGCCTCCGCGGACGCCGCGCGCGAGTACACGGCCCGCGAGTACGGCGGGGCCGTCTGGTACGATGAGCTGCACGCGCTGGACTATCTTGTATTCGCATATCTTCAGACGGCGCAGGATCCGAAGGCGGCAGAGATCCTGGAGTACGTGCGCGGCATCCGGAAGTTCGTGGATCCCAACTTCGCCGCGGCGTACGCGATCGGCGCCATCCCGGCGCGAATCACGCTGGAGCGGAAGCGGTGGAAGGAGGCGGCCGCGCTCCGCGTGATCCATCCGGAGTTCGTGAAGCCGTTCCCGTTCGCGGAGGCGCACACGGAGTTCGCGCGCGCGGTGGGGGCGGCGCGGGCGGGAGACGTTGCGACGGCGCGCCAGGCATTGGCCCGGCTCGAAGAGTTGCGGGAGGCGCTGAAGGAGCCGAAGTTCCGCTGGTGGATCGACCAGATCGAGATCCAGCGCCTGGCCGCCTCGGGGTGGCTCGCGAAGGCGGAGGGGAATGGGGCGCAGGCCGAAAAGCTGCTTCGGGAGGCGGCGGCGCTCGAGGACAAGGCGGGGACGCATCCCGTGACGCCAGGCCAGATCCTGCCCGCGCGCGAGCAGCTCGGCGACTTCCTGATGGAGCTCGGCCGCCCGGGGGAGGCGCTGGTCGAGTACGAAAAGTCGCTGGAGGCGTTCCCCAACCGGTTCAACAGTCACTACGGGGCCGGGCGCGCGGCGGAGGCGGCGGGGCGGCGCGACGCCGCCCGCAGGCACTACGAGCGGCTGATCGAGATGGCTGGTGGTGGGAATTCCCGGAAGGAGGAACTGGCCCGGGCCCGCGCGTTCCTTGCGGGTTCATAGCGGCGGGAACGCCGGCCGTCTTCAACGTCGGATCTTGTAGAGAGCTCGAGGAAGAGCGGGTAGGAATCTTCCGCGTCGGGCATCGCCGAGAGCTCCCGGAGAATCAAAGGCCCCCGGGTCGGCCCATGCGGTTTCACATTGACCAGTGTAGCGCATTGGGGTACAGTCCGACCATGAAACCGCTTGGCGGGAAGGGCGAATCGCCGTTCCTGCGGGTGCGCGTGCCGTCCGAGATGTTGGAGGCCCTGCGCCGTTTGGCGGCACGGGACCGACGCAAGCTTTCCGATTACGTGCGGCTGCTGATTGAAGACCATTTGGCCATGAAGCGCAAGAGGGGAAGCCCCTGACGGAAACCGCGACGACCAAGCCGAAAATTCGGAGGCGTGTCGGCCGGATCTTCACGTCGCTTGGGCGAAGCCGCCGCGCCTTGTAGGAGTCGTTTACTTCAAAATGGGGATGCCTACGAAGAAATGGTCTTTTCAACCACTCGGACGAAAGGCAGGATTTTCTGATACCTTCTAAACTCACACTAGAATCGCGACAGCGCCACGCCCCCGTAGCTCAAAAGGACAGAGCACCGGATTTCTAATCCGGTGGTTGCAGGTTCGATTCCTGCCGGGGGTACCATGCTGAACTCCCATTTCCCAACTTGGCCGCTCCGGCCACTTTGGACAGCGTTTCGAACGGTTCCCGCAGGTTCGAGACGACCTTCTTGCCTGAAATGACCACTTTAGAAACCATCAGGTCCACGAGCCTCCGTCGCTCATGGTTGAAGGTCGCCCTGCTCCGCCGCCTCCATCGCCTTGGCATGCCAGGAGGCGCGCTCGGCCTTCGGAACGAAGCGCATGAGTTCCTCGTAAGCGAACGTATCAGGGTCCTCTCGGAATTCAGCCCAGGCCTCCGCCAGCGCGTCGTCCCCACGGCCGAGCTTCGTCAGGAGTTCGCGCTTCATCTTAGCGAGGTCGTACTCCGCCCCCGATTCGTTCGGGTGCTTCTCCAGCGCCAGCCCGCGCGTCACCCACGCGAGCGCCTCGTCGGGCTTGCGACGCGCCTTGAGCATCGTGGCGACCCGACGCGTTGAACGCCTTCAGCCACCAGGCCGCGAAACGGTTCCAGCCGCCGGCCCTGCGCACGCGGTCCAGCGCCTCGCGGAGCAGCTTCCGTTCGGACTCCGTGAGGGCCGACAGGTCGAGCTTCCGGCCCGTGATCGTTCGGTAATCGTTCTTCATCGTACACCTCGCCCGAAATTCAGGACTCCTGCTTCAGCTCGCGCTTCCATGAACTCCACACGGCCGGCCACCGAGAGGTAGATTGCCCTCGGGTCAAACGTGTTGCACGCGCGACGCAGCATCCCGCGAAGGTCATCCACCTTGTCGGCGGGCAACGCGATCCAGTACTTGCGGCTCTCGTCGGGCGTCACGCCGGAGGTCGGCCCTTCCTCATACTCGCCGGGGGTCACGTCCTCCTCCCAATGGAACACGGTCCTCGGACCCTGGTGGCCTCTCGGGTAGCTCTTCACGAGGTTCCTCAGCTCGAACGTCAAGTCGTCCCACGCATGGGGCTGGTGCGGTTGCCGGTCCCCGCTACCACTGTCCTCCTTTCACGATCACCGTTCAAGTCGTCTTCGCCTTGTTCAAACGCGGCTGATCGACTTCTGATTCCATGCTCTCCCCGCCATGGTTACCGTCATGACGGCGGCAAGGGCGGGCACAATGTAAATCGAAACGAATGTGCACATGTCGGCTGCGGGCAATCGGCGAGCGTTGCGCGTACTGACCCGTGATGAAGACGCGACGGAAGAATCGCGGGAGGCCGCTGAATGGGCCGCTACTACTTGTCTTGCGTTGGGGCGTGTATAGTGCTGGCGAGAAGCAACAAGCCGACCTTTGCCAAAAAGGACGCGGCCACGCGGCTACCAAGATGGCGCGTAGTCGCTGACCGTCGCGATCGTCCCTGCCTTCCGGTTCGGCACGAGTTTGTGACGGCTTGGATCAGTTTGCTGCGCCGTCTGGCCCCTGGGAGAAGAATAGGCGTGAGCAAAGCAGTTGGGGGGGTGGCGGAAATCCTGCTGGTCGAAGACAATCCGGCCGATGTCCGACTGATGCAGGAGGCCCTGAAGGAATGCAAGCTGAAAATCAATCTGTACGTAACCAAGGACGGCGTCGATGCGATGTCCTACTTGGGAAAAGAGGGAGCATACGCGAAGATGCCCAAGCCGGACCTCATCTTGCTCGATCTTTACATGCCGCGAAAAAGTGGGTTTCAGGTGCTCGCAGAGATCAAGAGGAATCCGGCTTTAGCGATGATTCCGGTGGTGATCCTGACGGCTTCCGAGGCGGAGCAGGATATCGCCGCGAGCTATGACCTCCACGCCAACTGCTACATTGTCAAGCCCTTTTGGCTGGATCCATTTGTTGAGATCATTCAGTCCCTATACGAGTTCTGGAAGGATATCGCAAAGCTACCTCCGAATTGACGGCCGTGCGGAAGGCCATCGCGGCTTGATTTTCATTTTGCTCTCCCTCCTCTCGCGTTCAGAAACGCTCCTTTTGAAATAAAGGAGAGGTTCTCCACGTATCACCTCCGCCCAGGAGCGGCACGCGGCCTGGAAAATGACGTAAGCCGGTCGCTTCACAGGCGTCCCCGCCGTACATAAGGTGGATGGCCTGGACCGCCAACATACTGTGCCTGCTCCTTTACGTTCAAGGATGAACTCATGAAGGGCAAGGAAGAAACAGATGCGATGCCGTCCATCCAGGGCTCGAAAATCGAACTAACGGTACAAGGCTACCGTCGACTCCTGCGCGCGTTTTCCCGCATCCCGGTTGATGTTCCAGTCCATATCGAGATCCATGCGACGGCCGGCGGGCGCTTCACGTCGGGTATTGCCACCTTGCGGGACATAAGCCTGAAGGGCGCTCGCCTGGGCCGTATCGACCTCGAAGGAAAGTTCCTTCCGTGCGCTCCCTTTCGGATCCACCTGATGCTTCCGCCCGCCGTGTGTCCTGGAGTACGGGCGGTTGGCCGGCTCGTGCGAATCTGCACCGGCGACGCATTTGAAGTCGCCGTCGCATTTGAAGATTTCCAGGCGCAGAGGGGGACTTGATCCGGTCCTCGCCATCTTCGAGCAAACGCCCCCGGCCTCTTCGAGACCTGTAACTTCGCTGTTCAGCGCCCCCACGTAATCCAGGATAGGTTGAATATGTGGATCCTGGATGGGCCAGGGGTCATCCAGCGGAGTCCGGTGCGGCTCTTGAAATGTCGCTCAAGCCGTGGCGAACTGCCGGAAGGTAACGGGAGTCACGTCTTAACCGCTCTACCGCTTGATGCTCATCGTTGGTGAAGCATAGGATCTTCGATAAGCCCAAGATGTGGAATATCTCTTGGATCTCTGGCGGCGTTCCGGCGAAAACCATGTCTCCATGGTGCTTCATCGCCGTATCCAGCGAGGACACGAAGCATCCGATGCCCACGCTGGAGACGTACCGCGTGCCTCGGAGATTGACGACGATGCGGTAGATCCCCTTGCTGAAGATCTCCCCGATGGCGCCTAAGACGATGGTGAAGGTTGACGCATCGATCGATCCGTCAATCTTAAGCTCGTAAATACCAGACCTCATGTCCCGTGTCGTGACCCGAATCCGTGGCGTGGTCAATTCCATATATTCCTGCTACCTCAGATCGTGGGCATTCTTCCCGCGATCTTGCCTGATCGACCTCTTTCTTTGGGAGGACCAACCATCGATCCGGTCGCTTCCGCCCCAACTGAGGAAGTCGCGCACCCTCGGCCGGATCCTGATGGACGGTTCTTCGCTATGTCCCGCATCGGGGCATATAGGATACGCAAAAGGTATCAAATAGGAGAGAGAAATCTTCTTGGCTCGTTGCGGTGGGAGGATCAGCGGTCGTTTCGTCCTGGCCATCATGGCCCTCCCCCCTGCGCCAGAACCCGTTACGGCTCATAAAGTACCACGCGGGACGCCGGAAGCATTGGAGCAGGGCGCGGGTCACTTTTTCAAAAGCTCCACCGCTTGATGTTCGTCGTCCGTGAAGTGCAGAATCTTTGACAGGCCCAGGATGCTGAAAACGTCCTGGATCTCCGGCGAGGCGGCGGCGAAAACGACGGCTCCCCCTTTCTCGATGGCCTTATCCAGCGCCGACACAAAACAGCCGTAGCCGACGCTCGAGATCTGCTTCGCGCCCCGCAGGTTAATGACGATCTGGTAGACTCCCTTGCTGAAAATGGCCGCGATCGCCTCCTCCAGCTTGTGGAAGTTGGACCAATCGAGCGATCCGTCGATTCTCAGCTCGAAAATACCTGGCTCCAGCTCGCGGCTGCTCACCCGGATTCGATCCGTCACGGCTTCTACGATACCTTGCGTAGGGAGTTCGGGAAATAAAAATGGAACCTCTTTCGATGGTCGGATGGCGCTCTGCCGTGCCGGCGTGGCGCTTCGGAGATCGGCACATCGCTGTCGTATCGGCGGCGTTCTAATTGATGTGAGGGGTAGACAGTCGGCCTCCCATCAGTCAATACGTGAACGCCCTGGCGGGTTCGCATAGAATATCGATCTGGGGTTTTGTTGGAGGACGCCGCCATGTCGGTGAAGATCCGCACCGAGTTCACCATTTCTTTCCCCAACCGGCCAGGGGAACTTAACAAGGTCCTGGATGCTATGGCGAAGGCCGGCGTCAACGTCCTGGCCTTCTGCGGATGGCCCGAGGGTGGAGGGGCGAAGGTGAGTTTCGTCCCGGACCACGACGAGAAGGCGCGCCAGGCGCTCGCTACGGCGGGCCTGAACGCCAGGGAATCGAGAGTCGTCTGCTTCACGGGGCCGTCGGGCCTCGGCTCCGGAACGAAGCTGACCTCGAAGCTCGCCAAGGCGGGGATCAACCTCGAAGTCTCGTACGCGACGACGGCCGGAGGGGGAGAGGCGCTGGCCGTTCTGGGCGTAAAGGACGTGGGCGCAGCCTTGAAGGCGATCGAGGCGGAAACTTAGCGTGCGAAGTCAAGGCACGGCGAGGACCGGGGCAACCTGCGCCCCAGCAAGCCTTGGCGGCCGTCGGTCTAGGGTCTTCGCGAAGCGGATGATGGGCGACTGCCTCGTGGCCATGATCGGCAAGATAGTGGGACCACAGCGGATCTTTTCGTTCGATGGTAGCGTTTACTGATTTTGGTTTCAAAAGGCATGAGATGTCGGCCCCCTTGCTGACATCTTTCCGAAAGAAGTCACAATCAGGTTGAACTCAAGCTTCCCGGCCTCATCTAGGAAGTCAGATGAAAGAAGAGGATGCAGTCTTTGAGGCATACCGTCGGAGGCCATGTGGGGAAACCCTTCGTGACCTGCTACTGGTTCACCAGGATCTGGTCTACACGATCTGCTTTACCATTTTGAAGCAAACGCAGGATGCCGTTGAAATCGCGCAGGAAGCCTTGTCGAAGATCGCGTCAGGGACCGCCCAACTTCGCGGGCCGCGCGCTTTCCGAATGTGGCTTTGTCGAATTTCCTACCAGTTCGCTGTTGAACACCTGCGACAACGACAGGCACGACGGCGTACCACCGAGAGGAAAGACTTAAAGATCAATCTCTCGCTTTCCCGGGACGCCCGCGAGGCTATTCATGAAGCCATGGAATGGCTTTCCGATGGGGATCGGCTGCTACTCGTCGAACATTACTTTGAAAAGGCATCCCTTGAGGAGTTGGGCCGACGAGAAGGAATATCGGCGCCGGTGGTATGGAAGCGGATGGATCGCGCTTTGGGAAGACTTAAGCGTGCCTTGACAGGGGCGGGGTTTGGCTTGGCGGCTGCGATGTTCATCGAAGCGCTGGAATCTGTCACACCTACAGCGGCTCCCACGGTTCTCGTGTCAGACGCCATGCTTGAGCAGGCGACCAGTCCTGTTGCAGGAGGAGTCGTGATGGAACCCCAAAGTGCAATCTCCACAAGAACGATAATTGCGGCTCTCATGCTTGCCGGACTGGGACTAGCCGGTGGGTATCTCCTTGGAACCAGAAAACTGGACGGGGACGCCAAGCGGGTCGAAGAACTGGAGACTCGCATCAATGACCTGAACCGGCAACTGGTTGCTCTCACAGCGTCCAGTGGGGCTGACTCGAAACCCGCTCAGGTCACGGCCGCCGCTCCGGAACCGGTGACCAAGCAAGAGCTGCCGGCAGCCCCCACAAGACCCGTCGATTCGACTGCGGCGGATCGCGTCCTGCGGCACCCGGAGGACGTCAAGATCGGTCGACCGGAAGAAACGGACATCAGCGCCATCGTGAATGCTTCGACATGGGAGAAATTCTACAAAGTGTGCAACGACCAGAAGATCACGGGATCGATTTACGAAGATTTGATTTTTCGGCGCGTGTCGCGGGAGCTAAGCAACCCGAGCTAATTTTCTGCACCCCCCTCCCGCGGCTCTGGGTTTGAGGGCTCGACGCAGGATACCGCGCAAGGCAAGCGTTTTGAGCAAGCGGACGACTGCGATTGGGAA
>JACQVR010000064.1 GCA_016209705.1 Planctomycetota bacterium
GTCTAAGTACCGCGCCCCAAAGATAGGTGTCCGGTTATTCTGGGGTGCGGAGTCCCAAGTCCGAAGTCCCACGTCCCAAGTCTGGATCCCCCTCACACTCCCCCAGGGGGAGTCGGAAGAGGACCCGGACGTTGGACTTTGGACGTTGGACGTCGGACTCCGCCACCCGCTTCCGGATAAACCGCAATAACGTCAAAGCGCCATCGAAGTCTCTTTGGCGGTCTTTTCGGCGGTTTGGCCGCTTTGGCGGTTCATTCTTTTGCACAAGATCTCGCAGCAGGTACATCCTTGCGAATCCTTACGCTCCATCCTCTCCCACATTCGCAAGAACGATCAGCACATCGTCTTTCAAGAGGATCCGTTGCGGATCGGGAGGGCTCAGAAGCTCTCCCGAGCCGGTTTCGATTCCGATCACCTGACAGTGATAACGCCGGCGAAAATCGCTTTCGCTGAGCGACGTTCCGACCACTTCGTCGGGCACGCTCATCCGTCGGACCCACGCTCCCCGATGGGAAGAAAGCTCCGACAGCAGCCCTTCGAGAAGGTTCTCATTGGCGAGCGCGGAGAATCCGGAATGCTCCCGCAGGATATGGCTCCGTTGTTTGTCCAAGCGCTCCCGAAGCACCTTGAGAATCGCGCGTCGCGTCAACATGCCCACGAACCTGCGGTTCTTTCCCTCCACGACGGGAAGGACGTTATCGTCGTGGTGGCGGAAAAGCGCGATCGTCCCGTAGAGATCGTCGTACGGATGGACTACCGTGGAATCCGCCGTCATCAGATCGGCGGCCAGGATCCCGTGGCCCGATCCTCCCACATCCGTGAAATTGGCGATATTGGCGGTCGGAATAATACCCACCAGCCGGCGCTCCTCCACGACGGCGAACGTCGGACGCGTGCCCCGTCCGATGCTGGAGACGAGATCGCGGAACGTTTTGCGGGGTTCGGTGACGTATGGCCAGGGACGATCCATCAGATCCCCCACCGTCAGGAATTCGAGCGTGGAGATCAGCGACTCGCCGGCGTGGGCGGGGGAATCGTCCGGACCGGAGACCTGCTCCGCATAGACGCCCCATTTCCGCCCGAGGGCGTAGGAAAGAGTGCTGACGAACATCAGGGGAACGATCAGACCGTAGCTTCCCGTCATTTCCATGACCATGACGATCGCCGCCAGAGGCGTCCGCAGCGTGGCCGATAGGAGGCCCGCCATGCCTACGGGGATCAGGGCCTGGCGCAGCGTTTCGGGGAAACGGCCCGGGAACGCCGCTTCGAGGAACGCCCCCGCGCCGGCCCCCGCGAGGCCGCCCATGAAGATGACCGGGCCGAAGAGCCCGCCCGCCGTGTCCGCCCCGATCATGAGCGCCGTCGCCAGGCATTTCGCCATGACGATGCCCGTGAGTATGACTCCCCACCAGAGCCAGGAATGTTCAATCGCCAGGTGCTGCCCATCGAGCGTCCTCTGGACGAATGCGTAGCGGGCGTCCATCACCTGCGGCAGGACGCACGCCAGCGCGCCGACGAAAAGACCCGCCACGGCGGGAGCCGTCCATTTCGGAATTCGGTACTTCCGAAAAAGCGTGGGAGCGCCATGGAGGCAATGATGGAAGAAGAAGCCCACCAGGGCGCAAAAGACGGCCAGGACGGCGTAGGGGACCAATTCACGCGGGTGTTTGAACGCGAGATTCTCGATGCCTCCCAAGAGCCGATGACCGTAGCCTCCGAAGGCCATGAAGATCGAGTAGCTCGTCACCGAAGCGATGAGGGAAGGCATCAAGGCGTCGCCCTCGATCTCCGGCTCCCGGTAAAGGACCGTCGTGGCGAAGAGGGCGCCCCCCAGAGGACACTGAAAAATCGCGCCCACGCCCGCGGCGCACCCTGCGATGAGATACAGGCGCCGCTCGCGGGGCGTCATCCGGAACGCGCCGGGCAGGGTCGTACCGATGGCGGCGCCGAGAACCGCGATCGGGGCCTCCTTGCCCACGGAACCTCCGCAGGCGATCACGGCCGTCGCCGCCATCGCCCTGAGAAGCGAATCCCGAAGCGGCAGATCGGCGCCTTCGTGGTGAAAGGCGTCGATCAGGACGGCGGTACCGTGCGCGCGGGTGGGACGACAAAAGCTCCCCACGATGATCCCGGAGATGAGCCCGCCCAGCGACGGCAAGAGGAGCGTTTCCCAGCGGAACCGCAGCATGGCGGTCGAACCGGGATCGGCAAACCTTCCTATGACGCCTTGGACGCCGAATTGGACCGCGGTTTCAAGGATCTTGGCCGCAAGCCCGGCCAGCAGGCCCACGGAAACGCTCAGAAGCAACATACGTCCCAAGCGGTGAACGGCTCCGGGAGAGAGTATCCGTCGCTTCCGAAGGAAATGCCGAGCGTCGGTACGCCGGGTCACGGGAAGTTCACTTCCAATGAATAAGGATCCGTGAAGGAACAAACGCCCAATTTTTCCCGCAGGAACCGCCAAAACGCCAGAACACCATCGGATGCCTTCTTCTTGAGTTCTCTTGGCGATTTGGCGCTTTGGCGGTTCATAGGGTTCACAAGAAATCGCGGCGGTTATTTCTTGTTGATTCTCAATCTTCGAGGCGGGGCTTCGATTCCGTCACCTCCATGATCCCGGCGATCTGCCGCAGGGCGCGTTGCATGTTCCGCAAATCGCGGCCGTTGAGGCGCTCCAACCCTTTGGGAAGGCGGCCCCGCGGCGGCGGGGGCGTGGCCCGCATCGTCTTGCGACCCCGCGACGTCAGCCGCAGGCGCACGACCCGCCGGTCGCGCGGATCCCGCCGGCGGATCACCAGCTTCCGTTCTTCCAGCCGATCCACGAGGCTGCTGATGGTGCTGATGTGCAGATACATGGCGTCGGCGAGCTGGCCCACCGTGATCCCGCGCCCCCCGCCGATGGAGCGCAAGGCCCACACCTGAGGACCCGTGACGCCGAACCGTTTGAACGAATGTTTCGAATACTTCTGGACGGACTGGAGGATCCCCTGAAGGCTCTGGACGATCCCCGCGATCACGACCCGCCGCGACGGGGGTCGCACGGGGGCGGATCTCTTCGACGTAGGCGCTCCCGAATTACTTTGAATACAAAATATATAGGTGCCAGCCGGTCCTCTGTCAAGCGTCGAACCGTGGCCGCCCCCCGGGGGGTGTCGATGTCCCTGCGAGAACCCAGAGGAGCCGGAGGCACGGAGAACCTTGTCTCTGTGTCTTCGTGGTAAGTTTCTTCTCCAAGAACTCCGTCGCCTCCGTATTCTCGCAGCCCTGGCGCGGAGCCCCCCGGCCGGGTATGATCGCGCCCATGGAATTGCTGACCCGAGCGGACGTGGACCGCATCCTGGCGATCACGGACTCCCTGGACCTTCACCGCAACTGGGTCATCGTTCCGGTGGCGGCCCACCCCCGGGGCGTGGAGCTTCGCCAGCCGGACGGGAAAATCCTCATCCAAGCCCCGGGGGGAGAGGCGTTCGAGCCCTGGATCCGGGATCTCCGAAACCGGCTGGAGCGACTGGACCTGTCGCCAACTCCCAAGGCGCATCAGCACGACCCCCAGCCGCCCCGCATCGTTCCGCAGACGCGGCCGGATTATTGCAACCGTTATCTCCGCAATGGGGGGACCTGGTAGGCGCCCGCGAGTTCGCTTCCAGATCCTCTCGGCGAAAACGGCCTCGCATTAGGGTACATTCTCCATATTCAATGTATCGGCGAGGTGGCCATGCCCCATCGATTTGGGGAAATGGTGTGCGCGATTCTTTGCATGTCGTACCTTGGCTGCGGGGGTGGGGGCAGCGGCGGTGGCGGAGACGACAATTCCCCGCCTCCCGATTTCTCCGTCAGCGGCACCGCCTTGTATGAAAAGAAAGTCATCGATCCGGGCACGGCCACGCTGACGACCGATCTGACCAACGCGCCCATACCCTATGCCTCGATCCAGGTCATCAATACGCAAAGCGGCCTCATCGTCTCATCGGGAACCACGGACGCGGGAGGCACGTTCGATATCGCCGTTCCCGGCGCGGAGACCGGCTCGACGCTTCGGGTGCGGGTGCGGACTCAAAGCGCCGTGAGCTACGCCTCGACGCGCGTCGTAAACCTCATGTCGAGCCCGTACAACGTATTCAGCGCGACGTTCACCGGGCCCCAAAGCGGATTGTCTCTCGTCGCTTCCGCGAGCGACGCCGGCGGGCGGATCGGAGGGGCCTTCAACATCTACGCTCAAGCCATGCGCGCCATCACGTTCATCCGGTCCTTTGATCCCGCCGCCGAATTTCCACCCGTGGATCTCTCGTGGGTCGTCGGGCAAACGCCCAATCCGCCGTGCACATGCTTCACGCATGTGCATCCCGGCGGCCAGATCTCCTACCTCATCGGCGTCAACGATCCGCCGGGCGACCCGGACGACTACGACGATTCCGTCATCATCCACGAGTTCGGCCATTACGTCGCGGCCGCTTTTTCCCACGATTCCAGCCCCGGCGGCCTGCACCTGATCTGCACGGCCAGCCCTCCCCAGAATCTGGATTACCGCCTGTCGTTTTCCGAAGGCTGGGCCAATGCCTTCGCCCAGATGGTCCTGGGGGACCGCACCTACGTGGACACGATGGACGGAGGCGGATTCACCTTCGACATGGAATCCCCCTGCCTCAATGTCACGGGACCCGGCTCGGAAGACGCCATCGGCGGCGCGTTCTGGGACCTCTTCGACGGCCCCGCCAGCAGCGTCGCTTCGAGCGATGCGGACACGCTGGACGTAGGCTTCGGTCCCCTCTGGGAGACCATGAAGGGCCTTCGCCCCACGATGCACGTGTACGTCGGGAACTTCCTCACGGAGTTGAAGAACCGCAGTTCGGTGACGGACGGCGACTGGAACGCCCATTTCACGTCCTTCGGACTCGGAACGCCCATCGCGGCGTTCCCGGGAACGACGCTGACGTTCGGCAACTCCACCAGCGGCACCGTCGACGCCACGCTGGGGCAAGAGACCTTGTTCGCCGCCAACGCCTATTACGGCGTCCAGGTGGCTACGGCCGGCACGCTGACGATTACCTTGACCATCTCCAACGCGGCGAACGACCTGGATCTGTACCTGTGGGAGGACCCGAATCACCAGGTTCCGGGAGAGGAACTGCGCTCGTCGACGGGCACGGATGCCACGGAAACCATCACGGTGGCCGTAAGCCCGGGAACGTACCTCGTTCAGGTGCAGGCGTTCGACGGCGCCAACTCATCGGCCGGCTTCACGATCCAGGCGGATTTCACGGCCTCTCCATGACCGCACGCGCGGCCGACATCGGACTTCGGACCTCCGCGCCTACTTCATTGCGCGCATCAACTGCTTGACGAGGTTGATGGGAAGAGCGAATCCAACTCCTTGATATCCGCCGGTCTGGGAGTAGATGGCCGTGTTCAAGCCGACGACGCGTCCCTGCAAGTCCACGAGAGGACCTCCGGAATTCCCGGGATTGATGGCCGCGTCGGTCTGTATGAATCCGGCTCCGCCCTCTTTTTCTCCTCGCCGGGTCGCGGATACGATCCCGGCCGTGACGGTATGGCTGAATCCGAAGGGATTGCCGATGGCGAGCACCCACTGCCCGACTTCCAACGCGTCGCTGTCCCCGAGCCGGGCGACCGGCAGGCCGGATGCTTCAACCTGGACGACCGCCATGTCGACCCGCTCGTGTGCTTGAAACTTCCGGGTCGTGAATTCCCGGCCGTCGGGCATGCGAACTTGAATCTCATCCGCTCCGCGCACGACGTGGGCGTTCGTCAGGATGAGCCCGCCGGAGTTGATGACGACCCCTGAACCGAGCGAGGTCCGCCGCCCGATCCGGCGCGGGCGGTCTTCGCCGAAGAAGCGCTGGAAGAAGTCGTCGAAGAAATCCTGAAAGGGGTCATGAATTTCCACCAGGCGCGTGACCACGATCTGGGGAACCGCCGGTTGGACTTCCCGAGCCGCCTCGATGAAGGTTCGCGAGACGTCGGCCAGCCCGATGCGGTCCGGCGCCGGGGCGCACGCGCTCAGGAATACGATTCCCGGGATCCACGACCTTCGTGAGAGATTTATCAATCGAGACATACATCTGGCTTGCAGGCCGGCGCACTTCCTTCCTGGCGGGCGGACCTCTACCATGCCGCCCGCCCACCGACTCGGCGATCCGGTGCCGCCGAGGCGGGATTCCACAAGCGAGCGTTACTCGACGACGCGAGCGGTCTTGATGTAATCGAGCTTGTCGAAATCGCGCTTCAGGTACGCGTTGCCTTCCGCCTGGATCCGTCCTTGGTTCGGACCCCGGCCGCTCGGCGCTCCTTCGCCGTACCCGTTGTGCAGGGCGTCCACCACCTCCATGCCTTCCGTGACCTTTCCGAAGGGCGAGAACCCCTGGCGATCCAAGGCCGAGTTGTTCTTGAAGTTGATGAAAAGCTGTGTCGTGCGCGTGTTGGGCCCGGCGGTCGCGAAGCTGATCATTCCGCGGACGTTGCTCTCCTTGACGGGGTCGTCCTGGATCTTCGCATCGCGCCAGCGCTTCGAAACCTGGGGATCCCCATGGATGCCGAACTGGGCCATGAAGTCCTTGATGACGCGAAAGAACCTCGCCTCGTCGTAGAAGCCGCACTGGACCAGATTGTAGAAACGGTCCGCGCCGCGGGGCGCCCAGGCGCGGGTCACCGAGATCACGAAATCCCCTTTGCTGGTCGTGAACTTGACCTTGAACGATTCGGGGGCGGTCTTGTTGACCGCGGCGTCATCGGGGTCGGGGATTTGGGACATGTCTTTTCCTCCTGGCGGGGCTTCATCCTTCTTGTCTTGTTTTTTGTCCTGCTTCTTGTCCTGCTCCTGCGCCGCTTCGCGCCGAAGCGCGGTGGGCCGCGGCGGGACGTCCTCAGAACAGCCGGCCCCGGCGACCAGGGCCACCCCCAGGGAGGTCCAAAAGAAAACGTGCGTCACGCTGGTGCTCCGGAAATTCATGACCGACAGCATACCAAAACAGGAGTCAGAAGCCAGAAGTCAGAAGCCAGAATATACAATGAAGGGCATGCGACGGATGCTGCTCCATCATCAGGGACCGATCGAACGCCTCGACCTTTCCGAAGCAGCGGCCGAAGATTCGCCGCCGGGGACCGGCGAGGTGCGCCTCAAGATCCGGGCGTGCGGGGTATGCCATACGGACTTGCATATTGCGGAAGGCGACCTTCCGGCGCACCGCCTGCCGGTGGTTCTGGGTCATCAAATCGTCGGAGTCGTGGACGCCGTAGGAGCGGACGTGGCGAATCTGAAGCGCGGAGACCGCGCCGGCGTGGGATGGCTGTACGACGCCTGTGGCGCGTGCGCCGCCTGCCTCCGCGGCGAAGAGAATCTTTGCCCCGGCGCCCAGTTCACGGGATATGACGCCGACGGCGGGTACGCGGAGGCCGTGACGGTCGCGGCGGCGTTCACGTACCCGATCCCCTCCCGTTTCGACGATGCGGAGGCGGCGCCGCTGCTGTGCGCGGGGATCATCGGATATCGCTCGCTGCGACGGGCGGAAGTTCAGCGAGGAGAACGCATCGGCCTGTACGGGTTCGGAGCGTCGGCGCATCTGGCCCTTCAGGCGGCGGCGCATTGGGGATGCGCGGTCGCGGTGGCGACGCGCGGTCCCGCGCACCGGGACCTGGCGCGCCGGCTGGGCGCCGCGTGGATCGGGGGCGTCGACGAGCCGCCCCCCTGGCCGCTGGATCGGGCGATCGTCTTCGCCCCCTCCGGGGAGGCGGTTCGCCGGGCTCTGGAAGCGGTTCGCCCCGGAGGAACCGTCGCGATCAACGCCATTCATCTCGACGCGCTGCCCGAGCTCCCTTACCGCATCCTGTACGGAGAACGGACGCTGCGGAGCGTGACGAACTTCACGCGCCGCGACGCGCTCGAGTTCCTGGGCCTCGCGGCGGCCATCCCGATGCGGGTTGAATTTGAGCTCTTTCCGCTGGCGGCCGCCCGCGAGGCGCTGGTGCGCATGAAACGGCGCGAGTTGCGCGCGGCGGCGGTTCTGGCGCCGTGAACCCTGTATGTGCGGCCGCAGGATCGGTAGCGCGGCGTCGGAAAGAAACTGTTCGACGCGTGCCTGACCCTGGCGCGGCGGCGGGGATGCGGGCGCATGGAGTGGAGCGTCCTCGCTGCGTCATTTCTTCGGCCAGACGGCCTTGAGTTTCTTGCGTTCCTTCCCGCGAATGATTTCGATTTCGACCTCTTCGCCGAGCTTGGCGCCCTGGATGCGCCGCCGCAGCTCGTTGAGCGTTCCCTTCGCCGGCAACGGCTTCCCGCCGAAGCCGATGATGATGTCGTCCGATTCCAGTCCCGCCTTCTCCGCCACGCTGTTTTCCGCCACGGTTCCCACTCGGTACGCGCCGTTGCCTTCGCCCAGCTTGAGTTCGGCCAGATCGTCGTCCTGGAGTTCTTCCCCGTTGATCCCGAGCTGGCGCCCGCCGCCGCCTCCTCCGCGAAGCGGGGTGTCCTCGTTGAACTTCAGCGGCTCGTCGAGGTTGGCCACGCCCAACAGGATGCGGAACGCCGTCCGGCCGATCTTGGCCAGATTGTCGTAGGCGATCTTTTCGGCATGGTCTCCGACGCGATGATAATCATCGTGCCAGTACGAGAAGAACATGGACGCGGCGATGCCCTTCTGAAGAAACGAGGCTCCGTCGGAACGGAACATGGCCTCGTTGTGATGATCGTAGTACGTCGCCTTCAATTTCTCCGACTCGCACGCGGCCATGATGATTTTTTCGAGCGCGTCGCCCTCGGCGTTCTTCACCCCTTCGATATCCACGGGGCGGTCCGGATTGCGACCGACCATGTCGAGGTTGAGATTGTAGACCACCTTGTCGAGCGGCCGCGTCGGATTGGCGCACCAATGGCGGGATCCGAGCAGCCCGGCTTCTTCCGCGTTCCACCAGCAGAACAGGATCGAGCGGCGCGGCTTCACCGCGCCCTGGCCGTACGCCCGCGCGACCGCCAGAACGGCCGAGGTGCCGCTTCCGTTGTCGTCGGCGCCGTTCCAGATACCGTCGTCGTCGTTCGATCCGCCGACCTGCCCGCCGACGCGCTGGCCCTTTTTCCCCACATGGTCCAGATGCGCTCCGATGACCACGTACTCGGACTTCAGCTTGGAGTCGGAGCCTTCCAGCATGGCGATGACGTTTTTCGCCTTGCGACCGGCGCCGCGGCCGAATTCGAACTCCTGCGTATAGCCGCCGTCTTCGCCAGCGGGCTTGAGGCCGTAGGACTTCACCTCTTTCGCGATGTACTCGACGGCCTTCTCATTGCCGGGGTAGCCGGCAGCGCGGCCTTCGAGCTCGTCGCTGGCCAGGAACTTTTCGTGGGCCTTGAGCGTCTCCTCGTCGATCCTCTTGAGCGCGTCCGCCAGCGGATCGGACTGGAGCAGCCACAGCACCAGCAGGGGCAGCAAGCGCGACATGGAATTCCTTTCTGAATAGGAAAGTCAAAATATATTCCGATGACGCGCCCGCGGCAAGGGGCCTTCGCCGAAAAAAGAGGCGGGCGGGGTGCGTCTCCAACCCCGCCCGCCGCACTTCGCCGGGGCTCCCAGATCCCTTCGCGTCTTTCCTTTCCCCGGCTCCGGAGTTCCTACTTCAACGCCTCCTTGGCCTCCTCCGGTATTTCGACTTTCGTCTTGTCGATGCCGGAAAAACTGATGGTGCGCGTGCCCAAGAACGAAATGTCCATTCCCTGGATCGAGATGTCGCAGGTCCCGTCGATCACGATCTTGACGATGCGACCGTCCCCGTCCACCCACGCCTTGGCCTTGGCGGAATACTCGACGTCTCCCATCTGCTCCAGGGCGCCTCCCATGGGAACGATCTCGTTGACGATGTCCTTCGCGGCGCTCTCCTTGAACTTGGCCTCGAAAATCGAGCATTCGACGTCGCCGATCCTTCCTTTCTTCTCGGATTCCTTCACTTTGTCGAGCTTGGAACCGATGCCGCTCAACATCTCATGGGGAGGACGGTTGAGGAACATGCGGGCGGCCGCGAACCGGCGGCGCGCGCCGTCCTCGTCTTCGTCGTCCTCAGGCTCTTCCAAGGGCTTCCACTCGCCGTCGCCGCGCCGCACCACGGTCTTGTCGCCGACCTTGACCACCTCCGCAAGGTCCGACTTGGTCACGGCGCCGACGCCCTTTTCATACGTACCCTCGAATTTTCCCGGGATCTAGCCGCCCTGGCCGCCTCCCATGGCCCCTTCGATCTCGAACTCGGTGTCGCCCTTGAACGAGTAGCTTTTCACTTCCGCGGTCTTCTTGGCCGCCGAAACGAAGGCGTCTTTCGCGTCTTTTTCCTCCTGCGCCCACGCGGAAGCCGCCGCCCGCCGGATCGCCCATGTAATATGCATTTCTCCTTAAATAATGCAACTTGGTACGGACGAAAAGGCCGGCGTGGTGAGGGAATACTTAGGTCATTCTCGCGGCTTCAGGTTCTCCAGCTCCTCCAGGTGTTCCTGCTCGTCGCGAAGGACGTCCTCGATCGTCTCGTAGAGGATCGCGTTCGAGGGCGGAATCGCCTCGAGAATCTTGACATAGCCCTCGATGGCGGTTTTTTCCTCGCCGATGTTCACGTCCAGGATCTCCTGGAGGGTGCGCGCCTCCCGCAGATCGTCCGCCTGGACCTTCATGGTCGGCGTCCCGCCCAGCGCCGTGATGCGGGCCCGCAGCTTTTCGGCATGCTCGCTCTCGTCGGCCGCGATTTCCCGCAAGCGCCGCGCGACGGCCTCCGCGTACGGGCCGGTCAGCACGGCGGCGTGCGTGGAGTATCGAATCGAGCACGCGTGTTCCTGCGCCAGCATCCGGTTGAGCGCCTCGATCATTCGGCCATGGTCATTTCTGCCCATAGGCTTTCCTCCTTGCTTGTCGTTCCTCCGCGTATACTATACTCGTTCCGCCGCTTCATGCACTCATCGGCGGAAGCGTCTTCAGCGGCGCGCGCGCCCGTAGCTCAATTGGATAGAGTGACTGGCTTCGAACCAGTAGGTTGCAGGTTCGATCCCTGCCGGGCGTATTCGCCTTCGCCCCGCCCATTCGGCAGGCTACGAGATAAATGGGCGGGGCTTCGGCGGAATGTCGGCGTGCCTTTCCTGAACCGGGCGAGCGAAGGCGAATTCAGCGTCGCGCCGGAGCGGCGTGGATGCGCTCCCACGTCTCGACGAGAAATGAGCGAGCCTTGACGGCGACCTCGGGACGCTGATCGAACGGAATCCAAAGATAGGCGGTGCCGCCGAGAATCAACGTGGTAAAGGCGACGGAGAAAACCGCCCGGAAGGAACGCTTGACGCCACGCCAGAGACTCCCTCCGCGAAAGAGACCGACGATTCCGGCGAGAAAAAGCGAGAGCATGACCAGAGCCGCCGTCAGCGCCATACCTCCCAAGACGCCCAGACCTACCAGGATCGGAACCTGACCCTCGTCCAGCTTCACGCGAGAATCGAGCAGACGGACGGCCAGGACCAGCCCCACATTGATCCCCACAATCGCAAGCTGGCCGGCCAGAAGCCCTACAAGAAAGCTGCGGCGCGCCCGTCCCTTCCGCTGCGCCCGCAGTTTGGCCGCCCAATGCTCTTTCGGCGTGGCCGGCTCGGCGGCCACGCCCCGGTTGCTGCGCTCCTCGGTCATCGCGTGAAGATGCTCCTTACGATAAGACGCCGCCCGCCAGCGAACCGCTCCCCATTTTTTTCAACCCATCTGAATGCTTGCCTCCGCCTCCCTGAAACGCTAGAAATGATCCCACCGCTGGAGGCACCGACTGATGGACGCTCTATCTTCGACGGCGATGGCGTTGTTTTCGATCTTGTGGGTTCCCTCCGCGTGCCAGGAAGATTCTCAAGCGCGCGACTCCGGTCCCGTTCAGGACGCGATCCTTCCCCTCCGGGCGCTCAGCCACGCTTCGGTCCTTCCGTCCGCTCCGCCGTTCCTGGCGGCGGATTCCGCGCGCGACGAGGAGCCGGACCGGCTCCTCGGCCCATGGTGGACGTTCGGCCCCCGGGTCGGATACGTGAAGGCTCGCGACGCGGATCGAGGAACCTGGCTGGGCGGATTGCAGCTCCGACTTCACCTTTCGGACGCGGTCGCGCTGGAGGGCGCGATCTCCTTCCATCAGGATCGGTTCGCGGACGGCGACGCCCTGGTGACGTTCTATCCCGTGGAGGTGTCCGCGCTGGTCTTCCCCCTCCCCTTGCCGACCCTGAAACCGTACGGCATGGCCGGCGTCGGGTGGTACTACTCCCGCGTGGACTACAAGGACATACTCAGCGTCAACAACGATGAAACGGTGTTCACGTTCGGCGCCCACGTGGGCCTCGGGGCTCAGCTTCAAATCGGATCGTCCTCCATGTTGAACGCCGATCTCCGCTACATCTTCCTGGAGCCGGACTTCGACGCGATCGAGGACGAGAAATTCGACTCGATCCAGTTCACGGCGGGATTGAACTTCGACTTCTGAGGAGATCACGGGATCGGGGAGGTATGGAGATAAGCAGCTGTGAATAAATAAGTGATGCGATTACTGGTGGAAGGCTTGAACCGCCAAAACAGCCAAACCGCCAAAAGGCCGCGCCAAAAGAGACTCGAATGGCGATTTGTCGCCTGCGCGACGCCGAAGCCGCCGTCGCTACGGCGGCGGAGGCGCGTTTTTGCGGTTTATCCAGAAAATAAGCCGCCTCAAGAATCTCCCCATCTCCCCGCATCTCCAGATCCCCTTCGCATCGCCTGATCTCCCGCATCTCCCCATCTCCACCGGCTGTGGCGGCCGGCGCCGTGGAGATCCGGCGCCAGCCCACCAACTCCAGACCGAGGACCAATACTGCCGGTCCCTCGGCGGTCAGCCGGTATATATTCGAGATATTCCGGCACCTTCCCGGCTTCTATGTTCTTGATCCGCCATGGCGCGGAATGCAACGCAAAAACCGCTAGAAGATTGTCGGGATAGTGGAGATATGGAGATGTGCCGTACCACACATTGGGGGCCTTATCACCTGCATCCCCTATATCTCGACACGCTCCTAGGGGGACGCGGGACGCGTTATGCTTCCGCGGGCGCCTTCTCGCGCAGAACCGCTTCGCAGGCCTTGCGAACCATCTCCGCCGGGACCCGCTTCAAGCCCCATGCCAAGCCGACTTTCGAGAGAATCCAGACCCACCACTTGCTGGGATCGAAGTGATACCACCGGAATCCGTTCCGGTAGTCGCCGGGAAACCGGTGATGATAGTTATGGTAGCCCTCCCCCATCGTGATCAAAGCCGTGAGCCAGCTATCCCGCGCCGAAACGGCGGTCGAGTAGGCGCGCTTGCCGATGCTGTGGGCGACGGAATTGACTGAGAACGTGATTTGATACTGCACCATCAAGCGCAGGCAGCCCGCGATCAGCAGCCCGCCCACGGCGTCTCCCCACGTCCACGCAATCAGCGTGGGAAGCAGCATGCCCACGCCCACCGCGATCGGCAGATAAAAGCGATCCTGAACGCGGATCCAGGGATCCGCTTGGAGGTCCCGCACCGTGCGAAAATCCACGGGCGGGCCTCGAAAGAGCAGCCAGCCCACATGGGCCCACCAGAATCCCTTCGTAACGTTGTAGGGATCCTTTTCGTCATCCGTGTGGGCATGGTGGACGCGATGGTCCGCGGCCCAGCGCAGAATGGACGCTTGGCCCGAGGCCGCCCCGAACAGGAGATAGAAGATGCGCACGATCTGGGCGCAGCGGTAGGTACGGTGCGCGAAGAGGCGGTGGTAGCCCGCCGAAACCGACAGCATGCACAGCGTCATCCAAATCGCGGCGAGCAGCCAGGTCCACACGGAGCATCGAACCAGAACGCAATACGCGATGCCGCCGAGTCCCAGAAGGTGGGTGCTCGCCAAAGCGATGATGTTTTCCCAGAAGATTCCGCCCGGGGAATCGATCCTCTTTCTTTCGGCCGTCTCGCGCACGATGGGTTCCAGGGTCAACTGCCTTAGCGGGTGTTTGAAAAAACGTTCATGCTACTATAGCAGAACGCTCGCCGAAGTAAAAGGGCGCGCCTCTTTCACAAGGTGCGTTTTTCAGCGGCGGCGGCCGGGCCTTCGAGATCCATAGCGCCGGGTTCCAAAGACCTGCTGAACCGGCTCGGCGGGTGCCGTGATGGGTGGGATCGGCCCGTAGTCGAAATCCGGAAGCACGACGCGAGGAAGGGGCGATCCCAACTCTTTCTCGATGGACTTCATGATTCTCTCTTCTTCCGGAGCCACCAGCGTGAACGCGTCCCCTTCCGCTTCGGCTCGCGCGGTGCGGCCGATGCGGTGAACGTACTCTTCGCGCGTGTTGGGAGCGTCGAAGTTGATGACGTGCGTGATGTTCTCCACGTCCAGGCCGCGCGCGGCGATGTCGGTGGCGACCAGCACCTGATACCGGCCGGATCGGAAGCCTTCCAGGGCATGGACTCTCTGCGATTGGCTGCGGTCGCTGTGCATCTGGGCCACCCGCAGGCCGCGCATCTGCAACGAGTACGCCAGCCGTTCCGCCCGCCGGCGCGTCCGGGTAAAGACGAGCACGGATGATTGGTGCCCGCGCCGGATCAGTTCGTAAAGCAGGGCGGCCTTCTTGATCTGCGAGACGGGATACACCGCATGGCGGATCCCCGCCGCGGCCGCCGCGCGGTGCCCGACCTGAATCACCACGGGATTCTGAACGTTGGAATGGACCAGAGCTTCGATCTCAGGCGGAACCGTGGCGGAGAAAAGGAGCGTCTGCCGCTCCCTGGGAAGCCGGGCGAGGATGCGCTTGAGGTCGGGAAGAAAACCCATGTCGAGCATGCGGTCGGCCTCATCCAGAACAAGGGCCTCCATGTGCCCCAGCTTGGCATGGCCACGGTGCATGTGATCCAGCAACCGGCCCGGCGTCGCGATAATGACGTCCGCTCCGGTCACGAGCGCTTTGGTCTGCTCCGCGAAGCCTACGCCTCCGTAAACGGCCGTCCCTCGCAGATGCGTGAATCGACTGTAATCGCGAAAATCATCCTCGATTTGCAGCGCCAGTTCCCGCGTCGGCGTCAGAACCAGGACTCGCGTCCCTCCTCGGCCGGGACGCGTGATCAGGCGATGCAGCAGCGGCAAGAGGAAGGCGGCGGTCTTTCCGGTCCCGGTCTGGGCTCCTCCGACAACGTCCTTTCCCTTGAGAATGATGGGGATGGCCTGCTCCTGGATGGGCGTGGGCCGGGTGAATCCCAGTTCCTCGACCGCGCGGCACAGATCTTCGTGCAGGCCCAAGCTCTTGAACGGCACAGGCGATCCCCTAAATGCAATGCCCCTGAGCGAAGGGCGTATTATGAAAAAGGCCTCCGTATGCCGATAGACCCTGTTGGAAGGCAAGGTCAGCATCGACAAGGAGGCTGTTATGTCTCTCATCGGCAATACTCGCCAGGA
>JACQVR010000061.1 GCA_016209705.1 Planctomycetota bacterium
CGAGAATACGGCGCACCACGTTGAGCATTTCGCGGACGTTCCCGGGCCAGGGATATTTTTCCAGCGCTTCGCGCACGGCGGGCTCGATCTCGCGGATCGTGCGCCCGAAACGGGGCGCCTCCCGCGCCAGGAAGTGCTCGAACAATCCGAAGACATCTTTCCCGCGCTCTCGAAGCGGGGGGACTTCGATGCGAACGACGTTGAGGCGGTAATACAAGTCCTCCCGGAAACGGCCTTCCGCGACTTCCCGATCGATATGGCGGTGCGTGGCGGCGACGACGCGGATGTCGACCTCGACGAAGTCGGTTCCGCCGATGCGCTTGACGCATCGCTCCTGAAGCATCCGCAGCAGCTTGACTTGCAACGCCAGCGACAGCTCGGCGACTTCGTCGAGGAAGAGCGTTCCTTTGTGCGCGAATTCCACCAGGCCTCGGCTTGAGGCGACGGCCCCCGTGTAGGCTCCCTTTTCGTGACCGAACAGCTCCGACTCCAGCAGGTTCTCCGGGCTGGCGCCGCAGTCCACCGGAAAGAAGCGCCCGCGGGCGCGCGCCCCCCGGTTGTGCAGCGCGCGCGCGACCAGCTCCTTTCCCACGCCGCTTTCCCCGGTGACGAGCACATCGACATCCGCCGAAGCCACCTGCTCGATCAGCGAATACACCTTCCTCATTTCTTCGCAGCTTCCGAACATCCCCTCGTAGCAGCGGGTGTTTTCCGGGATTTGCGACGTGAACCGTAACCGCCGGTCCAGGCGCGCCCGCGCGACCGCCGCTCTCAATTGCTCCGGAGAGAAGGGCTTGGTGACATACCCGGTGGCGCCCAGCATGACGGACCGCTCGATCGTGGCGTCGGTGGGAAAGGCGGTCATCAGCAGCACCGCCATGTCGGGATTGGCGGACCGCCCCTGGCGCAGGACCTCCAGACCATCCGCCTCCGGCATGCGTATGTCCACGATCGCCAGATCGAACCGCTCCGATTCCAGGCGCGCGATCGCATGAAGGGGGTTGGATTCCGTCACGACATCCACGTTCATGGACCGCAGGATGTCCCGACAGACGTCCAGCATCTCCTTCTCATCATCGACGACGAGTACTCGGTCCATGCGACGGTTTTCCTTCCGAATGAAGCGGAAATCGGATTTCGAAGCGGGATCCGTGCCCCGGATCGCTGCGCACGTGGATCCGTCCCTGGTTGGCGCTCACAAAACCCTGCACAATGGCCAGTCCCAGCCCCGTTCCCCCTCGCTCCGTCTTGGTCGAAAAAAAAGGCTCGAAGATCTTGGACTGGACCTCCGGAGACATTCCGGAACCCGTGTCTTCAACCCAGAACAGCGCAGAACCGTTCTCTTGCCCCACTCCCACGGAAATCTTGCCTCCTTCAGGAACGGCCTCGTAGGCGTTCACCAGCAGATTCACGGCGATCTGGGAGATCTCTCCGGGATCGGCCAGAATGGGGACGGGATCCCGCGGGAGCTCGACCTCCAGCTTGGGAGGCGCTCGGCGGCCCGAGGGGTGCGCCCCCGCGGCCACGTCCCGGATGATGGGCCCCAGATCCACCGGCCGCCGGCGCGCCGGCGTCGAGCGCGCGTAGGCAAGCATGCCCCGCACGATGTCGGCGACGCGCCCGAGCTGCCGCTCGATCGTCGTCAAATCGGCCAGGATCGTCTCGTCCGCGCCGGACCGGATGGTCCGCTCGAGAAGCAGTTTCACGCGCGCGCTCGCGATGCCGACCGGATTGTTGATCTCGTGCGCCAAACCGCCGCTCAAACGGCCCAGGGCGGAAAACTTGTAATTGTGCAACAGGTCGCGCTCGCTTTCCTTCAGCCCTTCCCGCAACGACGTGGTCAAGGAGACCGCCAGCACGACGAGCAGCGAGACCGTCGCGGGAACGGCGACGGCGTAGCGCGGCTCGCGCGCGGCGTCCAGCGGCTCCGTTCCTCCATGCGGGAAAATCGCCAGGCTGTAGTGCGGGATGATCCCCAAGCCTTCCAACCCGGCGAGGCCGGCCACCAGAAGGCAGGCGAGCACCGCCGTGCCGAACGCCGCGCGGCGATCCAGGAGGATGCCCGCCAGGATGACGTGGAGGACGTACAGCCCCATGAGCGGATTCTCGATGCCCCCGGAAAAGTGCAGCAGCAGGGTCAGCAGGAAGAGATCGACCGCCATCTGCGCCAGGAGCAGTCTTTCCGGCTGCGCCTCGCCGCGCGCGATCCTCTGAAACACGATGTTGACGGCGGCGATGAGCGAGGCCACGAGAAGGAGCGGCCACCGGCACGCATCGGGAACCAGAGGCACGGCGAAGGCTCCCACCGCGATTCCGAGCCACACGACGCCCAGAACGCCCCAGCGGGTCCGCACCAGCCAGCGGTTCCGCTCGGCCAGGATCCGACCGCCGCTTCGCCCATGCTCTCCTTGAGGCACCTGATCGCCGCGCAAGGGCAGCGTCTGCACTGCCTTGCTCATGAAGTGCGCCGCCACCACGAGGCCCACGAGAATCGAGGTCCCGATGCCTCGCGCCATGTGCAAGTAGTGGATCAGCCCCGGATCCGCATCGCGCAGCAGCGTGCGCTCGGCGATCTCAAAGACGCCGAAGATGCCCGCGATGACGGCCAGCACGGCGAGCGGTACTCGATGACGCGGCGCCAGTTTCACGGCACAATCACGCTCCTCAATCCACGGCCGGACCTCAACGCTCCCAGCGCGTCCTCGATCCGGTCCAGCGGAAACAACCCGGTGATCAACGGCTTCAGACGGATCCGCCCCGCCTTCGCCCACTCGAGAATCGTGGCGTAGTCCCTGAAGCGGCAGCCGAGGGAGCCGATCACCTCCTGTTCATGAAACATGAGCCTTCCGGCGTTGACCGGGACGGCTTCGGAACAAAATCCGACCACGACGACGCGGCCTCCGCGACGGATGGCCTCGAGAGCCTGGCGAATCGTGCTTTCGCGTCCGATGCACTCCAGTGCGACGTCCGGCCCACCGGAGGTGAGTTCCTTCAGGCGGCGGACCGGGTCGCGCTCCTGCGAGGCGTCGATCCCCTCCACGGCCCCCAGCTCCCGCGCCACCGCCAGCTTGCGCGCATCGAGATCCACCGCGACGACGCGCGCTCCGGCGGCGACCGCGATCTGGACGGCGTTGAGGCCCACGCCCCCGCAGCCGACGACGGCGACCCGCTGGCCCGGCTGAACCCGGGCGCGATGCACGACCGCATGATAAGGAGTCGAGACGGCATCGGCGATGATGCACGATTCGACGAGCGGCAGCTCGGGAGGAAGCGGCACGACGTTCCTCGCGGGCGCTTTGACCAGCTCCGCGAAGCCGCCGTCCACGTGATTGCCGAGCATGTTCATCCGGAGGCAGATGTTGTCGCGGTCGGCGGCGCACAGCTCGCAGTCGCCGCACGCCAGCACCGCCGGAAGCAGCACGCGGTCGCCCGACTTCACGTCCCGCACGTCGGGTCCCAGCGCCGCCACGGTTCCGGAAATTTCGTGGCCCAGGATGAGGGGCGGCTTCTTGAACGTCGGGACCCCATGATCCAGGTAATGAAGATCGGTGTGGCAGACGCCGCACCCCGCCACGCGGACGACGACCTCACCCGGAGCGGCGACGGGATCGGGAACGTCCGTGACGTCGAGGGCCTGTCCGGGACGGCGGAAAACGGCGGCTTTCATGCGTTCCTCCATCGTGGCGGGCGCTTTTCAAGAAACGCGCCGAGGCCTTCGATCGGCTCGGGGCGGCTCATGAGGTCCTGGAGATAAATCTGCTGGGCTTCCGCGAGCCGCTCGGCCACGGGCGCGTTCGCGGCGCGCTTGCAGGCCGCCAGAGCCGATCGGGGATGTCGGACGAGAAGCTCTACGAATTTCATCGCCTCTTCCGGCGGGCCGGTGCGGGCCACCAGGCCGAGTTCCATGGCCCTCTTGGCGCCGATCATGTCTCCCGTCAGAAGAAGTTCCAGCGCCCGGGCGTGTCCCACAAGCGCCGGAAGCCGCACGGCCGCGAACGGCGGAAACACGCCCAGGGAGATCTCAGGCAGGGAGAAGCGGGCATCGTCGGCGGCCACGATGAAGTCGCACGCCAGCGCCAGCTCGAAGCCGCCGCCCATGGCCCATCCGTGCACATAACAGACCGTAGGCAGCTCCAGCGAGGCGAGATCCAGCATGGTCTGGCAGAAGAGCGGCATCATCCGCTCCACCTTGCCCGGCAGGTGTTCCGCCACGTCGGCCCCGGCCGAGAAATTGCGCCCGGTCCCGCGCAGGAGCACGGCGCGGACGTCTCCGTCCGCCGCGCGCGCCAGCGCCCCCCGAAGCTCCTCCAACAGGCTCATGGACAGGACGTTGACGGGAGGATGATCCAGCTCCAGAACGGCGCATCCGGATTGTATGACGTAGTTAAGCAAGCTGTCCTCCATCGACGCGGACGATTTCGCCCGTGATGTGGCGGGCATCCTCGTGACACAGGAAGGCGATCACCGCGGCGACGTCCTCGGGGCGGGCGAACCGTCCCAGCGGAGTCTCCTCCAGAAGCCGGCGGCGGATCTCTTCGGGCACGAGCGCGCCCATCGGAGTCTCGACCAGGCCCGGGGCCACGGCGTTGACATTGATGTTGAAGGGGCCGAGATCCCGGGCGGCGGCGCGGACCAGCCCCATCAACGCCGCTTTGGATGCGGCGTACGCGGCCAGATGCCGGCGCGCCCGCAGGGCCGTGGTCGAGGACACCGCCACGATCTTGCCGGAATGCTGCCATTTCATCCGCGTGGCGGCGGCCCGCAGATAGTTGACGGTGCCGATCAGATTGACGTCCAGAACATCCTTCCACTCCTTCGGCCCCAACGTTTCCACGGAGCCGTCCCGGGCCAGCCCGGCGCAGGTCACGAGGACGTCCAGACGGGAAAGCCCTTGGACGATCTTCTCGGCCCGCTCGGCGTCGCGAACGTCCGCTTCGATGCAGGCCGTCTCCGGCGCCGGCCGTCGATCCACGACGGTCACGTCGTAATCGGAAGCGAGGCGCCGGGCCGTCGCCAGACCGATCCCCGACGCACCGCCCGTGATGAGCGCGACGGGCTTCATACGCTCGCTCCGCAGCGGCCGCAGTAGGCGAAGTCGGCGGGAAGTCCTCGGGCGCCGCACCGGCAGTCCTTGGCGGGCGGCCCCCACAGGAACTCGGACCGGCGGACGCGCGCGTAGTCGGGTTTTCGTTTCTCGACGAACGCCTTCATGCCTTCCCAGGGCTCCACCCCGCCGAAGTGCGTGGACAGCCAATCCTGGGCGTGTCCGACGGTGATGTTCCAGACCAGCTCTTTCAGCGCGTTCACCTGCGTCTTGGTGTATCGCATGCATTCCGGAAACGTGTCTTTGAGTTTCGAGGCCAGGCTCGCGACCGCCTCGTCGAGCTTGGACAGGTCGATCGCGTGGCCCTCGCGCCCGCGCTGCGCCAGTTCGATCTGCTCCGCCGTTGGGTTCTCGAGGAACACGTCGCCGCGCGTGACGCTCGGCACGACCGCGTTGACCAGTCCCCACTCCAGCGCGCGGCGGGCCGGAATCCGCCCGTTCAGGAAGAGCATCTCCCGCGCCCGCTTGTCCCCGACCACGAGGGGCAGCCACTGCGTGGCCCCGCCGCAGGCGACCGAGCCCACGGAGGTCCCGACTTGGCCGAGGACCGCGTGTTCCGCCGCCACCGTCAGATCGCAGGCCAATTGCGATTCGTTCCCGCCGCCGATGGCCATGCCGTTGAGCCGGGCGATGACCGGCTTGCCGGCACGCAGGATCGACTCGAGGTAGCCGCGGAAGTGTTCCATGTACGTCCAGTACTCGCGCGGCTTCTGCGTGTACCGCGACGCGTACTCCTTCACGTCGCCGCCCGTGCAGAAGGCGCGGGTTCCGGCTCCGGTCAGCACGATGACGGCCACGGAATCCTCCGCCGCGGCCTCGCGGAAGGCGGCCGCCAGTTCGCGCAACGTCCGCGTCGTGTAGGCGTTGTACGCGGCGGAACGGTCCAGCGTGATCGTCGCCACGCCGTCCGACACGGAGACCCGGATCTCCTCGAATCCGCCCCGCGCCGCTTCCGAATGGATTTCCGACATGTCGGTTCTCCGTTCGCCGAAAGATACGGCCCCGCACCGCTGATTAGCAAAAGAGGCGCCACGGCGCGCGAAGCCCGTACGGACGCCGGATGCCGCCGGCGCGGAAATTCACTGACCGGGCCGCGGATTAATCCCTGATTCGAAAGGCGGAGAGCGGAATGACGCGCATCATCATGAAGCTTTTCGGATCGGGCGGTGGGCGGCGACGTCGACCTGCAAGGAGAAATAGGAAGGGACAGAATAATGCTTTACAACATTATGGACTTCATTAGGGCATGTGGCAAGGACAGTGCTGGCCGAACGCGCGCACCATGCAGGCGCGGCTGTAATATGCTCCGCAACCCAGGCATGGATTCCCCGCGAAGGCGCGATCGCGCATGAGCAGCGCGATCACCCGCTCCAGGTCCTTGGAGAGTTCGTCCGGCATCCTGCCCTTCAGCATCGTTTTCAGGCGTGACTTCTTGACGCGTTCGTACTTGCGGATCAAAGCCAGGCCGCGAGGGGTGGCTTCCACCCGTTCCGCCCGGCGGTCGCCGGGATATCGGGTGCACTTCGCCAGCCCCTTGCGTTCAAGTCGGGACACGGCTTTGGAGGCGGCCGCGTTGGATGCGTTCAGGAATCGGGCCACGTCCTTGACGAGGCTTCGGCCCGGCCGGGCGACGAACTTGAGGATGTTGAGCTGCCCGAACGTGATCGTGTCGCGAGAAGCGCGGCGAAGGTAGCCGCGCTCGAAGACATGCTCGACCAGGCGCGCCAGAATGTGCGCGTTCCGCAGGAACCGTTCGTGGCTCTCCGACATGGCGGCCCCATCCTATCGTCGCGCGGCGCGAGGTCAATACTAAATAACTAGGTTGACGAATAGGCGACCGACAATTTCCGCGTCGCCATGTGATTTTCCTCGACGCGCGGGACATCCATGAGGGCTGCTGGCGGTAAAAGTCCTGGCATTCCTTTTGCGAACCAACCGCAGTTCTTCCAGGAACACGTGCGATGATTCCTGCGATCGGAATGATTCAATGAACATGCCCGCTCATCCGATGGAGCCGTTCCGGATCAAGATGGTGGAGCGCCTCGTTTCCACCACCCGGGAGCAACGGGCGGCGGCCTTGCAACGCGCCCGCTACAATCTGTTCCGCATTCCCTCCGAGCTGGTTCGGATCGATCTCCTGACCGACAGCGGCACGGCCGCCATGAGCGACGGCCAGTGGTCCGCGCTGCTCCGCGGGGACGAATCCTACGCGGGAAGCCGCAGCTTCTACCGCTTCGAGGAGGTCGTTCGGGACCTCTTCGGTTTCGAGCACGTCATCCCGACCCATCAGGGGCGGGCCGCCGAACATCTCCTTTTCAGCCTCCTGCTCCAGGAAGGCGACGCGGTCGTCAGCAACAACCACTTCGATACGACTCGGGCCAACATCGAGGCGCGGGGAGGATTGGCGATCGATTGCGTCACCGATTGCGCCTACGTCACGGACGCGGAATGCCCCTTCAAGGGGCAAATCGATCTGGCCAAGTTGAACGACGCGCTCAGTCGCCATCGGGTCGTGCTCGGCATGGCCACCCTCACCAACAACACGGGCGGGGGGCAGCCGGTGTCCTTGAAAAATCTGCGCGAAGTGGCCTGGGTCCTCCGGAACCGGGGCCTGCCGTTCATCCTCGACGCCTGCCGTTTCGCGGAGAACGCGTACTTCATTCAGCGGCGCGAGCGGCCGGACCTCTCCATTCGCCAGATCGCGCGCGAAATGTGCGCGCTCGCGGACGGCTGCATCGTGAGCGCGAAAAAGGACGGCTTGGCGAACATCGGCGGATTCTTCGCCTGCCGCTCCGCGGAGCTGGCCGAGCAGTTCAAGCAGCGGCTCATCCTTGTCGAAGGATTTCCGACCTACGGCGGCCTGGCGGGACGGGATCTGGAAGCGATCGCGGTCGGACTTGAGGAAGTCGTCGACCCCGCCTATCTCGAATATCGCGTCGGTCAGGTACGTTATCTGGCGGAGCGGCTCGACCGCGAAGGGGTGCCGATCGTGAAACCGCCCGGCGGCCACGCCGTCTTCCTGGACGCGCGCAAGTTCCTGCCGGGCGTTCCTCCCGAGCAATTCCCGGCGCAAGCCCTCGCCTGCGCCCTCTACGTGGAGGGCGGCGTTCGCTCCTGCGAGCTGGGCAGTCTCATGTTCGCGGCGGAAGGCCGGCCCGCGAAGCTCGACCTCGTCCGCCTGGCCATTCCGAGGCGCGTGTACACGGCGTCCCACCTGGACTGTGTGGCGGAGTCCATCCTCTGCCTGTACGAACGGCGCCACGCCATTCGCGGGCTGCGCCTGGTGCGCGATGTGCCCGTGCTCCGCCATTTCACGGCCGAGCTGGATGTGGTCGCGGGATAGGGTTCGTGACCCTCCCTCACGGCGCTCCCCGCAGCCAGAATCCCGCGAGGATCGCCGCGCATGAGAGCGCGCCGTATGCCAGTTCGGCGCGGCCGAGGCGCCTGGGATCGGGCCGCGCGCCCGCCGCCCGGTAGAGCCAAGCGCGGATTCCCAGAACCAGGAAGGGCGCGCCCATGACGGGATGGGCGGCGCTCCAGACGATCATGAGGATGCCCGCCGCCGGCGCCACGATGCGGACCACCGCGAGCGCTCTCGATGAGGCGGAAGATGTGCGCAGCCGGGCCATCACGTAGAGCGAACCGAACCCGAAGAATCCTCCGGAGGCGACCCAGAGCGAAGCCGCGCGGACCCCGAACATTCCCGCGGCGGACGCGTACGTCAGCGGCGCGAGCGCCGTGAGAGCGACCACCGCCAGCATCCGTGCCAGGGGATGGCGTTCGCGTCCCCCGGCCATCACGGCCGCGTAAAGCAAGGCCGGCGTGGCGGCGGCCGCCAGCCACGCTTCGTCCCGGGTCCGAACCAGCAAGACCAGCGCGGCCAGAGCGGGCAGGATCAGGAGCGGGAGCAGGAACCTGAGCATCCGCCACGCATGATCGCGCTCGTGCGTCCACAAGCGGCGGCTCAGACGCAAAACGGTCGCGCCCGCGAACAACGACAGCGCCCCGCCTCCGATCAGAAGCGGAGGCCACGCGAGCTTCGCGGCGGCGGCCCAGCCCAGAATCCAGCAGATCAGAGCCATCCACAGCGCGCCTTCCTCGCGCGGAAGACGCACCTTGGCGCCGCCGGGCGAGATCGGGCGGGGCGCCGGAGCCCGCGCACCCGGCACGCGGCGCTCTTCGCGGGTTGAGTCCATCCCCCACGCCGTCGCATCGCGACGCTCGAAGCCGAAACGAAACGATTCCATTATTTCTTCACGAACCTTAAGCAAGCAGAATGCCAACCAAGGAATCTGACCTTGCTTGAATTCGTGAAGAAGCGGGAGCTGGAGACGCGGATTTACACCCAAAGGCCTGGGAAATTCCGCAGCATCTTGTACGTCCGTCTGAGAGTTCGCGAGAAACATCCGCCGCTAGGAGCGTGTCGGATAATGGGGTTGACACGCTCCTAATCGGGAAGTGCGTCGAGATGGGGGAGGTCGCCAGCCTGGATCTGAAGGAGATCCTGGCGTACTACGAGGTCACATTGATCGTGTATGAGCAGAAGGCAGGACTGGGGAAATTGGGGCACGTGGCGTAGGATGGGACGAAGGTCAAGGCCAACGCGACCAAGCACAAGGCGATGAGCTATGGCCGGATGCTCAAGCGCGAAGCGGAACTCAAAGCCCAGATCTCTAAAGAGAAACGAAATGCTCTGATGGAATCAAATAAAGACAAGGAGGACCCATGAAATATGGCGCCAGGAACAAGATGGAGGGCACGGTTACGCTCATCAAAAAGGGCACGCTGATGTGCTCCGTTACAGTCCAGGTCCCCGGCCCGTCCGAAGTTTCCTCCGTCATGACCCTCGATTCGCTGGAGGAACTCGGACTGAAGAAAGGGGACAAGGTGCGCGCGATTGTCAAGGCGATCCACGTGCTGCTGGTCAAGGATTGAGCCTGAAGCCTTCTCATCCTCCGACCATGAATCGCCATCAGCGAGCGTATGCCTACGCCGCTTTGGGAATCGCTGGCTTCTTAGCCATAGCGATGCTTCAGCTCTGGCTCTTGCTGGACGTGTTCGGCCAGCGCTTCAAGGGAGGTCGCCCATCGGGGAAAATTGTCAAACTTCGGCTTCTTTCATCTTAAGTTTGGTGTAACGATATCCGCCCCAGAGCGCCGCGCCGATGGCCCCCGCCAAAACCGACTGCGGGTGCGCGGCGATCCGCACCTTCAACCCCAATTCAAGGGCCAGACTCTGGAGCACCGCGAGAAGACCCGCGTCCTGGGCCAGTCCCCCGGTCACGAGCACGTCCCCTTCGGCTTTCACCATGCGCAGGAGATTGATGAGCCGCTTACCGATCGAGAGGTGAATGCCCTTGAGGATGTTGGGTGTCGAGACCCCGCGGCTGACCATGTTGATCACGTCCGTCTCCGAGAGAACGGCGCAGATGCTCGAGACCATCTCGGGCTTGTCCGCTTCCAGCGAGAGCCGTCCGATATCCTCCACGGCGACTCCGAGATATCTCGAAATATTCTCCAGGAACTGGCCCGATCCCGAAGCGCACTGGGAGGTCATGCGATGGTCCAAGACCTTGGAGCGCGAGTCCATGAGCATAACGCGCGCATGGAGGGCGCCCACGTCCATTACCGCTCGAACGGAGGAAGACAGGAAAAGCGCGCCGCGGGCGTGGCTCGTCATGGAATAAAAATGCCCGTTCCGGAAATCCACCATCTCGCCTTCGCCGGTCGTGGCGATGTACGTGATGTCCTCCCGGGAAAGCCCGCCTTCCTGCAAGACCCGCTCGACGACCTGAAGAACGACGTCCTTGACGCTCCGCTTGCGGATCTTGTTTACATGGGACGCCGCCAGCGTTCCGCCTCCGCCTTGATCGTCGAGCTTCATCGCGACGGCCTTGATCGCGCTCGAACCGACATCGATGCCCAGGGTATGAATCATATCGCCTCCCGATCGCGCCGGGCGAAGAGCGCCGCGCCCACGGCGCCCGTATAGATGCTGTCGGGACTGATATTGATCATCCGATCCCCGTAATTCTCGGAAATGAGCCGCTTCAAGGCGGTCACGGCGGCGGCGTTTTTCGCCACCCCTCCCGTAAACGTGAATTCGTCGTGGACTCCGCCGCTGCGCGCCAGAAGCGACATCGCGCGGAGAATGATGGCGCGGTGCAGCCCGGCCAGGATCTCTTCGCGTTTTTCACCCAAGGCCAGCCGCTCGCGGAGCTCCGCGCCCGCGAACACGGTGCATGTGGAGTTGATCCGGACCGCCTTCCTGGCCTTCATGGCGAGCGGACCCAGCTCATGGACCCCCATGTTCATCTCGTCGGCTATGTACCCCAGGTAGCGCCCGCATCCGGCCGCGCAGCGATCGTTCATCTGAAAGTTGACGGCGATTCCCTTGGCGTCCACCTGGATGGCCTTGGTGTCCTGGCCGCCGATGTCCAGGACGGTCCTCGTGTTGGGGAACATGAAATGGGCGCCCAGCCCGTGGCACAGGATCTCGGACCGGATCTGAGGCTTGGGAATAGGCAACGTCTGCCGGCCGTAGCCGGTCCCGATCGTGTTGCGGACGTTGAACGCGACGCCGATGGCGTAATCGACGGCTCGACGGAGCGTTTCCCCGAGAGGCTCGAATCCGCCTCGCCAGACGGCGCGTTCGCAGGCAAGGTCGAGATGTTTCGCGTACGCCGTCGCGAAATTCTTTCCTTCCACGCGAAGGATGGCACGGTCGTAAATCGCCGTCAGACGGTCGAACGACACCGCCCCATCTTTCGCCAACCGCTCCGCATGATCCAGATACTGATTCGCCACGATGTCCCGAAAGAAATCGCTCCGCGCCGCGAGGCCCGGACGGAACATCTCCTCGGCCTCCGACCTCATCCGCTCGAAGAGCGAGGCGAGCGTCTTGGCATACAGATCGCGTTCGAAGGCGTCGTTCCAGCGCTCCACCTCCTCGAGGCAGATTTCCTCGAGAGCGGCCAGTTGGTCGACGTATTGGGCGAACGTGAACGAACACGCGAGCCATTTCATGAGCTCCGCCAGTCCGTCCCGCGCCCCATCCTCCTCTTCGATCCTTCTTCGCAAGAGCATGAAACGGGAATTGATTCCGGCCTCGTCGCCCGCGATCTCGCATGCCAGCGCGTAGTTGCAGCGGGAATTGGTGATCCCGCGCCCCAAGGGCCGTTCGTGCTCGTCGAGATAGACGGCCTTGGTGGTGGTGGAGCCCAAGTCGATGCCGAGATAGCAATCCATCTCACGCGCTCCGTTTCGCCTTGATCATTTGAAAGTACGATTCCAGCCGATTCTTGATGTTGGCGGCGCTGAAATAGCGCGGATCCACGAGATCCGATTCGATGAAGCCTCCGGGCTTTCCCGTGCGTTTCTCCAATTCTTGCAGGATGAGAAGCTGTCCGGCGGAGAAGGAATTGCAGCTCTTGATGGAGTTGATGAGAAAACCGTCGGCGTCGTACTCCCGCAGGCACCGCTCCAGATACTGAATCCGGCTGGGCAGATTGAGATTCGTGTAGCAACCCATGCAGTAGTCCGCCAGGCTTTCGAGCGGCCGGTCGGGATCGTGCCGGAAGCCGGCGTCGTACAGGCCGCCGACTTTGGTGTACGAGGAGCTCACGGCGACCGCCCCCTCCTCATAAAACATCTTCCACAAGTCGCGGAAATTAGGCCAGCAGGGGGGGCCTTCCACGATGAGGCGAAACCGTTCCTCTTTCAGGGGCCCCTCCGGAGTGATAGGTCCCTCATGGTTCCGCACGCGTTCTTCCACCTCCTGCCGGAGCGTCTCATAGAAGACCTCGCACGCGGGAAGGCCGCGAAACGCCGAAAAGACCGGGCCCACGTAATACACGCCTCCGAAATACGCGTCGATGGGCGAAGGCCGATTTCGGGCCGATTCCCAAACGGCCACGAGGTCGCGTTCCGCTCGGGCGGAAGAGGCCAGGTGCTCCCGAAGTGCGTCGGGATCGTAAGCGCGGCCCGATATCTTCTCCATGAGCGGCAGGACCTTCTCCGAAATCTGCCGGGCGACATAAGCCGTCATGTCGGGCGTGATGCGTCCGTCCCCCTGGTACGGAACATGAAGCATCACGATGGGACAGCGGTATTCTTCCCGAAGGAGCTCGAACCACTTCATGAACGTGAAACACCCGGTGTAGCTCAGGAGCAGAAGGTCCGGTTCGGGCAGTTTCTCTCCCGTGGGACCGATGTTCCCGCGCTTCAGCATCCCGAGATCGCACTTCACATACGCGCACACGTCCTCGGAGTGGCCGTGCTTTTCGGCTTCCAGGATGTAGTCGCCGCTCTTCTTGCGCAATCCGATCTGAAGCGCGTTGACCTCGGGGTGCACGGGAAGCATTCCAAACGTCCAGATGAGTTCGTTCAGATTGCCCGGGACGAACGTGTACACGACTTTCTTCCCGAGATCCTTCGCCCGGGCGAGGTTCTTGAAATGCTCCCCCATCATGGCCTTTTGGAGCTCCATGCTCCGTTCCTTCCGGACCGCCGGCGTCGGGTTCATGCCGCCCCCCACAGCTTGATGGAATCCGCGAACGCTCCCGTCTGCTCCTTGATCACCTGAAGCTGGCCGGAGTTTTCCGAGAACTTAAATGCCGTGTACGGGATCTTCTCCGCCCCCAGCGCGCGCTGGAGCATGGGCGCTTCCAACAGGGCCGGATCGCAGAAACTCGGCGAGGCGAAGATGACCCCCTCGGCGCGGAGCGTCCGCACCCGGCGGATGAGATCCTCACCCTTCGCGTCCTCGTCGATATAGCGCGTCGCCGTCGGCGTGCCGCGCCGGAGGTAGCTCGTCACGAGCGCGTCGAGGGGATCCCCTTCGGCCGCGACGGGCTCGCGGAGATACCTGGCCCCCAAGACCCAATCGTCGTCTACGATGGAGCACCCGCTTTGTTCCAGCGCCCGGATCAAGCCCAGGGGCGGCTGTTCGCAAAAGACGCCGGTCAGAATGACGCGGATGTTGTCCCTCCAGGGACGGTTTTCCCGCCGCGCGGCGGCGAGGTACGCATCGACCAGGGCGGTGTGCTCCGTTACCTCGAGGACGTTCGAGGCCCGCATCAGCAGATAGTGCTCATAGGTCGGAACCCGATGCGGCTCCTCCGCCCGGAGACGATAGAGTTCCGCGATCGCGCGCCGATTTTCGTTGTACGCCTCGATGGAACGTCGCAGCGCCTCGTCGCTCGCCGGCCGGCCGGTCAGAGCGCACAGGTCCTGAAAGAGCGCGGCGAGTTCCTGACGATAGAACACGCCGCCGAGCCGCTCGTCGAAATTCTGCGGGACGTCCAGGTAGCGGACATACTTGTCTGGGAAAAGAATCTTCCACATGCCGCTCAGATTCCGGATCACGTCGCAGATGGCGGGGAACAGGAACCCATCCAGGCAGTCCAGGCGTCCCGAAAGCCCCAGTTCCACCGTCGATCGCGGGATGTGGCAGATGTACGACTGATAGAAGGCGTCGCCGCGGATGATTTCGAGATCGTCGCCCGCCCCCATGATACCTACGGGCAGCGCTCCGGCAGCGTGCACGGTCTCACGCGGGACGTAGATCGGCAGGAAGCCCACGGCTTTCCCCCCGGTCCGACGTTTCCACTCCTTGACGCTGGTCAGGTCGAGGTCGTGATACAGGTCCTCGCAACGGCGGACGATGTCATTCAATTCCACAGCGGCGCCACCTCCTGAGCGGGGAACTTCCGCCGCTCCCGGCGACGGCCTGAGAGGCCGTAGAGGAATGTCCGGTAAATCTCTTCGGCCAACTCCTCGGGCGCGCCGTGCCGGGCGGCGGAATACCATCCGTAGATCCAGTTCATCATCCCGAAGAGAAGGAACGTCTTGCGGTCGATGCTTTTTTCCGAAACGGGCCCCTTCGCGGCCGACCGGCAGACGTTCCGCACGATCTCACGCAGGATCGCGGTATAGCGATCCTTCAGGTTCCGGATCGTCCTGGCCCGTTCGTCACTGAGGGCCTGCGTGCCCCACATCAGGACGCGCATCTCGTCCCGATGCGCGGCGAAGTAGCGGACGTGAAAAGAGATGAATCCGCGGAGTTTCTCGCGGGGGCCGCGAAAGGCCATGCCGCGCGCGCGCCCATGCTCCACCAAGGTCGTGAAGCCGTGGAAATTGATGAGATAGAGGAGGTCTTCCTTGCTTCGCGCGTAGTGGTACAGGCCGGACAGGCTGCGCCCGGTGACTTTGGCCAGATCCCGCATGGAGGCGCCGTGAAATCCGTTCCGCGCCATGAGGCGGGCCGCCTTCCGCAGAAGGCCGCCGAGCCCCTCGCCGACGGGCTGGCGCTCGATCGGCTCCTTCCGCCCCGCCGCGGAACTCCGGGCGCCTCCCATGCGGCCTCCTCCTCGATCGAACGTTCGTTCGTATCCTACTCCGCGGGGCGGGGCGAACGCAAATAAAATTAACTATGTTAATCATAGAGCGTTGATTTTCACGAATCCGAACATATCTGGCGCCGACGGCCGGACCGCCGTAATATCAATAGAGACTGAATTGATGGGAGTCCCATGGAAGCGACCCGGGAACGCCTCGCGCTGAAGGCGAAATTCTTCCGCGGGCTGGCGGACCGCTCGCGGCTCGGCATCCTGGAATCGCTCCGCGACGGCGCCCGCAACGTCGGCGAGATCGTGGCGGCGACGGGATTGACCCAATCCAACGCGTCCATGCACTTGGAATGTCTCTATTGCTGCGGCCTCGTCCGGAGGGAACGGCGCGGCCGGTTCATCTACTACCGCCTCCGCTCGCCGCGGACCTTGCGGCTGCTGGAAGCCGCGGGGAAGGCGCTCGATGAGGTGGAATCGCATATCCAGGAGTGCGCGCGATATGAAGATTAACGCTCGCGCCTTAACGGCGCTCGCTTATGGCATCCCGACCCGGACATCCGCCATGTCGAGATTCCAGGAGGCGGGCGGAGCTTCGGATTCCGTCCGCCGATACAAGGAAAGAGCCCGCCGCCGGCGGCGGGACCTTCACCATTCTAGCCTGCTTGCCCTGTTCCTGGCCGCCGGATGCGCGGCGCCCGCGGTTCCGACATGGAACGACATGGACGCCCGCGATCAGGCGTTCCAGGGGCCGACGCCTCGGGAACAGGCGGGCGAGATCCTTCGCCGGGAGCAGCTCGAACTTCAGGACGTCCTGCGCCTTGCGGATCTCCTCAATCCGCGGCTCGAATCGATCCGAAAGGACATCGATCTGGCACCCCTCGACGCCTGGAACGACGCGCTCTTCCCCAACCCCGCGCTGCGGATCGAGGTGGAGGAATTCCCGCTGGAACGAAAGCGTGATCTCGGCCGCTCCGAGCGGGGTCTGGGCCTCAGCCAGTCGTTTCCGGTCGGCGGCCGGCTCGGTGCGGCCTCCTCCGTGGCCGAGAAGGAGCGCGAGGTCGCGGCGCTCCGCTATCTCTGGGAGCGCCGGCGCATCCTGACGGAGGTCCGGCAGTCTTTTCAGGACGTCCTGGCCGCCCGCCGGAATCTGGAGCTGGCGCGGCAAACCGCGGACCTCGCCAAGCAGTTCCACGACCTGACCGAGGAGCGGTACAACGCCCAAGCCGTGCCGGAGATGGAGCTTCTCAAGGCGGCGGTGAACCTCGCCAAAGCCCAGGCGGACGTGCGCTCCATGGAGGCCGCCGCGGCCGTCGCGGTCAAGCGGCTGCATGCGCTCATCGGGGATGTGGATTTCCCGAGCGACCGGTTCACCGGCGAGCTGGCGGTCCAGTTCGAAGCGCCGCGGTTGGAGGCGCTGCGCGGACAGGTCCTCCTGACGCACCCCCTGATCGAACTCGCCCGGCGGGAAAAAGAACTGGCGGAGCGGAGACTCGAGCTGGCGCGGGCGAAGCGCCTCGCGGATGTCGACGTGGAAGCGCTCTATAAATGGGATGAGAGCGACGACCGGATCCTGGAGGCGGGCCTCTCGGTACCGCTTCCCCTCTTCAACCGAAACCAAGCGGAGATCGCCGCGGCCGAGGTCCGCCTGCGCCAGGCGGAGCTGGGCATGCAGGAGGCGCGCAACTCCGCCGTCCTCGCCTTGGAGGAGACGTACCGCCGCTTCGAGGCATCGCAGAGTCGCGTCACGACCTACCGCGAGACGATCCTGCCCAAGGCGGAGCAGGCGCTGGGGCAGACGGATGAAGGCTATCGGGCGGGCAAGTTCTCCTACCTGGACGTGCTCGACGCCCAGCAAACGCTCGCGGAAGCGCGGATCGCGTACGTCTCGGCGCTCCAGGATCTCCACACCCTCGCGGCGGAGTTGGAGAAGATCACCGGATCCGAACTGAGATCGGTTCGATGAGGACGAGTGAACGAATGCAATTTCCAGCGGAAGGCGTGAACCGCCAAAGCGCGAAACCGCCAAGAGATCTCCGCCTGAGATATCCGATGGCGTTTCTGCGCTTTAGCGGTTCACTACAGAAGGTAGCAAGTATTTCCTAGCGGATGTGAACAGGGGCCACCCCCCAAGGAGGGACTGATGAAACTCGCCGTGTTGTGTGCTTCCGCGCTCCTGGCGATCGGGGCGCTTCAGGTCCAAGAAAAGAAACGGGACATGAAGGACCGCGTGTGGGCGGAAGGAAAGATCGTCTGCATCGGCTGCTTCCTGGCGGAGGACGCCGGCGCCGAGGCGCAGTGCACGCTTCACGCCAAGCACGCCCAGGGTTTCCTCGACAAGGAGGGAAAGCTCTGGACGATCGTGGACAACGAGCGCGGGCACTTCGCCATCACGAACGCCGCCTTGCGCAACCAGCCGATCAGGATCTTCGGCTGGCCCTACGAGAAGCATCGCTACCTGGAATTGTACAAATACCAGATCAAGGACGGCGACAAATGGCAGATCTGGGATTTCTGCAAGACCTGAGGGTTCGAGGCGGGCGATAACGGGGACACCGGGATGTGTCCCGACTGCAAGGAGTGAACCATGTTCAAAAGCGTGCTGTCGACCGGCGCCGTGTTCGCGGCACTGATGGCGCTCTTCGTCTATGCCGCGAACGACTGGAAACTGCCGTGGGCCGAACCCCACCCTCTCGACATCCCTTGGTGCGAGCCACATGATGTCGCCCTGGAGAATTGCGAGACGTGCAATCCGAAGCTGGCGCGCGGCGGCACTCGGGTCAGCCGATTGCGCGAGCCGGCGGAGGGCGAATGTCCGAACACGGTGCTGCGGATCGATCTCGCCGAGGGAGCGGCGGAGCGCCTGGGACTGCGCTTTTACGAAGTGCGGCCCCGCGAGGTGCAGGAGACCCTAGAGGCGAACGCGGAGACGCGCTGGCCTCCCGACAAGTACGCGCGGGTGGCGCCGCGCATCGCGGGTGTCGTCCGCGAAGTCAAGGCGGTGATCGGCCGGACCGTCTCGGCCGGCGACGTCCTGGCGCTGCTCGATTCCCCGGCGTTCGGCGTGGCCAAGTCCGATTATCTCCAGGCCCTTTCCGTCCTCTCGCTCCGCCAGAAGACGTACGACACCGAAAAGGCGCTCGCTCCGCGCATCACGACCGCCCGACAGATGATGGAAGCCGAAACGGCCTTCGAAGAGGCCAAGCTCGCCGTCCAGGGGGCGGAGCAGAAGCTCGCCGCGCTCGGCCTGTCGGCGCAGGAAATCGGCCGCCTGCGAGAGAAGCGCGACGCCTCCCCCGAACTCGAGGTGCGCGCGCCGTTCGGCGGGATCGTGGTGGAAGCCTCGGCCGTTCCCGGAGAAACGGCGGGTCCCGACCGCCCGATCTTCTCCGTCGCCGACGCCGAGCGCCTGTGGCTTTCGATCGACGTCTACGAGCGGGACCTTCCGCGGATTCGCATCGATCAGAAGGTGTTCTTTCACGTCGAGGGATTGCCGGGGCGCAAATTCCCAGGCCGCGTCGCGGCGGTGGGAAGCGAGATCGACAATCGGAGCCGCACCGCCAAGGCCTACGCCGACGTCAAGAACGTGCAGGGACTCCTGCGGGCGAACATGTTCGGTCGCGCGGAGATCCGCATCCGCGAGCCCGAAGCGAAGATCCTCGTGCCGCAGGAGGCGGTCCAAAATGACGGCGACTGCCTGATCGTGTTCGTCTCGCCCTCGAAGGACACTTTCCTCCCGCGCAAGATCGAGGTGGGGACGGTGTACGCGAACGGCTACGAGGTGCTTGGAGGGCTCGCCGCGGGCGAAAACATCGTCACGACCGGGAGCTTCCAACTCAAAACCGAGATCCTGCGCGGCCAGATCGGCGCCGGCTGATGCCCCGAGGAATAACGGACGGTCGTCCGCATGCTCAATTGGATCATCGACTTCAGCCTGCGCAACCGCCGGCTCGTCCTCGTCCTGGGATTGCTCCTGATCGCCACCGGCGTCGCGTCGCTCTCGCGGATCTCCATCGACGCCTTCCCCGATACGACGGACGTGATGGTCCAGATCAACACCACGGCGCCGTCGCTCAGCCCCGAGGAAGTCGAGCAGCAGGTGACGTTTCGGATCGAGCAAGCCATGGGAGGCTTGCCGAATCTGAAGCTGCTGCGATCGATGTCGAAGTTCGGGCTGTCGCAGGTCACGGTCGTCTTTGAAGACGGCACGGACCTTTATTTCGCGCGGGCGCAGGTGCTCGAGCGGCTCCAGCGGGTCGAGCTCCCCGAGGGCCTGGAGCGACCCACCATGGGGCCGATCGCCACCGGCCTGGGAGAGATCTACCACTACCTGGTGACCGCTCCGGGCGGCGATCTCACGGACAGCCGCATCCTCCACGACTGGGTGATCAAGCCTCAGCTTCTCTCCGTCAAAGGAGTCGCCGAAGTCAACACCTGGGGCGGCTTCGAGAAGCGCTTCGAAGTGAGGGTCGATCCGCTGCTCCTGGCCAAGTACGACATGACGTTTCAAGAGGTGATCGGGGCGCTCACCGACTCCAACCTCAACGTCGGCGGCGGAAACATCGAGGCGGCGGGGGAGATCCTTCTCGTCCACGGCGTGGGACTCACCAGTACCACCGAGGAGATCGGTGGCGTCGTGATCAGCGCGGTGGACGGGCGGCCGGTCCGGGTGCGCGACGTGGCGCGCGTCGTGGAGGGGCACGCGCAGCGGAGGGGCGTCGTGACCGCGGAGGGGCGGGGCGAGGCGGTGCTCGGGCTCGGTTTCATGCTCATGGGCGAGAACAGCCACGAGGTGGCCGACCGCCTGAAAAGAAAGATGGTCGAAGTCCAAAAGACTCTGCCGGAAGGCGCGGATATTCGCGTGGTGTATGACCGCACGGAGCTTGTGGATCTCGTGATCGGCACGGTGAAGAAGAACCTGTTCGAGGCGATGATCCTGGTCGTCGCCGTGCTCTTCCTTTTCATGGGACACTTCCGCGCGGCGCTCATCGTCGCGCTGGCGATTCCGCTGTCGATGCTCTTCGCGTTCAACTTCATGTTGCGGACCGGCATCGCCGCGACGCTGATGAGCCTGGGAGCGCTCGATTTCGGCCTGCTCGTCGACAGCTCGGTCATCATGGTCGAAAACTCGGTCCGGCGGCTTCACGAGGACGAATCGGGGGCGCCCGTCCTGCGCGTCGTGGCGGAGGCGTCGAAGGAGGTCCGCAAGCCCACGATGTTCGGCGAGATGATCATCATTCTCGTCTACGTCCCCATCCTGGCCCTCCATGGAGTCGAAGGAAAGCTGTTCCGGCCCCTGGCGCTGACCGTTGTCTTCGCGCTGGTCGGGTCGCTTGCCCTGTCGCTGACGCTCATGCCGGTGCTGGCGAGCTACGTCCTCCACCGCAAGCACAAGCACCGGGAGCCCTGGACCATCCGGGGGCTCAAGCGCCTCTATGGGCCGGCCGTCGATTGGGCCATCCGGCACCGGACGCTCGTCCTGGGAAGCGTCCTGATCATCGTGCTGGGGACCGTCCCGATCGCGATGAAGCTCGGCGCCGTGTTTGTGCCCAAACTGGACGAAGGATCGATCGTCATCAACACGATCCGCCTTCCCGGGGTGTCGGTGGACGAGTCGGCCAGATTCTCGACGCACATCGAGAAGCTGCTGAAGGCGGAATTCCCGCACGAGATCCGGTCCATCTGGACGCGGACGGGCACGCCCGAAGTGGCGACCGACCCGATGGGCATCGAAGTGAGCGACGTGTTCATCATGCTCTCGCCGCGGGAGCGGTGGCGCCGGGCGAGGACGAAAGACGAGCTGGAGATACAGATGCGGCGGGCGCTGCGGGCCCTGCCGGGAATGAACTTCGCCTTCACGCAACCCATCGAAATGCGCTTCAACGAAATGATCGCCGGCATCCGGACGGACGTCGGGGTGAAGATCTTCGGAGATGATTTCGAGACGCTCCGCGAACTCCAGTCCGAAGTGGCGGAGGTCCTGGCGGCGGTGCCGGGCGCGGCGCCCGGGAGCGTCAATTCGGAGCCGATGGTGGGTCAGCCGGTGCTTCAGATTCGGCTCGATCCGGAGGCGCTCTCCCGATACGGCATCCGCGCGCGGGAAGTGCTGGGTCTCGTGGAGTCGATCGGCGGCAAGGAGATTTCCGAGGTGCGCGTCCGGCAGATGCGCTTCCCGATGGCCGTCACCCTCCCGGAGCCGTACGCGAAGAATCCCGACCTCGTGGAGACGCTCCTCGTCACCGCGCCGGACGGCCAGCGGCTACCCCTCTCGCGCTTGGCGAAAATCGCCAGAGTGTCGGGCCCGATGGTCATCCACCGCGAATGGAACCGGCGCCGGGCCCTGGTCACCTGCAACGTCGGAAGTCAGGATTTGGCCGGCTTCGTGGCGGAGGCGCGCCGGCGAATCGAGGAGCGGATCGGACCGCGGCTGAAGCAGTTGGGCTATCCGCCGGTGGATTTCGGCGGACAGTTCGAGAATCTGGAACGGGCGATGGAGACGCTTTCCTATGTCGTGCCGATCGCTCTGCTGATCGTCTTGTTCTTGGTCTACTCGACTTACGGCAACGTGCCGGACTCCCTGCGAGTCTTCACGGGAGTCCCGTTCGCGGCGGTGGGGGGCGTGTGGGCGCTTTATCTTCGGGACATGCCGTTCAGCGTCTCCGCGGGCGTGGGGTTCATCGCGCTGTCCGGCATCAGCGTGCTGGCGGACATGGTCATGGTCTCCACCATCCGGCAGTTCGTGGACGAAGGGATACCCCTGCGAGAGGCGGTGTTGCGGGCCGCCCGGCAGAGGCTGCGTCCGGTGCTGATGACCGCCATCACCACCGGGATCGGCTTCGTTCCGATGGCCCTCAACACCGGCGTCGGGGCGGAAGTCCAGCGGCCGCTGGCGACGGTCGTCATCGGCGGGGTCTTCACGTCGACCCTGCTCACGCTCTTCGTCCTGCCGACGCTCTACGCCTGGATCGGCAGACGGGGCAAGGAATACCGTTGACACCCCTTGTGCGACACGCTAATGGATCCGTTAAGAAATAATCGCTCAAGTCTTGCATGAACCGCAAAAAACTAAAACGCCAATGAATTATTTGGAGGTCTTTTTCACGATTCCGCGTTTTGGCGGTTCGTGCACCCCAAATAGTCTGCCGAGATAGACTCTGGATTCTTAACAAGAGGAGCCCGAATTCGTGGCGCAAAATCATCTCGGCGCGAATGCCGTGTCCCTGGCCCTCGTCCGGGCGGGCGTCCAGCGCGTGTTCACGCTCTCCGGCAACCATGTCATGCCGCTTTTCGACGCCGCGCTGGACGCCGGCATCGAATTGATTCATACCCGCCACGAAGCGGCCGCGGTGCACATGGCCGACGCCTGGGGGCGGCTGACGGGGGAAGCGGGCGTGGCGCTCGTCTCGGGCGGTCCGGCGCACGCCAACGCGGTCTCCGCGCTGTACACCGCGCGGATGTCCGAGTCGCCGGTCGTGTTGCTCTCGGGCCACGCGCCGATCCGTGAGCTCGGGCTCGGCGCGTTCCAGCAGATGGATCAAGCGGCGATGGCGGTTCCCGTGACGAAGGCGGCCTGGACCTGCATGCGGCCGGACCAGCTCGGAAACGACGTGGCCCGCGCGGTCCGCACGGCGCGCGAAGGACGCCCCGGCCCGGTCCAGGTAAACCTGCCCGCCGACGCGCTCACGTCCCCGGCCGGCGAAAGCACGGTGCCCGGACCTGACGCTTTTGTTCCCGCCGGCATGCCGCTCGATTCCGGCACCGCGGGCGAAATTCTCGACCGCCTCGCGGCCGCTTCGCGCCCATTGATCCTGACCGGTCCGACGTGCCTGACGCGCGCGGGCCGCGCGCGCATGAGCGCCCTGGAGGAAGCGACCGGCATCCCGGTCGTCGGCATGGAAAGTCCGCGGGGCATCGACGATCCTTCGCTGGGCGCCTTCGCCGAAATGCTGGCGCGCGCCGATCGCGTGCTCCTCGTCGGCAAGCGCATGGATTTCACGCTCCGGTTCGGCCGGTCGCCGGCCTTCGCGGCGGATTGCGAATTCATCGCCGTCGACGCGGATGCCGCCGACCACGAGCGCGCGCGCCGGACGCTCGGGAATCGCCTGGTGGCGAGCGCGACGGCGGACGCGTTCGCCGCGCTGGCGAGCTTCGCCGCGCCGGCGGTCGGACGCCGGAGGAGCTTTGACGCTTGGCGCAACGAGGTGCAAGCCGCCATCCGTTACCGCCCCGGCGCGTGGGATGGAATCGCCGCGAAGGCGCCCGGCCGCCTGCATCCCGTTCAGGCCTGCCGGCCGCTGCAAGCCTTGTTGGACCGCCATCCCGATTCGATCCTGATTTCCGACGGCGGCGAATTCGGACAATGGGCGCAGGCGTGTTTGAGCGCGCCCCATCGACTGATCAACGGGCCGGCCGGCGCGATCGGCAGCGCGCTGCCCATGGCGCTCGCGGCGCGGATCGCCCGGCCGGACGCGCCGGTCCTGGCCTTCCTGGGCGACGGGACGTTCGGTTTCCACGCCGCCGAGATCGACACCGCCGTGCGTTACCGCCTCCCGTTCGTCGTCGTCGTCGGCAACGACGCGCGCTGGAATGCCGAATACCAGATCCAGCTCAAGACGTATGGTCCCGACCGCCTGGTCGGCTGCGAGTTATTGCCGACGCGCTACGATCGTGTCGCGGCCGCGTTCGGGGGCCACGGGGAGCATGTGGAGACGGAGGAGGCGCTCCTGCCGGCCGCGGAGCGTGCTTCCACGTCGGGGTTGCCGGCTTGCTTGAACGTGGTCATCGAGGGCGTTCCGGCGCCGGTCGTCCGGAAGTCCCCCGCGGAGACCGGAACCCCGGCCTCCGAAAGCCGAAGCTCTGAATGAGGGCTTGACGCGTCCGGACATGAGATGTACACCGCGTACGCACAACACAGGCCGTACCCTCCATCGAATCATCAAGATCGGAACGGGATATTTGCGGGATAACGCCGGGATCGGAAAGACGCAGAAAGAATGCGCTTGACAATCCCTCCTATCGTTGTATATTATTCAACGCACATCCATAATGGAGAATCATGGATGGAACTGAAGAGAGGAGCGAAGGCAGACGATGCGATTTGGAATCTTTGGTATTTGGATGTGGTGCAAGAAGACTCGGGATTCTTGAGTTCGAGGCAGCACGATTACCTAGTTGAGCAGTTCAAGGATATGGCCAGGTACAAGGATCCTGCTCTATGTCCCACCGTGGATGTGCGAAAGGTAGAGGACTACTATGCGCTCCACGACAAGGGCGGGATCCTGGGGAAGACGAATGTGCGGGTGTACTTCTCCGTGGAGCCGAAGCACAAGGCGATCGTGACCTTGTGCACGTACAAGAAGGAGGAAGAGGCTCAGATGCCGAAGCATTTGAAGATTCGCATCGCAAACAGGATCGAGAGAGCTCGGGCGCTCTTGGCTGTCGCGATGGCAAGAGAAAGGAGGTAGACAGGGACAAGAAGTGATACACAATCGGTACAAACATTTACGCATTCAAATTGCACCCGGAGGAATGGAGCCATGACGCCCGTAATGGAGAGGAGTGCGGGGGTCAAAAAGGAACAGGTAGCCGAGATCTGCCGGCGTTTCGTAGAGCTGACGAAAGAACGCCAGAACAACATCGTAGAGCTCCTCGATGAGCTTGAGCGAACCCAAAGCGAGCGGGAAAGGCAGGAGATCGCCAAGACGATCAGCGAGATTCTCGCCCCGGAGCTGATCGGGAATCTACGGATGGGTCTGAAGCAGAAGACGAGCGGCTCGTTCCTGAAGTCTCGAGCGCGGTGGATCGGCCGGAAGATCCGCGTACTGCGGGAGAAGAAGGGCATGACCCAGGAAGATCTCGCGGAGCGTGCGGGCCTGACGCAGTCGCACGTCAGCCGCCTGGAGGATGGAAAGCACAGTCCCTCCAACGTAACGCTCCGCAAGATCGCCAAGGCGCTGCGGGTCAGCGTGCACAAAATCGACTACGAGGAGCACGAGTAGGCGGCGTCTAATACGGCGTATTGCGGAGGGTCTTGTCGATCTGACCGTACCGTCGCATGGTACCGACCCGGCTGGTCGGCTGCGAGTTATTGCTGACGCGCTACGACCGCGTCACGGCCGCCTTCGGGAGCCACGGGGAGCACGTGGAGACGGCGGAAGCGCTGCTGCCCGCCGCCGAACGAGCCTTCCGCTCGGGGCGGCCGTCCTGCCTGAACGTCGTGATCGAAGGCGTCCCGGCACCGGTGGTGAAGCGGGAGAATTCAAGTCGCCTCGCAACTGATCCGATTCAACCGTGATAGACCCGTTATCGAGCGGTGATGTCCTCTACCTTGGGCGACTTGAGATGCACGCGAAATACCTGCCCAACGCGAGCGTGTTCCGCTGCCTTGAGGACTTCGGGCCAGCGTTGAATGATCTTTGAGGCCTGCATCCAGATCGAGAGATTCGCGTGGCCGCCTACGAAGATGAACGTCGCTCGGGCGCGAGCACGAATGGCCTCCTTCTCCTCCCTGGTCTTGTTGAACGCATCGCAAGAAATGACGTTCCACTCTCGATGCTCCCCCAGCTCCTTGAGCCACTCGAGATCTGGGGTGTTGGCGGCATGCTGGTCCCGCAGATGGACCACTCTGTGCGGCTGGTCGAGCGCGGAGATTGCCCTTGCCAGCCGCTGGGGCAGGCAGTTGTCGAAGAGGAAGTTCACGCGGCAATGAGCTTGCGCTCAAATTCAACCGCACCTTTTACCGCTTCGAGCGGCGCCTCGTACCAATCGGCGACCCTTTCGAGCGACCCTTCCGCCCGTACCGCATGGGTGAGGACCGCGGTCGGCACCGCGGCGCTGTCAACGATCGGCTTTCCGAAGGATCGGGAAGGATCCAGAACGACCTCTCGGTTCTTCCCGAGCGGCCACCACGCGACGGCCACCAGATCGTCGTCAAAACTGAGATCCGCCAGGAACGGCTTCACGAAGGGCACGAATTCCCTTTGCGGCGCGCGATTTCTTTAGCGCGCCGAATCCGCCATTCCTCCAGCCGGATCGTCAGCAGGCGCTTGCGCGACCGCTCCCGAATCTTCCGCGCCAGAGCCGGCGCCAATTCGATAACGTCGTCCACCGCCTCTGTGTCTTCCAGGTAATCCGTCAAGCTGCGGGTAGACCAGAAGCGATCGATCTCCTCTTCCGTTTTGAATATCGGGATGCGCTTGGGTGATTTCTTCATCGCGCTTTCCTTTCAAGTAGGATTGGCGCGGTCGTAGCCCCTTGCTCCGGCGGGGCGAAGGCCCTTCCGACCCCGGCGGGGCCAGCTTCCGGGGCGGCACGGCTCCAGGCCTACTGCGAAAGGCTCTTGATGCGCTCCGCGGCGCGCTGCTGGATGTCGCGATAGAGGCTGTGGCCGTGCGAGTCGATCGCCACGATCAGCGGGCCGAAATCCTTGACGCGGAATTTCCACAGGCATTCCGGCATCAGGTCTTCCCACCAGACCTTCTCGATCTCCTCGATCTGGAGCGTCTCCAGCGCCGCCGCGCCGCCCACGATGGCCAAGTAGGCGCCGCCGAACTTGGCCATGGCGTCGACGCTGCCCTGGAGGAACCCGCCCTTCCCGACGATCGCGCGCACGCCGTATTGCTGGAGCAGGCCGGGCACGAACCGATCCATGCGCGTGCTCGTCGTCGTGCCGATGCAGATCTTCTCGTACGTGCCGTCGGGAAGCTTGCGCACCCCCGGCGCCGTATGGATGCAGACCGACCCGGTCAGGTCGGCCGGCGGAGCGATGCCCTCATCGAAGATGCGGATCTGCGTGGCGTCGCGGATGCCGAAGATCGTGCCGTCGATCGTGACGGTATCTTCCAGCTTGAGCTGCCGGATGTCGGCCTCGGTCAGCGGGGGTCGAAGTTTATAGTGTGCCATGGGAATGCACCTCCGTTTCATTCAGTGAGATGACAGCCTCGGCCCGTTCGCCCCGCCAGCATTGCATGTTCACGGCCACCGGATTCTGGCTGATGTGCGTGTGCGCCCACTCGATATGCACGGCCATCGCCGTCGTGGCGCCCCCGAGTCCTTGAGGCCCGATGCCCGTCTGGTTGATCGCCTCCAGGAGCTCCCGCTCCAGTTGAGCCACGTCCGGATCCGGGTTGGCGGATCCGATCTTGCGGAACGTGCTGGCTTCCTTGGCCAACTGCATGGCGACGTCGGAGGTCCCCCCCAGCCCGACACCGACGATGATCGGCGGGCATGGCCGCGCGCCCGACTCGAAGACGCACTGGAGGATGAACTGCTTGACGCCCTTCCGGCCTTCGGAGGGATTCAACATCTTGAGGAAGCTCGTATTCTCCGAGCCGGATCCCTTCGGCGCCATGCTGATCTCGATGCGGTCCGATCCCGGAACGAAGTACAGTTTGACGATGGGAACGCCCTGACCCGTGTTGGTCCCGGTGTGCTTGCGCGTCAGCGGGTGCACCGTGTTGGAGCGCAGCGGATATTCCGCCGTGGCGCGCTCGCATCCTTTTCGCAGCCGATTCTTGAGCTCCGCCACGTCGATCTTCGCCTCGCTCCCGATGGAAACCTTGAATACCGGCAAGCCGGTATCCTGGCACACCATCATGCTCTTCTTGTCGGCGACCTCGATGTTGTTCAGGATCGTGAACATGACCCGCTCGGCGGTCTGGTGGCCGCCGGCTTTTTCGGCCGCGTGCGCGCGCTGGAGGCCGTCGCGAACGTCTCGAGGGATGTCCTTGAGCGCCCGGATGTAGAGGTCCCGGGCGGTCGTCTCAATGCGATCGTAGATCGTGTCCATGGGTGAGTGCTCCACTAGATTCGGGGGGTGAAAGGCGGGTAAACCGGACCGGTTCAAAATGCACGTCGAATTCGTTTTCCCGGGGCGTGAGGACGATATTCTTCAACCACTGGGGATCGGAGGAGGGGAAATCCTGCCGGTAGTGGGCGCCGCGGCTTTCGGTTCGGATCAACGCGCTTTCCGCGACCATCCGGCCGACCTCGCAGAGATTCACGAAATCCAGCGCGGCGTTCCAGGCGGCGTTGGAGGCCGGCGCGCCGGGCGCCTTGACGCGCTCCGCGCGCGCGCGCAGCTCCGCCAGCGCGCCGAGGGCGGCCTTCAGATCGGGCCCGTTGCGGATCACGCCCACTTTTTCCCACATCACGTCTTCCAACTCCTTGCGCAGGCCGAACGGGATTTCGCCGCTGTCGCGGGCCAGAGGCCGCGCCCAGAGCTCGGTCAGGGCTCTCACGTGGGCCGGCGAAACCGCCGGCACCTCGCGCCCCTGGACGTACTCCGCCATGCTGTCGCCGGCGCACCCTCCGAAGACGATGGATTCCGCGACCCCGTTGCCGCCGAGCCGATTGGCTCCGTGAACGCCTCCGGCGTCCTCTCCGGCGGCGAACAGACCGTCCAACGAGGACCGGCATTCGGCGTCGATCTGCATGCCGCCCATCTGGAAATGGGCGCTGGGCGAAACCTCCACGCGGTCGCGCAGCAGATCGAATCCGTAGTCCGCGCACCGCTCGACCATGCCGGGGAAGTTGGCGAGGAGGAATTTCTCGCCGAGGTGGCTGGCGTCGATGTAGACGCCGCCGTGCGGCGTGCCCCGGCCGGCCATGATCTCCATGTAACTGGAACGGGAGACGACGTCGCGCGTGGCGCGCTCCTTCTTTTCCGGATCGTACCGCTCCATGTAACGCTCGCCGAGTCCATTATAGAGGCGGGCCCCGGCGCCGCGCAGCCCTTCTTCGAGCAGTCCGCCGGTGGCGACCGATTTGCCCACGAGCAAACCCGTCGGATGAAACTGGAGCATCTCCATGTCCACCAGGCGAGCTCCGGCGCGGCGCGCCATGGCGATCCCGTCTCCGGCTTTTTCCAACGACGGAGATGAAATGCGGTACATCGTGGCGCCGCCGCCGGTGGCCGCCAGCGTGGCCTTGGCGCGCACCGCGACGAGCCGCCCGCTGCGGATGTGCAGCAGCAGCGCGCCGCAGACCCTGCCGTCGTCCTTCAACAGGTCCAATCCGCGGCATTCCTGAAGCACCTGCATGTCGGACTCGAGCACGTAGTCGCGCAGGTTCGACATGATCTCGATGCCCGTCAGATCGCCCTTGTGCACGGTCCGGTCGAAGGACTGGCCCGCGAAGGGCTTCTGGTGAATCGTCCCGTCCGGATTCCGATCGAAGACGCACCCGACGATGTTTTCCAGCTCCACGATCCGCCGCGGCGACTCGGCCACGAGCTTCCAGGCGAGTTCCTGGTTGTTCAGGTACGCTCCGCCTTTGATCGTGTCGAAGAAGTGGCGCTCCAGGGAGTCGTTGGGATTGAGCACCGCATTGTAGCCGCCTTGCACCATGCGGGTGCAACCGCTCTGCCCGAGGAGTCCTTTGACCGCGATCACAATCTTGAGCCGCGGACTGCGCTCGCGCGCGTGCAGAGCGGCCATCAGGCCGGCGCCGCCCGCCCCCAGGATGAGGAGGTCGGTCTCCAACGTGTCGACGGGGAGAGAGCTCATCAGAGATTACGGAACGCTTGAATGCCCCACCACGACCAGAGCGCGCCGGCGGCGATCAGTACCGCCGTGATCATTTGAGCCGTTCGCGGGCTCACGCGGCTGTAATCCAGCACGATGTTGCGCAGGCCGTTCAACCCGTGAACGAGCGCCACCAGCAGAAACCCGATGTCGATGGCTTGCCAGAGCGGATTCGAAATCCGCGACAGGATGGCCTCATACGTGAGGTCGCCGCGGAGCAGTTCCTTGGACATGAAGTGCTCCACCCAGAAATGGGCGACCAGAAACACGATCAGCAACGCGCCGGTGACGCGCTGCGTGTACCACCAGATCACATTTCGATATTCGGACATGGGTCTGAGAATCTATTCTACTAACTATGGGTTTCTTGTTTTTTTGCGAAGATTTTTCTGGCCCGCAAGATGGGGAAAGTTCCCGCGAAGTCCACAGTCCATAGTCCAGAGTCGCCGGAAACCGACGAGCCGACTATGGACTCTGGACTCCCAGCGCGGCGAAAACCTGCGTAAGAAAATTTAGGTTGCGGCTTCGCCGCACTGGGAATAAGGAACTGACGCGATTCTTGACGGAAGGCTTGAACCGCCAAAGCAACCAAACCGTCAAATGGCCGCGCCAAAAGAGACTCGAATGGCGATTTGGCGTTTTTGCGGTTTGTAAAACTCCATCCAATGCCTGATGAGCGGCCCTTTAACCCGCTTGGTGTCTTTGTGTCCTGGTGGTTCATGAATAACTCAGCCTAGAGCTTCAGAACGCCAGCCAGGAAGATCGGGATCCCGCCTGCCAGAAAAATGACGGCGCCCAGCCCGACCGACCAGACCCAGAAGAGCTGCCGCTGGCGCTCGTGGCCGACGCCCAGGTCGATCAGCGTGATCCGGATGCCGTTGAGGGCGTGCAGGATCACTGTACCCAGGAGCATAATTTCGAGGACCTTGAACAGCGGACTCTTGAACGTGGCCAGAGCCTGGTTGAACGCCTCCGGACCTTGGCTCAGCTTGTTCACCGTGAGGACGTGCAGGAACAGGTAGACCAGGAGCAGCACTCCGGTGGCGCGCTGGATTACATGGGCGACCATGCCGCTGAACTGCCAGCGGTATTTCCGGACGGCCGTGGCGACGTCGGGTTTCATGAGACGGCCTTCGACACGCCTTTCTTCTTGAGTTTCTTGAGCTTCGAGGGAAACAGCATGGCGCGCTTCAGCCGCACCAGGGTATCGGTCAAATCGATTTTCTTGGGACAGGCGGCCGTGCATCCGAACTGCGTATGGCATCTCCAGATCCCGGCCCGCTCGCCGTTGATCACGTCGAGCCGCTCCTCGGTCGCGTCGTCGCGCGGGTCCAGGATGCGCAAGAACGCCTTGTTAATCGCCGCGGGCCCGAGGTACTCGCCGGACGTGGCCTTGACGCCGCACGCCGCATAGCAGATCCCGCAGGTGATGCAGTCCCGCTTGCGCGGCGTCTCCCGGGCGTACGGCGAGCCGGCCGGAATCCGCGCGAGTTCGTTCGAGTCCCGCGCCTCCGAGTGCAGTGCCGGCTTGATCTTCTTCCATTGCTCGAAGAAGGGCTCGAGGGAAATGACCAGATCCTTGACCACGGGAAGGTTCGGCAATGGCGCGATGGTGACGCTGGGCGAGTCGAGCCGGCCGACCTGCGTCTTGCACGCCAGCCGAGGCACGGCGTTGATGGTCATGGCGCACGTGCCGCACATTCCGACCCGGCACGCGCAACGGAAGGAGAGCGAAGGGTCCTGATTCGCCTGGATGGAGAACAGGGCGTCGAGCACCGTCATCCGGTCCGCCAGCGCGACTGAAAACGTCTCGACGCCCCTGGAAACGCCTTTTTCGTCAGAGCGCACGATGCGGACCTGATAGGTGTTCATCGACAAACTTGAGTCCGCCGTAAATAGTGTCGTTTTCCTTGCGGCGGACTCACCCTGAGCGGAAGCGGCCGCAGGCCGCTGGAGTCGAATGGGTTGTAGCCCTCTAAGCTCGGCCGACGTGGCATGTTCGTTGCCTTGGCCTTTTTACGAGAGACTCAAACTTGTCGTTGAACCGCAAAAACGCCAAACCGCAAAATCGTCAATGGATCCCCCCAAAGGGCTTCCAGCAGCATCTTAGCGTTTTAGCGCTTTAGCGGTTCCCCAAAAAATTAAGCACTCCGATAGAGCTTCGTGATCACGAACTCGCGATGGCCCAGCACCTCGGCCGCGGTGAGGCGCCCGTTCGCGACGCGCAGCACGTGCTCGATGAGCGCGTCACCCGCCTGGGAGATCGTCGTCTCCCGGCGCAGCACGCCCGACACGTCGAGGTCGACGTGCTCCGACATGGTGCGGACGGTGCGCGGGTTGCCGGTAAGCTTGATGACCGGCAGGATCGGATTGCCGATCACGTTGCCCTGACCGGTCGGGAAGGTATGAACCACATACCCGGCCGCGGCCATCAGCGTGATGCACTCCGCCGCCGCCGACGACGTGTCCATGTAATAGAGTCCGGGCCCCTTGCTCGGCGTCTCGGCGGGTTCGAGGACGTCGATATACCGGCACTCGCGGCCGATCTTTTCAAGATTGCCCAGCGCCTTCTCCTCGATCGTGGTCAGGCCGCCTTCGAGGTTGCCCTTGGTCGGCTGCGAATCCGAGAGGTCGTCGGTCTTGTGCGCCTCGATCACCTCGTCCTGGTAGGCCTTCCAGACCCGATACCACTTTTCCCCCACTTCGGGAGTCGCGGCGCGCTTCTTGGCCAGATGCTCGGCGCCCGTGATTTCGGTCGTCTCACCGAAAATGCCGTAGATGCCCTGGGGGATCAGCTTGTCGTACATGTTCCCGACCGTCGGGCAGGCCGCCAGACCGGTCGTGGTGTCGGACTCGCCGCACTTGGTCGAAACCCACAGGTCCTTGATGCCGCACGATTCGCGCTTCTGCTCCGAGGCCCACTGCATGTACTCCTTCGCCTTGCGGGACGCGGCCGCGATGGTGTTGATGTCGCCGTTTTTCTCGATGGCGAAGCCGCTGACGGGTTTGCCGGTCTTCGCGATGCCGTCGACGATCCGCCCGGTCCAGGCCGGCTCGATCCCGATCACCACGACGGCCGCGACGTTCGGATTGCACCCGGTGCCGATCAGCGTGCGGAAGTACAGATCCAGATCCGCGCCGAACTGGAGCCGCCCGTAGGCGTGCGGCAGCGCCAGCGTCCCCTTGATGTGGTTCTGGACGGCCTCGCACGCGGCATTGGAAAGATCGTCCAGCGGCAGGATGACGACGTGATTGCGGACGCCGACGCGGCCGTTCTCGCGCCGCCAGCCGTAAAACTTCAGCTCACTGTTTTTCATCATGATGGCCTCGCCTTACCAACGTTTGGTTTTGAGATTATGAACGTGAACGTGGCCGCCCTTCTCGACGGGGGCGACGATCCGGCCGATGTCTTCGCCGTATTTGACGGCCGTATCCCCCTGCTTCAGATCGACCAAGGCGACCTTGTGTCCGATCGGAACGTCGACCTTCACCGTCAGTCGAAACGAGGAGTCGTTCTCGGTGACGACGCACAGCGCGTCGGTCCCCGCCTTGAGACCTTCGACGACGACGACCCCCACGTTGTCCTTGACGCTGTGGACGAGGAGTTGTGGAGCTTCTTTATCAGGCATGACGCGTCTCCCGGGTGAATTTTGGGTGGAAAAATAAGATCTTACATTTAGCAGATCCAAAATCACATGTCAAGGTCATTGCATTTTTACCCATATTACGACGTTTATGGGTCAATCCGGACCGCCGCGCGCTGCGCGTCGCGAATGCAATCCGGCACGCCCGCGCCCCGGTAGGCGCTTCCGATCACGTGAAGGCCCGGCGGGGTGAGCTCTTCGACCCGTCGAACCCGCCGCACATGGCCCAGTTCGTAAAGCGGGCGCGGCGCGGGCGCCGGGCACGGCGCTTCCAAAACGGGGTCCTCATCCAGCGCGAGAATGTCGCGCAGTTCGTCCCGGGCGATGCGGGCGGGATCCGCGGGCGCTCCCCGCAGGGAACACCGAGCCAGCCAGCGCCCCGGCGGGGCGCGCCCTTCGAATTTCTCCGAAGCCCACGTGCATCCGGCGATCCGCCGGCGCTCCCGCCGCGCCACCATGAAGCCGCTGCCCGCCAGGGGCGCCCGCCCGCGAAACCCCAGCGACACCGTCGTCGTGTGCGTGTAGTGGATGCCCGCAAGCGCGTCCCGCAACGATGCCGCGAAGCGTCCCACGAGCGCCGCCGCGGCCGGCGCGGGCAGCGCCAGCACGACTTCATCGGCGTCGAAAATCTGCGCCTCCGTATGCACCCGCCAACCGGGTTCGATCCGGCGCACCGGCGCGTCCATGCGGATGCACACGTTCGACAGCGCGCCGGCCACCCGCTCCACGAATCCGCCCATGCCCGAGCGCGGCGCGCGGAGCGCTCCTTGACCGCCGGCGGCCGAGGAGCGGCGCAAACCGAGGAGGAGGCTTCGATGCGATCGCTCGATCTCCAAGAGCTGCGGAAAGGCGGCGCGCACGCTGAGCCTCTCGGCGAGGGCCGCGTGGATCCCGGCCAGAAGCGGCTCCGCGACCGCTTCCAGCGCCTCGCGACCCAGGCGCCGCCGAACGAACGAAGCCAGGGATTCGTCCTCGCGGTCGGGTCCCCGCGGAAGCACCAGGTCCAGGAGCATCCGCACCTTGCCCCACGGCGAGACCAGGTCGCTGCGCGCGAACGCCCACGCCCGAGTGGGAAGACTCATGCCGGCCCCGGCGACCAGGGCGCGCAATCGGCCTCGAACCAGCACAAAGGCGCCGCGCGTCCGGATCGGTTCCGTCTCGATCCCCAGCTCCGAGCACAATCGGGCGGCTTCGGGCTTCGACGCGAGAAAGCCGTCGGGACCGTGCTCGACCATGAACCCTTCGCGCCGCTCGGTGGCGATCACGCCGCCCAGCCGCGCCGACGCCTCCAGGAGCGTCACGCGGGCCCGATGGCGCAGGGCATAGGCGCACGCCAAGCCCGTAATCCCGCCCCCCACGATGACGATCCGTTTCATGGTCGCGGATACCGCAGCACCTCTTCGACCGACTCCAGCAGCGTTCTGGGCCGGCACGGTTTGTAGATCACGCGGCGGATGCCCGGCAAGCCGGCGGGATCCCGTTCCTCGTCCAGATGCAGCGGCGTCACGACCACGATGGGAATGTCCCGAGTGTCGTCGCGGCCGGCGAACATTCGGGCGACTTCAAGACCCTGCAAATCCGGAAGCTTGAGATCCAAGAGAATCAAATCGGGCCGATATCCGTTGATGGCCGCGGTCGCCTCCGGCGCGGACCGCGCCGTTCGGGCCGCGTGTCCCGCCGACACCAGGAGCTCCGCGTAGGCGCGCCGCGAGTCCGACTCGCTGTCCACCACGAGAATGTTCATCGCTTGTCAAACAGCAAAAGGAATGCCACGTGCGCTCTCCCAGACGGCGGCGGGGGACGGCACGGAGGGAATGGATTTACCCGCGTTCGTCATGAAGAAATCCACAACTTGGAACGTTAAAGTACCCCTGCAAAAAGTGGCGCATGTTTTGCGGGGCAACCCGCATGATTCAAGCATCTCATGACGTGCAGCCCCTGGCCGGACCGTCTCCATGGACCGTCGATTTCGACAAAGCGCCCTTCCTCGTCATCTGGGAAACGACGCAGGCCTGCGACCTCGCCTGCCGGCATTGCCGCGCCTGCGCGATTCCGGGCCCTATCCCCGGAGAGCTGACGACGGACGAGGGACGCTGGTTGATCGATCAAGTGTCCGAGCTCGGAACGCCGCTGCTCGTGCTCAGCGGCGGGGATCCTGCTACGCGGGACGATCTTTTCGAGCTGATCGAGCACGCGAAGGAGCGCGCGCTGCGGGTCGCGACCATTCCGGCCGCCACGCCGCGCCTCACGGAACGGTTGATCGAGAAGCTGAAGGAGGCCGGCCTGGATCAGGTGGCGTTCAGCCTCGATTTTCCGCGCGCCGAGCTCCACGACGGCTTTCGCGGCGCGCCGGGCGCCTTCGCCCGCACGCTCGAAGCCGTGAACTGGGCCCACAAGCACGGCTTGCCCCCCCAGATCAACACGTGCGTCTGGGACCAATCGGCGCCCTACCTCCAGGAGATGGCCGATCTTGTGGACAAACTCGGAGCCGTGTTTTGGGAGGTGTTCTTCCTGGTGCCGATGGGCCGCGGAACCTCCATCGGCGGCCTGACTCCGGAGGGCTGCGAGGAGCTCTTCCCGATCTTGATGCGCGCACAGGCGAAGCGCCGCTTCATTCTCAAGGTGACCGAAGCGCCGCACTACCGGCGCTTCCTGCGGCAGCGGCACGAGCGCGAGCACGGCCGCGTCGAACACGTCGGAAGCGGCGAGAGCGTTCCGATGGCCCAGCGCGGCGTCAACGCGGGCAACGGTTTCCTCTTCGTGTCCCATCTCGGAGAGGTCTATCCCAGCGGCTTTCTCCCCGTCTCCGCGGGCAACGTGCGCGCGGCGGCCCTGGCCGACCTTTATCTCGAGTCTCCGCTCTTCCGCGACCTGCGCGATCCGGACCGGCTGAAGGGTCGTTGCGGGCGCTGCCCGTTCCGCGCGATCTGCGGAGGCTCCCGATCCCGCGCCTACGCGCTCACCGGAGACTGGCTCGAAACGGACCCCTGGTGCGCCTACGCGCCGCCTGAACCGGCCGCCGGTTTTTCCGCGCCGCACGCGTGATTTCCCGCGGGCGCCGACCCCTCGTGACCAACCCGTTCTACCTCGCGGGTGGCCCCTCCTTTGCTCTCGATCCAGCGTGAGATATCAGATCCGCCTGACCGACCAGAACTTGCCGGGCCTGGCGCGCGAGATCGCGCTGGCGTGTTGGCCCCCCATCGACGCGTATGTGCCACGGCCGACCGGACCGTCGCTCTATCGGGCGCTGTACCGCGCGGTCCGCGGCGCGCTCCGCGCCAGGCTTGAGGCGTTTCGTTACTGCGGAGCGGCACCGTGCGACCACTGGTTACGCGTTTCCGAGCTGGGCGAACCGGAGCGCCAGGAGGTGTATCCGCCGGAGCTGGAGCGGGTCCGCCGATTCATCGCGCGTCCCGGAACGACCCCGCCGGCCATCGTCAGCGAGATCCTTCGCGGCATGCTGCTCGCCACCGTGAAGGCTCTGCCTTCGGTGCGCCTGAAGGGGCTGGCCCGGCTGCTGCGGCGGGAGATCGAAAAAATCCTCCGCGGGCGCGTGTACCGCTCCGAAGTGTGCGGGGAATTGGCGATCTGCCAACAGAACGAGCCTTACGATCCGTGGGATTTGCGCGACCCCATCAATCGAGTTCCCAAGGAAGGGGTGAAGAGCGCCTGAACCCGCCGCTTACGGACGCGGGAGGGACAGCGTGAAGTTGCTTCCGCGTTGCCCGTCGCTTTCGACCGTAATGTCTCCGCCGAGCGCCGAGGCCGCCGCCTTGCACGAGGCCAGGCCGAGCCCCGTGTCCACGCGCAGGCCCCGCCCGCGCAGCGCGGCCGCCCCGAACGGTTCGAAGAGAAGGTCCTGGACGCTGGGAACGATGCCGGGGCCTTCGTCTTTGACGCTGATCGTGGCGGCGGCGGGCGATGTCGAATCGACCCGGATGACGATCTCCGTGCCGGCGGGCGCATGGCGCACGGCGTTGCGGACCAAATTGTGAAGGATCCGCTGGACGAGCGTGCGATCGCTTCGCGCGGGAGCCGAGGGCGGACCCTCGACGACGATCCGCCGCCCTTCGCGTTCGGCGTGCATCCGAAACGCATTCGCGGCTTCCCGGGCCATGTCCAAGAGATCCAGAGTCTCGAGATAAACATCGACCTTCCCGCGCTCGGCCCGACTGATTTGAAGCACGTTCAGGATCATCTGCGAGAGGTCATCGCACCGCCGCAAGGCTTCCTCGATCACCTCCCGCTCGGCGGGCGTCACGCCGTGCCCCTTGTCGCGCAGGAATTGGAGGACGGAGGCGATCCCGGCCAGCGGATTCTGGAGGTCGTGGACGATCATGTCCGTGAGCTGTTGCTTCGCCGCCTGAAGGCTGTAGTGGTAAGCGTCGAGGGCCAGCCCCATGTCCAGATAGATGACCTTGGTCAGCGAAGCGATCGTCTGGAAATAACGCTCGTAGTCCCGCCCCAAGGCGCGGCTGAGGACGTCGCTGGCGATATGGAGGTATTTCACGTAGGCGCCGAGATACCACTCGGGTTCCAGTCCGATTCGATGATGCGCCTGTCCGACTCGGAGGCGATTCTCGAAGTAGGCGAGATCGTATTGGCCCGAGGTCAGCTCGTTGAAGTATTTCGCCTGAAGGCCCTTGAGCTTTTCCACGAGCCCCGGTTTGGAGAGGATCTCCCGCGTGCGTTCATGGGACAGGAGGTAGTCGTAGAAGCGATCGATGATTTCCGGCGCGTGGCTCTGGAGATGGACATGGGCCTCGCGCAGGCGCTTCTCGTCCTCCGGGGTCAGATCGAGATATTTCTTGCGCCGGCCGACCTCGGCTTCCGTCAACGTGAACGACCCGATCGTGTACACGCCTTGCTAGAGTAGCCGGCGGCGCGAATTTGGCAAGCCCCAGGAGCGCGTCGAGATAATGGGTCGTCGCGCTCCTAATAGCGAAGCCTTCGGCTTCGCCGCGCTGGGGATCTACGGCAGGTGCGGAATTTGTTGCCCGAAGGCGCCTTCAAAGAGGATTTCCCTCAGGGGCCGCCGGCCGTTCGGCTCCTCCATGACGCGGACCTTTTCCGGCAGCTTCTCTTTGATGCCGCGCTTGCCGATGGCGATCATGGCGTGGACTTCGAACGCTTCCGGAACGCCGAGTTCCGTCCGGGCGCGCTCGTAGTCGAAACCCTGCATGCCGTGGGCCACCAGCCCCCGCCGCGTGGCCTCCAGTGCCAGGTTCTCCCAGGCGGCACCGGCGTCGAACGTATGGGTCACGGACGGCTTGTCGTTATGTTCGAAGAACTTTCTCGAAACGACGACCACGAGCACGGCCGCGTCCTTGGCCCAGACCTGATTGGCGGGAACGAGGAGCCCGACGAACTTATCGAACAGCTCCCGGTTCTGCCGGCGGGCGATGATGAACCGCCAGAGCTGCGCGTTGTACGAAGAAGGCGCCCAGCGGGCGGCCTCGAAGAGCGGAAAGAGCTCCTCGTCGCCGAGCGGTTCTGCGGTCATGGCCCGCGGCGACCAGCGATTGAGCAGGAGCGGCAGGATGTCGTAGTTCGCCTTCCGGCGCGCCCCCACTTCGCCCGTCAATGCGAGCACCTTTTCGTTGTCTCCGGCGGCTTGCATAAAGTTTCTCCCCGGTACCGTAAATTTAATCTCCGTCAGACGCAGCTATTATAAGTTGCGTCGAGACCTTACGAATGACCCATAACCACTCTCCGCAAGATTGCAGGGGTCGCCGCTTCGTAGTACGATGTAAGACATGGGAAATGCCATTACGGTGCGCTTGGATCCCGAGCTGGAGAAACTCCTCGACCGCCTTTGCCGCGGGACCGGCCGCACCCGCAGTGACGTGATCCGGGAGGCTCTCCGGCGCCAATTAAACCTGCTCCGGTTCGAGAGATTGCGGCGCCGCGTCCTGCCTTTCGCCGAAGCCCGAGGCTACCTCACGGACGACGACGTGATGCGGGACATTTCGTGAGGGTCTTCCTCGACACCAACGTTCTCGTCGCGGCATTCGCCACTCGCGGACTGTGCGCCGATGTCTTGCGGCACGTGCTCACGGAGCACGCCCTGGTGACAGGGGAAGTCGTCCTGGCCGAACTCCAGAAGGCTTTGCGCCGGAAACTCAGGCTCCCGGGCCGGACGATTCGTGAGATCATTCAATTCCTCCGGGATCAAGAAGTCGTCCCACGGCCGCCCGCTCCCTCCGGAGCCCCAGTCCGCGATCCCGACGACCGATGGATCATTGCCTCCGCTCTGGTCGCGAGGGCGGATATCCTCGTCACGGGGGATCGCGATCTGCTGGAACTGGAAGGCGCCGCGCCTCTGCCCATCGTGGATCCGCGCGGCTTCTGGAAGGCGCTGAGGCATTAACGACGCTTACGGCGGGGGCCGGAAAGCGTTCCGTCGGGATTTTTCCGAATGAACCCTGAGATTCGCGGAGAACCGCTGTTAGGTAACTGAACGGAGATGAAAAGAGCGATCTTCGCTCTTTGGTGGGCCGCGAACGCCTTGTTCCTGGTGGGCCTTATCGCGCTGGGTCTTCACTTCGTGTCGGCCCGCGGAGAGTCCAACCTTTTGGCGGGCCTGGCCGCCCCGGAATCGGTAGCCCCGGCCCCACCGAAGAGAAGCCAAGGGATGCAGGGAACGGACCTGCTCCGGAACCTTCCCAACCCGCTGCGGGCGGCCAAACGGAACGAATCGGCGGCTCCGCAGCGTTCGGGGCTTTCGAAAATCGTCCAGCTTCACGGCTTCGATCAATTGGCGGGAGATTCGAGTTCGGCGACCGCGTACCTTTATCTCATCGAGCGCAAGATCCAGGTCAACGCCTACCTGGGGGAGGCCATCCTGGACGGCATGACGGGGAAGGAATTGCCCGAGTTGGCCGGCTGGAGGCTGGCGCGGTTGATTCCCGGGGGCGCCGTGTTTCGAAAGGGGAATTCGGAGGCGGTCCTGACGATCGGAGCTTCGCCCTGGTCCGGAAACCTCTATCGAATCACGGACAACGTCAACGATCCCGACAGTCCCTCGTTCTCGGCGGTGTGGAGGGACATCTCGTCCACCGGCACGCCGTTGCCGATCACGAAGGCAGCGAACGCCTGGACCAATGTCGCCCTCCCCATCCTGATCCGATTCCACGGCTTCAATTGGGGAACGCCGCCACCCGATTCGGGCCTTCCGGTGATCACATCCAACGTCGAGATCAGCGCCAACGGCTTCATGGCGCTTCTGGCTCCCGGACAGCCGGATCCGGGAGCGGGCTTGTATGCGAATCAGCCTTTTCCCAGCACGGACAATCGCATTGCGCCTGGCGGCTTTCTTGCCGTGCATTGGGATGACTGGCAGGCAAGGGGCACGAACGACAGCGCCCAATGGCAGGTCGTCGGGACGGCGCCGAACCGTCGCTTCGTGGTGCAGTGGACGAACTGGTCCGCCGGACCCTCGGGCGACGACATGACGTTTCAAGTTCAGATCACGGAGAGCGACGGGGTGGAGAACAGCGAGATCTACATGGTCTACCAGGGCGTCAACACGCCCCAGGAAGGCGGGAATTCGGCGACGATCGGAATCCAGGCGCCGAACGGCGGCACCGCGCTCCAGTACTCGTTCGAAACGGCCGGCTTCACGACGTCGCACCCCGCGAGCGGCGATCCGCGCGTCATCCGCTTCACGACGCGGCCGCCGGAGGAGCCGGTGGCGGCCCAGAGCGGCACGAGGGCGAAATAGGGCGAACTCCATTTCCCGGCCACACACCAGCGACCTCACTTCACTGGCGAGGAACCATCATAGGCAAAACCACGGCAGAGCCATGATCCGATCATGCAGCTGCAGAGGATGACGGCAGCGGCAGATGATGAAACCCTGCTTGGCCGACTTGGGATGTTCGTCCAGAAATGCGATCAGGTGCCGGGCATCCTGCAGTGTCGGACGCTCCGTCCATTTCACTTCGACGGGCGTCAGAGCGTTCTCCCGCTCGATGATGAAGTCCACTTCCGCGCCGCCTTTGGTGCGGAAGGTGTGGAGCCGTCCCGCGCCGAGATACTTCAGCCGCTCCCACAGCTCGATTCCCACCCACTGCTCGAACAACGGGCCGGGGTTCGCCAGCACGGCGCTCGTTTCCAAAGGCAACTCCGCCGCCGCGTGTCGCACGCCCAGGTCGAAGAAAAAGAAGCGGTCGGTGGACAGCAGGTTCTTGCGCCGACTCCGCGAAAAGGCCGGGAGCCGGAAGGCGAGGAACATGTCCTCCAGCAACTGGTAGTAGCTCTTGACCGTGGGCTGCGACATGCCGGCGTCCTTGGAAATCTTTGCATAGTTGATGGCTTGGCCTGACTCGGACGCCGCCAGCGACAGAAACCGCGAAAACGCCGCCCAGTCCTTGATGAGCGCTTCCCGCCGGAGTTCTTCTTCCAGATAGACCAGGCAGTAGGCCTTGAGCAGGTCGGCCCGGAGTTCCGGCGCGGCCGTCGCCACGCCCGGCAACTCTCCGAACGTCATCCGCTCGATCAGATCGGTCGCCGGAAAAAGGAGCGATTCGGGTGTGGATGGCGCCGGAGAAAACGGCAACGGAGACTCGACCGCGTCCAGACGGACGGAATCCGGCAACGGCCGCTCCGGCAAGACCAACGGATAGACGTGATGCAGGAGTGCTCTCCCCGGGAGCAGGTTCGCGCCGGTCTTCCGCAGCTTCCGCGCCGAACTGCCGCACAGCACGAACCGCCAGCGCTGCCTGTCCGAGTCGTAGAGATGCTGCACCGCATCGAAGACGCGACCACATCCGATCCAACCGTATGCACTCCATCAATCGCCCTCCCGTCGCATGATCCGGCGCGCCAGCCGCTCATGGGCGGCTGCCAGGCGATTCTTGACCGTTCGCAAAGAGACGCCCACGATGTCGGCCACATCCTGGAGCTTTTCCCTTCCACCTTGCCGAGGAGCAACACCTCACGTTCCTCTGCCGGCAAACTCAGGATCATGCGATGCAGGATCTCCGCCTCCTCACGCCGGACGGTTTGTTCGGACGGCGGCCTCGCGGCGTCGGCCGGCGCCTCGCCCGCGAGCGGCAACGGTTTCTTCTTTTCGAGCGCGTCCCGCGCGGCGTTCAGCGCGATCGTGTACAGCCAATCCGCCAGCCGCCGCGCGCGGAGCCATGCAGGGAGCGCCGGAATGCATGAACCATGTCTCTTTAATCCTGACACAAGAACGGGCGAGATGGGCGAGAAGGGCAAAAAAAATCAGCGCGGTCGCGGGGGCCAAGGATTCTCGAATGAACCGCCAAAACGCAAAAGCGCCAACTGACACCTTCTTGTTTTTTGGGCGCTTTGGCCGCTTTGGCGGTTAAAGCTTTTCGCTTGGCGGCGAGCGGGGCGCGCGTTTCGCTACTTCCATACTCCCGGAAGCTTGGTCTTGCAGGCGAGGCAGGCGCCGGCGTTCATCCGCGTTTCCAGGACGCGGAACCCAAGGCGCTCGATCACCGCCGACTTGCAATTCGGACAGTAGGTGTTGTTTCCCTTATGCGGTGAGACGTTGAATATGTAGACGTGTTTGAGCCCCTCCTGCAAACCGATGTCCCGGCACCGTTCCAGCGTTTCCGCCGGCGTCTGCGGCAGATCCCGCAGCTTGTACTGGGGCACGAACCGCCCGAAATGGAGCGGCGTCTGCGCCCCCAGGTACTTCCGATGCCATCGGACCTGTTCGCGGATCTTGTCGAGATCGTCGTTGTACGTGGGCACGATGAGCGTGACCACTTCCGTCCAGACTTTCTCCTCCTTGAGCACCACGAGGGCGTCCAGAACCGGCTTGAGCTGGGACCCGAGCACCCGGTCGTAGAATTTCTCGTCGAAGGCCTTGAGCGCCACCGCGAAGGCGTCGATGTTCGGACAGATCTGCCGCAGCGGCTTCGGTTCGATGAAGAGCGCCGTCGCGCAAACGTTCCGCAGGCCCTTCTCCTTGGCGAACGCCGACAGGTCGCGCATGTATTCGTAGAACGCCACCGGTTCGGTATACGTGTAGGCGATCGTCGCGCATTCCTTCTTCTTCGCGCCGGCGACGGCCCGATGCTTGTCCACGTCGAAGGTGCGCAGCTCCTCGGGCTTGGTCTGCGATTGCTCCCAATTCTGGCAGTACTGGCAACGCAAGTTGCATCCGCCGGCCGCGAGCGACAGCGTCCGCGTGCCGGGCAGGAAATGCGAGAGCGGAAGTTTCTCGATCGGGTCGAGAGTCAAGATGCACGGATTGTTATAGGCGAACGAAAGGAGCTTGCCATCCACGTTGTTGCGGGTGCGGCAGAAACAGGTCTGGCCGGGGCTCAGCACGCACTTGAGCGGACACACGAAGCACTGGGTCCGCCGTTCGGGCAGTTGCTTATAGAATTTGGGATCGACCTCGCTCCGTGTCCTGCCGGCCTCCTGGGCGAAGAGCTCCAGGACGCCGAGGGCGGGGGCCGCCGCCCCCGCCGCCAGACCCCACCGGAGCACCTCGCGGCGGCCCATGTCGGTCATGGCGTAATCGCGTTCCACGTCCCATGTCCCGTGTCCAGCGTCACGCATCCCGTGTCGCATGTCCGTGTCCGAATTTCTACTCAATTCCCCCCGGGACCCGACTCTGGACTCTGGACTTCGGACTTAATCGTGAACGGCACAGCCGCCGTTCTTGCACGACGGCGCGGGGCTGACGTCGTCCAGGTTCACGCTTTTCATCTCTTCCTTCCGCTTGAGCCGATCGAGACGCTCGGCCAACAGTTCCCCCAGGCACGGATCGAGAAGAAAGGCGCGGATCTTACCCTGCACAATCGCCTCTTCGCCCTGCATTTCTTTGAGGCGTTCCCGAAGCTTTTCCATGCGGTTGAAGCCGTCCATTTCCTTCGCCAAGTCCTCCTTCTCCAGCTCGAAGGCGGCGGCCTCCATCTTCCGAACCCGCGTCAGAAGTTTCATGAGCCGCTCTTTGCATTCGGCGCGTTCCTTCTCGGGGAACTTGCCCCCGGCTTCCTCCGCTCGCGAAAGCGCTTCCTCGACGATCCTCTCGCGGCGCTCCTCCCACACTCCATAAGGAATCCGCCGGACGCGCTCGAGGAAGCGGACCTGCCCGGAGCGGTCATTGGCCTGGCCGACGCGCACGGGATCGCGCAGATCCCTGGGCGGAATGAGACACGCGGAATAGTCGAACAAGACCGCCTTTTGCGACTCGAATAGAATCCGCTCCACGCACTCCCCTAGATCCTTCACCTCGCCCGCTTTTTTCAGCTTCAGCCGCCGGCTTTCCCGGGCGAGCTTGATCATCCGGTGCGTGACGGATTCAGGAATCGGCACCCCCCGATCGATGCACCACCAGACGATGCGCAGGGTGTTTGCGTAGTCCGAGGTCTTGGCCAAGTCAGGTTCCGGACATTTCCTGCGTTCGCCCGCTTCGCGGGCCGCGGCGGCGATATGCAGCATCTGGTGTTTCGAGAAGTACATCCCGTTGCATAAATTGAGGAGGTTGATCTCGCGGCGCAGCCGCTCGAGGCGCGCTTCGGCGTGCTCCTTTTCCTGGTACACTTCCCGATAGGCCGCTCCCGTCGGCGTGGGCTTGCCTTCGAGTTTCAGCCCGTACATCTTGGCCATGAGCTCGCGCGTCTCGGGCGAGGCCAGGAAATGGCCCAGAGGACTGGCCGCGCCGTGCTTCTGCTTGTAGATTTCCCTCAACTCCCTCCCGATGCGCTGCCGCTCCGTCAGAGGCTTGACGCGATCGAGAATCTCGGGAGCCGCCTCGTGAAGCTTGTCCTTCGGGAGCTTCCGGATCTCCGCCATCGCCTCGTGGATCCGCAGCAGGCAGGCCGCCGGATCGGCTTCGACGCTCGTGTCCCAGTTCATGGCCCGCTTCAGTTCCCGGACCAGGTCGTCGCGCTTGAGCCCGAATTCCGCATCGGACATCCGGTGCAACTTGCGGACGACGTTGGAGAGCTCGCCCTGAAGCCTGAATCGGCGGGGACGATGAGGCGTCATGACCCGCGCCAGCGCCTGGATCGCTCCGGCCGGCGCGGAGAGCAACTTGCGTTGCGGATCGGTGAGGATCGCCTCGGCCTCTTTTTCGAGCGGATGGAGGCGGTCCAGATATTCCTTTCGGGCGGCGTGCTCCTCGTGGTTCGCCCTTCCCGCGGCCCGCTCGACCTCCGGGGAGAACCCGTTGCCTTGCATGGCCTCCCGGCGAAACGCCGCGAACGCGTCGAGCTGCTTCGCCCGGATGCCCGTCATGGACTCTTCAAACAGGTCCTGGAGCGCGCCGGCCTTCGCCACAATGGGCCAGAGCCGCTCTGCCTGTTCCGGAGCGAGCTTCAGTTCGATCAGAAGCGCTCCGGTGGCGATCTTCGCTTCGAGCCGCCGGATCTCCCCCCGGAGATCGGTGGCCCGCTCTCAGGAGTCCTGAGACGCCGCCCGCCCGGACCCCGCCGCCAACATTGCCGCCGCCAGATGGAGCCAGAGAATCCGCATGGCCGCCTCCTCTTGCGCTCCGCTCCACCTATTTAACCAGGTTAATTATTTATTGTTGCGGTGAAAAGGAAAATCGGACGGCACCCGGAACGACGGCCAGGCACGCGGCCGCCAGGACGGCGGCCGTCCATCCCGCGCCCCACGCGGGCAACGCCAGGGGTGCGAAGACCAGCGCGCCGATCAGGCCGCCGGCGAGGTCCAGCGCGTAGGCGCCGCCGACCCGCCCGCGGCCGGAACGTTTCAGCGCCGCCGGGAAGACCGCGCCCACCGCCGCGCCGGCCAGCGCCGACGCCGCGGCATGGACCGGAAGCAACGGGATCTCGAACAGCCGCGCGCAGAACCCCGAGATCGCGGCCGCGGCCGCAAGGGAGATCGGCAAGGGAATCCTCGCCCCGACCGCGGCGCCGGCGGCCATGCCGCACATGAACGCCCCGGCGATCCCCGCCACTCCGAGATAAAGCGCGCCGAACGCGGATTGGTAGGCGGCCAGGATCAAGAGCCATGAACCGCTGCCGAAGAGTCCGGCCGCGAACACGCCCCCCGGAGCCGCCGCGCCGGGACGCCAAAGAGCGAACAGGCCCAGAACGGCCAAGGGAATCAGCGCGACCCACGGAGGGAGGCCCTCCGCCGCGTCGAGAAGTCCGACCGAAGGATCGCGGACTTGCTCAGCCTGGAGCGCGGCGGTCCGAAGCACGACGCCGGGACGCGAATCCCGGTTCACCGCGCCCGCGGCATCGGGCGCCGCTTCTTCTTCGGCCAGAGGATCGAAGGGAAGCTCGGTCCGGAGTTCGGCGTTGACCTTCTCCTGGGCGAAGGGCTCGATCAGCGAGAAATAATCGACGTCCACAACCCCGCGTTCGGGCGCCCGGCTCTCGATCCGCAGATCTCCTCCCGAAAGGAACCAGGTGGCGATTCCGGCCGTCGCTTGAACGTCGGGAAACCGCTCTCGCATCGTGCGCAGGATCGCGCCGTTGCGGGAAAGGTATCGTTTGCCGGCGTAGCCGGAGTGGGAGGCGACGGGACCCAGCATCAAGATCCCGGGATCGGCCAGCGCGCGGCGGGCTTCGGCCAGGAACTCGGCCGTGTAGTAACGATTGGCGGCCAGCGTCGAAGGTTCTCCTCCAAAGACGAGAATGACATCGTACGCGCGGCTTCCCGAACCGCGCACGAACGAGCGGCCGTCGGCGACATGAAACGAGACGCGGGGGTCGTCGAGTTCCGCATCGGCGGCGTACGGTCGGGACATCGCGACGATTTCGGGATCGAGCTCGACGTAATCGATCCGCCCCACGGGATGGCGCAAGACCGCCCGAAGCGCGCCGGCGACGCCTCCCCCCACGAGCAGAACGCGACGGGGCGACGGATGGCGAAGGAGCGCCATGTGCACCGCCGGAGCGACTGCGTCGCGTCCGGGAAGCGAGAAGAGCAACCGTCCCGAATGGTAGATGCTGATCTGTCCTTCGTACTCCACCGCGGCGAGCGGTCCATAAGACGAGTCGCGCGTCTCGACCACGCGGAATCGACCGCCGCTGAAGGAACGCCAGTAGGACTCCCGCGTCCATGAATCGATCCGCGGAACGAGCGTGGCCGTGACGCAGACCGCGGCGATCGAGGCGCATCGAATCTTGCCGCGGACCGCAAGCAGAAACGGCAAACCCGCCGCGGCGACGGCCAGCGAAAAGGGGGAGGCGACGGGGAGCAGCGCGGCGAGAAGAAAGGCCATGGCGCCGGCGCCGGCGGCCTCCACGGCGTACGCCCGTCCGGGATCGCGCGCGCGCCGGGCCGCGGAGACGAACAGCGCCCCGCAGAGCGCCGCGACCGGAAGCGACGTCGCCAGCGTGACGAGAGCCAGCGCGCCGAGGGAGAGCGCTTCGCCCGCGCCGGCGCCCAGAATCCAGCGGCCGAGACGCACGGTCGCCAGCGAAGGGAGCACGGCCGCCGCGAGAAGCGCGGCGTAGAGGACGGGCTTCCTGCGGCGGGCGACGAGAGCCCCGAGCGCCCCTCCTCCCATCCAGAAGCCGAGCAGCAGCGCCGCCGCGGCTTCCGTCCCGTACGAGAGCGCCATGAGCTCCCGCAGGAGAAGGATCTGCGCGGTCTGCGCCGCCGCTCCGATGGCCAGCAACAGTTTCGCGGAGGCGGCGGATCCCGCCGGCGCTTCTGAACTCATGACAAGAATGACGGCCAATTAGACAAGGCGGCGCGGCCCTTGAAGGCGCTCGAAGGAGGGGAGCCGCCATTTCCGCGGCGCGCGCCCGTCCAGCCGGGCCGGCCTCTCGCACCGCGCCGTCAACTCCTCCCAACGGCGATCCACTTCCGCCTGGACGGCCTTCACGTCGCCATCCTTCAGGTGCTTGAAGCGCCCCTGCCTCCGGAGGTAATCCGCGACGGGCAGGGGCGGCGGATCGACGTTCAAGCGCCGCACGCGGCCGCCCTCCTCCGCCTCCAGAAGCGGGAAAACGCGTGCGCGCACCGCCAAATGGCCCAGCGCGATCGTCTCCGCCTCCGCGACCTGCCAGCCGGGCGCGCACGGCGAAAACACGTGGATCATCCGGAAGCCGCGCATCGCGCGGGCCTTGCGGAACTTCATCAGGAAGTCGTCGACGTACGTCGGGCACGCGGTGGCGAAGTACGGGATGCGGTGGGCGATCATGATCGCGGCGAGGTCCTTCTTCGGCTCGGCCTTTCCGGGGTAGGCGGGCGTCGTAGCGGTCCATGCCGACATCGGCGTCGCGCCCGACCGCTGGATGCCGGTATTCATGTAGGCTTCGTTGTCGTAGCAGACGAACAGGATGTCTTCGTTGCGCTCGGCCGCCGCCGAGAGCGCCTGGAAGCCGATGTCGTACGTCCCGCCGTCGCCGGCCCAGGCCATGACGAGCGTCTCGTCGTCGCCGCGCGCGGCCAGCGCCGCGCGCACGCCCGCGGCGGAAGCGCCGGCGGTCTCGAACGCGCAGTGCAGCACCGGCACGCCGGCGGCGGAGCACGGGAACGGACCGTCGATGACGGAAAAGCAGCAGGCGGGCAGGACGATGATCGTGCGCCGGCCGAGCGCCTTGAGCGCCAGGCGCATCGAGATCGCCGCGCCGCATCCCGGGCAGGCCAAATGGCCCTGCCCGTAGATCTCATCGGACGGCACGTTCCACAGCGGCCGTCCTTGCAGTCTCGGCTTGCGGTGCATGGTCAAATCCACGCGAAAAGGCGTCCGTTGCTCTTGGCCAGGGCGCTCCGCAACGTCGTTTCGATCGTCTCGCGCGTCACGTCGCGTCCTCCCAGGCCGCCCACGAAGCACGCCAGCGGCGGCGCGCCCGACACGCCGTAGAGCGCGCTCTTGATCTCCTGCGCGAAGATCCCGTGGTGCCCGTACGAGATGTTGCGGTCGAAGACGACGGCCAACCGGCGGCCGGCGAGCGCGCGGCGGATTGCGGCGAACGGGAAAGGGCGGAAGACGCGCACCTTGACCACGCCGACCTTGATCCCTTCCTCGCGCAGCCGGTCCGCCACGGCGCGCGCGGTGCTGGCGACGGTGGCGCTGGTCACGAAAAGGATGTCCGCATCCTCGGTCCGATAGCCCGCGACGACCCCCCATCCGCGACCGGTCAGTTTCTTCCAAAGCTCGTCGGACGCCTCGATCTCCGCGACCGCGGCTTCCATCGCGTCCTGGAGCTGGACCCGAATCTCCTGGTAGTGCTGCGGCCGCAGCAGCGCGCCGAACGAGCAGGGCTTCTCGACGTCCAAGCGGAACGGCGCCCGATATTCGGGCAGAAACTCGGCGACCGTTTCCGCGTCGGGCATCTCGACCGGCTCCGACGTGTGGCTGAGGACGAACGCGTCCAGCACGACCATCGAGGGGATCATGACGCGCTCGGAAACGCGGAACGCCAGCAGCAGCGAGTCGAGCACTTCCTGCGCGGACTCGCAGTAGAACTGCATCCAGCCGGTGTCGCGTTGCGAGAGCGAATCGTTCTGGTCCGTCCAGATCGACCAGCCGGGCGCCATGGCGCGATTGACGTTCGCCAGCACGACCGGCAGGCGCCCGCCGCCCGCCCAATGCAGCAGCTCGTGCATCAGGGCCAGGCCCTGCGCGCTCGTGGCGGTAAACGCGCGCACGCCGGTATAGGAAGCGGCGATGACCGTCGCCATCGCGGAGTGTTCGCTTTCGACGTGGATGATGCGCGGCTGGAAAACCTTTTTTGCCGCGAGGTCGCAGATCTTCTCGATGATGGTCGTCTGCGGCGTGATCGGATAGATGCCGATCACTTTCGCATCGGCCAGGGCGACCGCGTGCGCGACCGCCTCATTTCCCGTCAGCAGTTCCCGCCTCGGCATACCGGCTCCCCATGCAGTGGCGCGGGCATTCGGACACGCAGACGAGACAACCCTTGCAATAGTCGAGGTCGATCGAGAAACGCTGCTCCGACTCGTCGAACCGCACCGCGCCGTCGGCGCAGTACGTCCGGCAGTTGAAGCAGAAGACGCACGTGCCGCAGGACATGCAGCGCTCCGCCTCGCGGGCGACGGCGCGTTCGGCCAGCCCGGTGTCCGCTTCGGCGAAGTCGGCGATCCGAAGCCGGGCGGGTCGGCGCCTCGATGCGGCGCGCGGGCGCTCCTCGAAGTAGTGGAGGTTCAAGTCCTCCAGGCGCACGACCTCCTCCGACGCGCCGCGTTCATGCGAAAGGAGCCGCGACGCGAGCGGGGGGGCGCCCGTGAGAATGGCATGAACGGACGCGGCGGCGAGGCGGCCTTGCCGGATGGCGCCCGAGACGGTGCCGGGCGCCGCCGACGTGAAGTCGCCGGCCGCGAAGTATCTCGGCGCGGACGTCGCGAAGGAGGCGTCCACGGGCATCGCGCCCCCGGGCTGGAGGTCGGGAAAGAGCGTCTCCTGGATCTCGCCGGTGGCGAACAGGACGCGGTCGGCCTCCTCCACGTGCTCCGAGTCCGGAACGATTTCCACGGGCGAGCGCCGGTCCGCGCTGCGCGTGCGCGCGAACGTGACGGCGCCCGGGCGGACGCGCAAGGGCGTCACGTTGTCCACGATGGGGACGCCTTCCTCCTCCGCCTCCAGGAGGTCGTGAGCGAAGGCGGGCATCTGCGCGCGCGGGCGGCGGTAGTAGATCGTGGGCTCGGCGCCCAACCGGCGCGCGACGCGCGCGCCGTCGAAGGCGGTGCTGCCTCCGCCGATGACGGCGATGCGGCCGGACAGCGCGGGCCTCTCTCCGCGGCCGATCGCTTCGAGCAGACCGAGCCCCGACATGCCGGGCGCGGCGCCGGGCACGCGCGGGTCCGCCGCGGCGTTCTTTCCCGCCGCCAGCACGACGGCGTCGTATGCATCGATCCGCTCGCGTTCCAGATCGGTGACGCGCGCGCCGAAGCGGAACTCGACCGGCAGCAGGCGGAAGACCAGCGCGAGCTCCGCGTCGAGCACGTCCCTGGGGAGGCGGAACGGCGGGATCCCGTAGCGGAGCAACCCGCCGGCCTTCTCTTTTTCCTCGAATACCGTGACGCTCCACCCCTCCATGCCGAGGAAATACGCCGCCGACAGGCCCGCCGGCCCGGCGCCGACGACGGCGACGCGTCCGTCGCGCGCCGCGCGAGGGGCCGGCGCCAGGGCGCGCGCGATGGCGGCATCTCCCAGGAAGCGCTCGATCGCGCGGAGGGAGACGCTCCCGCCGATCGTGGCGCGCAAGCAGGAAGTCTCGCACGGGGCCGGGCAGACGCGCCCGACGACGGCGGGAAAAGGGTTGGCCAGGCGCAGGACGTCGATCGCCTCGGCGAGCCGGCGCTCGTGCAGGAGCTCGACTTGTAGCGGAAGGTCCTCGCCGGCCGGGCAGGCGTGCGCGCACAGCGCGGTGCGGTCCTGGTAGAAGGGCTCGACGCTGCGCCACGAGCCTGTGTGATGCTCCGCCATCGAGCGCATCGAGTGGGCCGAGATGGGCAGGTCTTTCAGCGACATTCGGCGGTCTCCTCAAACGCTTCCTGCGCGGCGAGGGTGTTCTCGGCGGGCTTCGCCGGAATGATCCGGGCGATCGCGCGGGCGACGTCCTCCATCGAAACGTATCCGGCGGCTCTGGCGAAGGCGCCGGCCATCGCGGTGTTGACGATCGGCGTGGTCGGGGTGCCCAGGCCGTGGCGCCGCGCGATGGCGGTGGCGTCGACGCGGAAGGCGGCGCGCAGGCCGGGCGGAACGACCCAACGGCCGCCGCGGGAGTTGAAGACCAGGATCGTCTCGGGGCCGGCGCCCGCGCACGTCTCCGCCTGCGCGAGGAGCATCGGATCGAGGACGACGATGACGTGCGGCCGGACGATGGCGCAGCGGATGCGGATGGGGTGGTTCGAGAGGCGCAGGAACGCGCGCACCGGCGCCCCGCGCCGCTCCACGCCGAACTCCGGGAAGACCTGCACGTGCCGGCCGCCGAGGAAGGCCGCGGTTCCGGCGATCTGCGAGAGCAGGACCACGCCCTGCCCGCCGCGCCCGTGCCAGCGGACGTCGATGGACGCGTCGATCGCGCTCGGGATCACGGCGGCCCCATATAGGTAACTATGTTAATTATATGCCGTGCCGGCGCCGCCGACAAGCGCGGATCGAGAGCTCCATCCGGACGCTTTACCTTTGAAGTTTTCCGCGAATTCGGGCAAGCTCTCTGCCCGAATGAACTCCGATGCTTCTCGGCCCGTGTTCTCATCTTCCGGCCCCCCGCGGTGACGACCATCCAAGGAGACGCCGTGACGAAGAGCGCTCTGGCCCTCGCCTACGAGAAGGAGTGTCACGAAAGCCTCGCCGACGCGCGCCGCCGCTTCGCCGCTCTCGAGAACGCGGCCGGGCCGAAGACCGTCGCCGCCGTGCTGGAGCCCTGGAACGAGATGTGGATGGTGATCGATCGCACCCTCAGTCGGGCCGGGCTCCTTCGCGAAGTGCACCCCGACCGGGACGTGCGCGCGGCCGCCGACGCGTGCGAGCAAGAGGCGCAGAAATTGATCACGGAGATCACGCTGGCGCGGCCGCTCTACGACGCCATGTCGGCCGTGGATGCGAGCCGGGAAGACGCCCCGACGCAACGGTACCTGAAACACGTGTTGCGCGACTTCCGCCGCGCCGGCGTTGACAAGGACGAAACGGCGCGCCGGCGAGTCGCCGCGCTCAAAGAAGAGCTGGTGAAGATCGGCCAGGAGTTCGCCAAGAACATCCGCGAAGACGTGCGCGGCATCCGGCCGGACTCATCGAGGGATCTGGAGGGCCTGCCGCAGGATTACATCGACAGTCACAAGCCCGGCGCGGACGGCAAGATCACCGTCACCACCGACTATCCCGATTACGTGCCGTTCATGACCTACGCGATGTCGGATGCGCGCCGACTGGAGCTGTACAAGGCGTTCCGCCAACGCGGCACCCCCAAGAACCTCGACCTCTTGAAGCGGATGCTCGAGAAGCGCTTCCAGCTCGCGACGACGCTCGGCTACGCACACTGGGCCGACTACGTGACGGAAGACAAGATGATCAAGACCGCCGAAGCGGCGCGCGCGTTCCTCAAGAAGGTGGACGAGGTATCGGCGACGCGCGCCGAGCGCGACTACCAGGAGCTCTTGGCGGTGCTCCGGAAGATCGATCCCGCGGCCCAGGAGATCGGCGATTGGCGGAAAGCTTTCGTCGAAGAGGCGGTCAAGCGCGGGAAGTACCGCTTCGACTCGCAGGAGGTGCGACCCTACTTCGCGTATGACAACGTGAAGCAAGGCGTGCTGGGGCTGACGAGCCGGCTCTTCGGAGTCGCCATCAAGCGCCTGGAAACCGCGGACGTGTGGCATGCCAGCGTCGAGGCGTACGAGATGTCGGACGCCTCGGGCGTCATCGGCCGCTTCTACCTCGACATGCATCCGCGGGACGACAAGTACAAGCACGCGGCGGCATTCCCCATCCAAGCCGGCGTCGCCGGCAAGCGCCTCCCCGAAGCGGCGCTGGCCTGCAACTTTCCGAGCGGCAGGGGCCTGATGGAGCACGATCACGTGGAAACGTTCTTCCATGAGTTCGGGCACCTGATCCACCACCTGTTCGGCGGCCGCCAGCGCTGGGTGGGCGTTTCAGGCTTCAACACGGAGTGGGATTTCGTCGAGACGCCCTCCCAGATGCTTGAAGAGTGGGCGTGGGACGATCAAGCGCTGGCGACGTTCGCCAAGGACGAGAAGGGCAAGACAATCCCCGAGGAGCTGGTCAACAAGATGAGGAAGGCGCGCGACTTCGGCAAGGGCCTCTGGGCGCGGCAGCAGATCTTCTACGCTTCACTGTCGCTCGCCTACCACGATCAGGATCCCGGCGCCCTCGATACGACCGCGTTGATGAAGGCGTTGCAGGCGAAGTACACGCCGTTCAAGTACGTCGAGGACACCTACTTTCACGCCAGCTTCGGACACCTCGACGGCTACTCGGCGATCTATTATACGTATTTGTGGTCGCTGGTCATCGCCAAGGACTTGTTCAGCGTGTTCGAGAAGGAAGGCATGCTGAACCCTGCGCCGGCGGCGCGCTACCGCAAGCACATTCTCGAACCCGGCGGCAGCAAGGATGCGAAAGACCTGGTGAGCGACTTCCTGGGCCGGGCCTACACCTTCGAGTCATTCACCAGGTGGTTGAATGGATCTTAAGCCTCACCCCACTTCAGGAGTGAAACGTTGAAGAGTCGATTAGTTCTACTGTCCCGCTTTTTCAGTTAAGTTTTTCGTCAGACGCGCCGATAACCCCTCTGGAGAGCAAGAGAGGGGGATTTCATGGGGCTGCGCGTTCCCGCCATTCCGCCGGAA
>JACQVR010000006.1 GCA_016209705.1 Planctomycetota bacterium
AGGACCGGATGGAGGCCATCTCCGATCGAACCTCCTCCTTGTACTTCGAACTCTATCACAAATTGAAGATGGCCGAGCAGGACTACAAGCTCAAGAAGGAATTGAGCGAGTTCCAATATCTGAGCGAAGCCTCCCGCCTGCGCATCAAGGTCTACCAGAACATCGACGTCGCCGCGGACGCCATCGCCCGAAGTCTCAAGCTGGATCTGGTCCTGAGGGTCGGGGAACCTCCCCTGGAGGTGGAACGAGAGACGACGACGCTCCAGCGGCTGAGCCAGCAAGTGGTCCTGTATCACGACGCGAAGCTGGACATCACTCCGCAGGTCCTGGCCAAGCTCAACGAAGAGTATCGCAAAGGGAAGGAGCAGAAGCCTCCGGAGAAGAAGCCGTAGAACCGGCGACTTCCCCGATCCGAGCAATTTCTAGGGTGAAAGGGCTCTTCGTTCCCTTTATGATATCCGCTTTCCCGGCCCGATCGAGGACCTGGACATCGGGAGGCGCGACGGCGGAACATGGAACGAACGTTGGAAGAGCTGGCCCGACGGGTGGGCGGCACCGTCTTCGGCGACGGAGCCGTGCTCATCCGCGGGGTCTGCGGCCTGGAAGACGCGGGTCCCGACGACATCACGTTCCTGGCCAATCCCCGCTACGCTTCGAAGCTGGCCCAGACCCGAGCCGGGGCGGTGGTGCTTTCCGAGCAAGCGCCCAAGCCGGCCATCCCGGCCATCGTCGTCAAGGATCCCAATTTCGCCTTTATCGCCATCGCGAAGGAGTTCGCGCCGGCGGCGCCGGCGGCGCCGGCCTCGCCCGGGGTCCATCCTTCCGCCGTGGTCGCCGCCACCGCCCGACTGGGTCCCGGGGTGTCGGTCGGACCGAACGCGGTGATCGAGGAGGAGGCTTCGATCGGCGAAGGAACCAGGGTGCACGCGCTGACCTACATCGGCCCGCACGTGAAGATGGGACGGGAGTGCGTCATCTACCCCCACGTCTCCATCCGGGAGCGATGCGTCGTGGGAGATCGGGTTATCATCCACTGCGGAACGGCGATCGGATCGGACGGATTCGGCTACGCGACCCTGGGCGACGTCCATCACAAGATTCCGCAGAACGGGATCGTCGAGATCGAGGACGACGTCGAGATCGGCGCGAACTGCACCCTGGACCGCGCCCGGCTGGGACGAACGCTGGTGAAGCGGGGGGCGAAACTCGACAACATGGTGCACCTGGCGCACAACGTCGTCGTCGGCGCGCGCGCCCTGCTCGCGGCGCAAGTGGGCATCGCCGGAAGTTCGAAGGTCGGCGACGGCGCGATGCTCGGGGGACAGGCGGGCGTGGGCGGACACTTGGACATCGGTCCGGGCGGGATGCTGACGGCCCAGAGCGGGCTGGGAAAGGATCTTCCGCCCGGCGAAATGTTCGCGGGATCGCCCGCGCAGCCGTTCATGAAAACGCGGCGCGCCGAAGCGGCCCTGAGCCGTGTGCCCGAAATGCTGAACGAGATCCGAAGCTTGCGCAAGAAGGTCGAAGCCCTGGAACAGCGGCCTACGCCGTGATATGCGAAAAACACAGAGGACCCTGAAACACCCCGTGGAATTCAGCGGGGTCGGGCTGTTCACCGGCGCGCCGAGCAGGCTGCGCGTGGAGCCCGCGCCGCCGAACAGCGGCCTGAATTTCGTGCGCACGGACGTCGCCGGGCCGCCGCGAATCCCGGTTCACCCGGACCGCGTCAGCGCCAAGCTGCGCCGAACCGCATTGGCCAACGGAGACGTGGAGGTGGAAACGGTCGAGCATCTCCTCTCCGCGCTCTGGGGCACCGGCGTGGACAACGCCGAGATCAAAGTCGACGCCTCCGAAGTTCCCCACGCGGACGGCTGTAGCAAGGCGTGGGCGGATCTCATCCTCGCGGCCGGCTTCGAAGAACAGAAAGAGCCCCGGCGCATCTACACGGTTCGCGAACCGCTCGCCGTCTCGGAGCGCGACGCGCACCTCGTCGCCTTTCCGAGCGATGAGGGACTGACGATCAACTACGCCCTCGATTATCCCAACACGGCCATCGGCGCCCAACACCTCACGTTGGAGGTGAACGAAAAAACGTATCCCCACGAGATCGCGCCCGCTCGGACCTTCTGTTTGAAAAGCGAAGCGGAAGCGCTCCTGGCCCAGGGATTGGGAAAAGGAGGAACGACCGCGAACACCCTCGTGGTGGGCCCGGAAGGCCCGATCGAGAACGAGCTGCGCTGGCCGGACGAGTACGTCCGCCACAAGATCCTGGATCTGGTGGGCGACCTGGCGATCCTGGGAGGCGGTCTCCGCGCGTACGTCGTCGCGGTGGGTTCGGGCCACAGCACCAACGTATCGCTCGTCCGGAAGATCCGCGACGCCATGGAGGGCGGCGCGACCACCCGCGTCCGCCAGGGCTCCGTGCTGGACGTCCGCGAGATCGAGAAAATCCTGCCGCACCGGTATCCGATGCTGCTCATCGATCGCGTCGTGGAGATGGACGGCTACACGCGGGCGGTCGGGATCAAGAACGTGACGTACAACGAGCCGTTCTTTCAAGGGCACTTCCCCGGACAGCCCATCATGCCGGGCGTGCTTCAGATCGAGGCGATGGCGCAGCTCGCCGGGACGCTTCTGATGCGCAAATCGGAGAGCCAGGCGCGCGTGGCGGTGCTGCTTTCCCTGGACGGCGTCCGGCTGCGCAAGAACGTGGTGCCGGGGGATCAATTGCGCATCGAGATCGAAACCTTGAAGCTCAAGGCGCGCACGGCGGAAGTGGCCGGTCGCGCGACGGTGGACGGACAGGTGGCGTGCGAAGCCGCCATGAAGTTCATGCTCCTGGATTCGGAGGGATGAACATCCTGAACCACCACAAAGACGCCAAGATGAAAATTCGAGAATTGCTTCCGACGGCATGCCGTGCAGCGAAAGTTCTCTTGATGCCTCTGGAAAGTCTTTTTGGTGTCTTGGTGACTGGGTGGTGAGAACAGAGTTCCCGATGAGCACGATTCATCCGACGGCGATCGTCGATCCGCGCGCGAAGCTCGCCGAAGGCGTGGCGATCGGGCCTTACAGCATCGTCGGTCCCGACGTGACCCTGGGAAGCGGGACGACGCTGATGAATCACGTCACGCTCCTCGGCCGGACCACGCTGGGCCGGAACAACACCGTACATCCCTACGCGGTCCTGGGCGGAACGCCCCAGGATCTCAAGTACCGCGGGGAGGAGACGGAGGCGATCATCGGAGACGGGAACACGCTCCGGGAATACGTGACCATCAACATCGGAACGGAGGGAGGAGGGCGGACCACGCGCGTCGGCGACGGATGCCTGTTGATGGCCGGCTGCCACATCGCGCACGACTGCGAGGTGGGCGATCACGTCGTCATCGCCAACAACGTGCTGCTGGCCGGCCACGTCAAGATCGAGGACTACGCCGTCTTGAGCGCCTATGTGGGGCTGCACCACTTCGTCACCATCGGCCGGCACGCGTTCGTCGGCGGCTTTTCGCGCGTCAACGTGGACGTCCCCCCCTACATGGTCGTCAACGGCATTCCCTTCGACGTCGTCAAGCCCAACGCCGTCGGCCTGCGGCGCCGCGGCTTTTCCGCCGAATTGCTGACAGCGCTGAAGGAAGCGCACCGCCTGTTGTGGCGCTCCGGACTCCCGAAACCCGAAGCCAAGGCGCTGATCGAGCAGCGCTTCCCGCATCACTCCGAGATTCGGATCCTGCTCGACTTCCTGAAGGCCGTCGATCGCGGCAAGAACGGCCGCGCCCGGGAAGCGACGCGCTCGCCGGCCGAGCCGGACGACGACGAGCACCGGTCGGGCGAGGAAATGCCGTGACGTCGGCGCTGCGCGTGGCCGTCGTCGGCGTGGGCCATCTCGGACGCCAGCACGCCAGGATCCTCAAGTCCCTCGGGGGCGTCGAGCTCGTGGCGCTGGTGGACGTCCATCGCGCCCGCGCGGAGGAAATCGGCCGGGAGCTGGGGGTGCCGGTGGCCGGAGGCCACCGCGAGGTCCTCGACCGCGTCGACGCCGTCACGATCGCCGTTCCCACGCGCGGCCATCGCGAGGTCGCGCGCGACTTCCTCGAGCGGCGCATTCCCACGTTCGTGGAAAAGCCGCTCGCCCACACGATCGAGGAAGCCGAAGAGCTGGCCGCCCTCTCCCGAAAAACCGGAACTCCGTTGCAAGTCGGCCATGTGGAGCGGTTCAACCCGGCCGTCCAAGCCGTTCTCGGCCGCATCCGAAAACCCCGTTTCATCGAGGCGCATCGCCTGAGCCCGTTCCGATTCCGTTCCGCGGACATCGACGTCGTGATGGATCTGATGATCCATGACCTGGACCTGGCGTTGCACCTGGCCGCTTCCCCCCTGGCGCGGGTGGACGCCGTCGGCGTCTCGCTCCTGTTCGGCGCCGAGGACATCGCCAACGCGCGGCTGGAGTTCGAGGACGGATGCGTGGCGAATCTGACGTCCAGCCGGATCTCCGACAAGAGCCTGCGCAAGATCCGCATCTTCACGGAGGATCACTACGCGTCCATCGACACGCTGGAGAAATCGGTGCGCCTCTACCGGACGACGCCGCAGCTCGCGGAGACGTTGGCCCGCTTTCCCAAGGATCGAGAGCCGTCGCTGGCGGATCTGGCGGCGATTCCGCGTGAATTCTACTCGATCGAGGATCTGTCGTTGCCGGACGAGGAGCCTCTGGCGAACGAGCTGAAGGCGTTCATCGAGTGCGCGCGCGCCCGCTCGGAGCCCGTGGTGCCCGCCGAGCACGGAGTGCGGGCGATGCGGGCGGCGCAGCGGGTAATGGAGGAGATCCGCGGCCATCGCTGGGGGTGATGGGGAGATGTCGAATGATGCAGTCATTCGGATTCGGAGCTTGTCTCCCTATCGCGACGTATCTCCCTATCTCCAAGGAGATCGGAAGATGCGGGAGACGGGGAGATAGGAATGCTCATCTCCGTATCTTCTCGATCCGCGGATCTCCTATCTGGAAAAGGCAATGGCTGAGGTCGCTTCCCCGACGCTTCTGATCGTCGCGGGGGAAGCATCGGGAGATCTCCACGGCGCGAACCTCGCGCGGGCGCTGAAGGAGCTGGAGCCGCGCACGGTCCTTCTGGGCGCGGGCGGCCAGCGAATGCGGGAGGCCGGGGTCGAACTCGTCGCGGAGACGACGGCGCACGCCGCCGTGGGCATCGTCGAAGCGTTCCATCAATTCCATCATTACGCCCGCCTGTACCGGAGCCTTCAGAGCACGCTCCGGAGGCGGCGCCCCGACGCCGTGGTGCTGATCGATTTTCCCGACTTCAACCTGCGCTTCGCCGGGCGGGCGCGCGACCATGGAATTCCCGTCGTCTACTACGTCAGCCCGCAGATCTGGGCGTGGAGGCCGGGGCGCATCCGCACCATCCGGCGCGTAGTGACCAAGATGATCGTCATCCTCGACTTCGAGGAACGACTCTACCGGGAGGCGGGCGTGGACGCGACGTTCGTGGGACATCCCCTCATGGACGCCCTGAAGCACGTTGATCGGGATTCGCTGCGGAAGGAGTTCCGGGCGGGAGACGGCACGCTCATTGGGTTGTTGCCCGGAAGCCGAACGAAGCAATTCGCGTCCCTTTTTCCCACACTGCTCAAATCGGCGGAACTCATTTCCAGGGAGATTCCGGGGACGCGCTATGTGGTGGCCTGCGCTCGCGGCATCGATCCTCAGCGCGCGCGGGCGCGGCGCGAGGGGTCGCCCGTTCCGTTCGACGTGGTCTGGGATCGGGCCGCGGACGTGATGGCGGCGAGCGATCTCCTGATCACCGCCTCGGGAACGGCCACGCTGGAGGCGGCGCTGTACGGCACGCCGATGATCGTCACGTACAAGCTTAATCCCGTCACGGCGCTGACGCTGGGCCCGCTCGTCCGCTTGAAGGATTACGCGCTCGTGAACATCGTCGCGGGACGGCGGATCATGCCGGAGTATTACCAGTTTCAGGCCAAACCGCAGCGGATCGCGCGGGAAGCGGTATCGATCCTGACCCAGGGACGCCTCGGCGCGATGCGAAAGGATCTGGCGGAGGTCCGCCGCAAGCTCGGTCCGCCGGGAGCCTCGCGGCGCGCGGCCGAGGTGGTGTTACAAACTATTCTCAAAACTTATCGTAACCGCTAAAGGAAGAGCGCCGACAAGACGATGGACGCGATGCTGATCCAGACGCCGGTCCGGTACAGTCCGCGCCCGCACACCTCGCCCTTTTCTTCGGCGATCGCCGCGCGCGCGCTCAACCACAAGGCCAGCGCCATCGCCGCAAACCCGATGGCGGCGCCGCCCAGGACTTGGTTCATGGGCGGCATCGAATGCGTTTCGAACATCCCGCTCCCAGGCCCCCTCTCCAAGGAGGCGCGGGCGAACGAAGCCATCGCCAGACACACGCTGCTTCCCAGGCTCGCCAGGAAGCACAGCGCGGCCAGGACGCTCGTCCGCGGAAGCGAGCCACGATCCTCCATGAGTCGCTCTCCCGTCAGCTTAACCAGGCGACCACCAGCAAGCTGGCCATCCCGGATACGACCGCCAGGATCGCCGCCGGTCTACCTCGGAGCCTTCCCCGAAACTCCCGCACATGGGCCATGGTTCCCATCCCCAGAACCAGGCTGATGGTTCCCCAAAAGGCCGCGGATCCCATCAGCGGAAGCCATGGCACATGAATCGAAGGCCGGCCCCCCGGCCCGCGCGCCATCGCCGCGCTCATCAAGAATCCGAACAGCGAGAAGACACAGGGGATGACGGCGATCACGCACGCCGAAGCCCAACCGCTCCATTTCGCAGGCACCGGCGGGAGCTTCTCTTGGATCGGAACCGGGACGGCCGTCAAGGGCGCGACCGGCGCCGGGGCCTCCGGCGCCTGGAAACCCCTTACGTAGCTTCTCCAGATGTCCAGGGCGATGGCCATGCCCCAAAACACCGTGACGCACAGGGCGGGCACCGGCCCCGTCACGACCGAAAAGGCCCAGAACGCCAGACACACAATGATGTAGACGCCGATCTTCTCCACCTGCCGCGGCGTGAGTCGACTCCGGATGTCGCGCAACGTAACCGCGTGGCGCGACGGTATTACGCCCGACCGCAACTCGCCATCACCGCCCGAAACTGGCGTGATCCCTTCGGGGTTTGTGCCGGAAGCGACGTCGCCCGCGCGAACCTGGGAGACATCGGTGCCCATATGGCTGGCGCGCTGATACCGGCGATCGGGCTCCCGTTCGAGCGCCCGGAGAACGACATCGTCGATGCGCACGTCGATGGTCACTTTCCTGGAGGGCGGCTCGAAGCGACCGATCGGCAGCTCGCCCGTCAGCATCTCATAGAGCATGACCCCCATCGAGTAGATATCCGCCCGATGGTCCACCCCCTTGAGGTTGTCGCGCTGTTCGGGCGCCATGTATTCCACCGTGCCCATGACGATGTTCGTTCGCGTCAACGGAACGTCCACCGCCTCTCCGCGCACGATCTTGGCCAGGCCGAAGTCCGCGATCTTGGGTTCGCCGACTCGACTCAAAACGATGTTCTCGGGCTTGATATCCCGATGGATCACGCCGCGCGAGTGGGCGTACTCGAGCGCCTCGCACAGCGCGGGCACGATCCGCAGCGCTTCTTCGGGCGTCAGCCGGCGAGCGGCCAGCACATCGCGCACGTTGGCCCCTTCGACGTACTCCATGGCGATGAAGAAGATGTCCCCCTGCTGGCCCATGTCGTGAACCGCCACGATGTTCGGATGGTTGAGCGTGGCCAGCGCCTGCGCCTCCCGGTGGAACCGCCGGACGAATTCGGGATCGCGCGCCAGTTTCGGCGGCAGGATCTTGAGCGCCACGTCCCGGCCGAGCATCTGATGCGCGGCGCGGTAGACGGTGCCCATGCCTCCCCGGCCGACGAACCGCTCGATCCGGTAGCTGCCGATGACGCTGCCGGGCGGAAGGATCTGTTCCTCCGCGAGCGTTTCGGGACGCGCCTCGGTCGGACTGAGCGCGATCGACGACGACGGCGAACCTTGCTCCGGAGCGCGGAGGCCGCGCGGAATCATGACGGGCGCCGCGCAATGAACGCAGCCGACCACGTCTCCGGGAATCGCCGTCACGCCGGGCTCGAAGGACGTCCCGCAGGAATCGCAGGTGAGCACCATGGATCGCCCGTACAGGGTATCACTTCTTCAATCTTGGACGGCGCCCGAATGAAAACGTTTCAGGGAAATTCCAGGATCGTTTCGCCCGCCGACTTCCTCCGCCGTTTGGAGGCCTCCACGTATCGACCCCCGCATCTCCGCATCCAGACTGCTATAATTCTCGACCCGCCTCCGCCGCGGTTATGGGCCGGCTTCGGCGGGGTTCCTGGATCCCCATAGGGGCGGAGCCTTAACTCCATGAAGCACCTGCGGCGCCTCAAGCCCTACCTCGCGCGCGTTCAAAGATCCCTTCTCGGCGGGCTCGCCGTCGTCGCGCTGGGCGCGGCGGCGGGCATGGTCTCGCCCCTCCTCATCAAGCGGGCCATCGAGGAGCTGGAACGGGGCGCGCGGCGCGAGTTCATCCTGTACTCGGCGCTGGCCGTCGTCGCCTTCGCCGTCATTCGTGGGCTCTTCACCTTCGCCGGCCGGACGATCCTCCTGGCGGCCGCCCGCGGCGTGGAGTTCGACCTGCGCTGCGACCTCTTTCGCCACCTCGAGCGGCTTCCCGCCCGCTGGTACGACCGCCAGCGCTCCGGAGACGTCACTTCACGGGTGATCAACGACTTGGAGGGGGTCCGCGTCCTGGTCGGATCGGGGATCATGTCCCTGGCGAGCACGGGATTGACGTTCCTCTTCAGCATGACCGGCATGTGCATTCTGGACCTCAAGCTGGCCTTGATCGCCTTCGTCCCGCTTTCCATGGTGTCGCTCGTCACGGCGCTGACCGGCCCGCTGATGCACCGCAAGTCGCTGGCCATCCAGGACCAGCTCGCCACGCTCTCCACGATCGCCCAGGAGAATTTCTCCGGCGCGCGCGTGATCAAGGCGTTCGTCCAAGAGGAGCGGGAGATCGGCCGATTCCGGGAAGAATGCGCCGAGTACCGGAAGCGAAACCTGTCCTTGGCTCGGGTGCGAGGGCTCGCCTTCGGCGGCATGACGCTCTTCATGGAAGCGGCCGTCATCGTGACGTTGTACTTCGGCGGAACCGGGATCATCGAAGGGACGTTCACCAAAGGGAATCTCGCCGCGTTCACGACGTACCAGTTCATGCTGGTCTGGCCCATGATCGGGCTCGGGTGGGTCTTTCACCTGGCGCAGCGCGGCGCCGCCTGCATGGGACGGATCGCTGAGATCTTGGATGAACCCCCCGCCGCGAACGGCGAAGCCCCGCCCGCCGGACCCCCGGCGACCGGTCGGGTCGAATTCCGCGGTTTGACGTTCAGCTACGGCGATGGGCGCGAGCCCGCCCTGCGCAACGTCTCCTTCACGGTCGAGCCCGGGCGGCGCGTCGCGCTCGTGGGACGCACGGGGTCGGGCAAGAGCACGGTGCTGGCCATCCTGCTGAAGCTGTACGATCCTCCCCGCGGCACGGTGTTCATCGACGGCGTGGACGTCGTGGATTTGCGCGCCGGAATCTTGCGCTCGCGGATCGGAGCCGTCCCCCAGGACATCTTTCTCTTCTCCGACACGCTTCGGGCCAACATCGAATTCGGCGCGCGGGGAGAGCTCTCGGCGGAAGACGTGGAACGCGCGGCGCGGTTTTCCCGCATCGCCACCGACGCGGTGCGATTCCCGGACAAACTGGATCAGATGATCGGGGAGCGCGGAGTGACGCTGTCCGGCGGGCAGAAACAGCGCCTGGCGCTCGCGCGGGCCATCGCGCGCGATCCCGCGCTTCTTCTTCTGGACGACGCCCTCTCGAGCGTGGACGCCCACACGGAACAAGAGATTCTCGCGGACCTGCGCGGCTTCATGAAGGGCCGCACCTCGATCCTCGTCACGCACCGCATGGCGCCGATTCTCGACGCGGACGCCGTCGTGGTCCTGGACGAAGGACGCGTGGTCGAGGTGGGACGTCCCGACGAGCTGCTCCGGCGCGGAGGATGGTTCGCCGCGATGTGCGAACGACAAAGGCTCGCCGAGGAGCTGGGGGAGGACGGGGCCACGCCGTGAATCCTTGGCACGAAGAGGAAGTCCTCGGAAAGGCCTATGACGCGCGCCTCATGCGCCGTTTCCTGGGTTACGTCCGGCCCCACGCGCCGTGGGTCGCGGTCGCGTTCGCCACGCTGTTCGCGCGCATCGCCTTCGACCTGGCGACGGCGCTCATTCTCCAGAAGACGATCGACGGCCCGATCTTGCGCAACCAACCGGACCAGCTTCCCTTTTGGTGCGCGCTCTTCGCCGCGGCCGTGCTCGGAATGGCCGTGTTCGAATACGCGGAGCTGTACGTCACCAACCTGGTCGGCCAGCGCACGATCTTCGACATCCGCATGAAGGTCTTCGCCCACCTCCAGCGGCTGCCGCTCTCCTTCTACGACCGCAATCCGGTGGGGCGGCTGATGATCCGGGTGACGAACGACGTGGAGAACCTCAATGAGCTGTTCACTTCCGGCCTGGTGGCCTTCCTGAGCGACGTCTTCCTCATCCTGGGCACGCTGGGACTGATGTTCGCTCTCTCCTGGAAACTGGCGCTCGTGACGCTCGCGCCGGCGCCGCTCACCGCGGCGGCGGTCCTGCTCTTCCGCCTCGTCGCCCGCGCCCAGTACCGCGACCTGCGCGTCAAGATCGCGCGGCTCAACGCCTATCTGAACGAAAGCGTCACCGGCATGCGGACGATCCAGATGTTCACGCGGGAGGAATCGGTCTTCCGCCGCTTCCGCGACATGGCGGACCGCTACCGGCAGGCTTCGAACCGAGCCGTGGTCACCTATTCGATCTTCTTCCCCACCGTGGATTTCCTGAGCGCCGCGTCGGGAGCGATCCTGCTGGGGTACGGCGGCCTGTCGATCCTGGAAGGACAGCTCTCCTTCGGCACGTTCCTGGCCTTCTGGTACCTGGCGCAGAAGTTCTTCCATCCCGTGCGCGACCTGGCGGAAAAGTACAACATCCTCCAGGCGGCCATGGCTTCCAGCGAGCGGATCTTTTCGCTCCTGGACGCCCCGGTCGGAATTACCGCGCCGGCCGAGCCGATCCGTCCCCCTCCCACCGGGGAGATCGTCTTTGACCGCGTCCGCTTCAGCTACGACGGACGCACGCCGGTCCTGAACGACGTCTCGACGCGCGTGCGCCCCGGAGAAAGCGTGGCGATCGTGGGAATCACGGGCGCGGGGAAGACGACCATCGCCAATCTTCTGCTCCGGCTGTACGATGTCGCCGGCGGGCGGATCCTGGTCGACGGCGTGGACGTCCGCGAGCGGGACCCGCTGGAGCTGAGGCGGCGATTCGGACTCGTGCTTCAGGACGTGTTTCTCTTCGCCGGCTCGGTGGAGGATAACATCCGGCTGGGCGACGGGAACATCGACCGCGCCCGGATCGAAGCCGCCAGCCGGGCGACGGGCGCCGATCGATTCGTGGGGCGGCTGCCTCGAGGATACGCGACGGACGTCCGCGAGCGCGGGTCCGCCTTGTCGGCCGGCGAACGGCAGCTTCTGGCCTTCACGCGGGCCCTCGCGTTCGACCCGGCCATTCTCATCCTGGATGAGGCGACCTCGAGCGTGGACAGCGAAAGCGAAGCGCTGATCCAGGAAGCGCTCCGGAAGCTCCTGGCGGGACGCACGTCGCTGGTGATCGCGCACCGGCTTTCGACGATCCGCCACGTCGATCGGATCCTGGTGATTCATCACGGAAGGATCGCCGAGTCGGGAACGCACGAGGAGCTGTTGAGAAAAGGGGAGCTGTACAGCAAATTGTATCGTTTGCAGTTTGAGGGGATAGCCAAAAGCCAGTAGCTGGAAGCTTGTAACTCGGTGCCGGCTACGAGCCACAAGCTACGAGCTACCAGCACCTAGCTTCTGATGATTCTGCAACGCTACATCTTCCGCGAGCTGACGGCCACGTTTCTGATGGCCTTCCTGATTCTGGTGTCCGTCTGCTCCATCGGCCTCATCTTTCAGATGTTCCGGACCTACGAGGCCATCACGGTGGAGTACATCATCGAGCTCTTTCCCATCGCGATGGCCTACATGTCCCACTGGGCCTTGCTGGTGGCGGCGGCGGTGACCGGCACGATGGTGTACGGGCGCATGGCGGCGGAGAACGAGATCGACGCGGTGCGCACGAGCGGCGTCCACATCGGCCGGATCCTGTCCCCGGCGCTCCTGTTCGCGGTCTTCCTGTTCGGCGTCGCGTTCGTCACGAACCACGAGCTGGGACCGCGCGGGCGCTACGCGCAGCGGTCGGCCAAATCCGCCACGGGACTGCTCGTCCTACAGAATCCTCCCCGAGGCCAGCAAGTGCTCAAGATCGGCAAGTACGTGCAGCTCGCCTACCTGGATGCGCATGACGGCGTCTTTCACGACGTGCACATCATCACCTTCGACGAAGAAGGGCGGCTCCAGGCGAAATACACGGGTTCGGAAGGCCGGCTCGAAGTCCATTCCGGCGACTTGACCGAAATTCACGCCCGGGTGACCAACGGCTATTTCTGGCAATACGACAAGGAAGGACAGGCCAAGGCGCACGGCTCCATCGGCCGCACGACGCCGATCCCCTTGCAGGTGGAGAATCCCTACCAGAAGGCGAAGGGTCCCGCGGACACGCCGGGTCTCGAGCTGGTCGCCGACTGGGCGCGGGCTGAAGGCGTTCCCCGACGCGTCCTGTACACGGAACTGAACATGCGCTTCGCCAGATCCCTGGCGCCTCCGATCCTGTTTTTGCTCGGCATTCCCATCGGGGTGCTCGTGCGCAAAGGAACGAGGTTGGCCGGCTTGGGGGCGGTGCTACCGCCGCTGCTGGCCTACTTCCCTCTCTATTTCTTCGGAGAGACGCTGGCGGATCGGGGGAAAGTGAGCGCGGAAGTCGGGGCCTACGGCCCGGTCGCCGTCATCCTGGTGGCGTGGCTGGCGCTGCTCTTCCGGATCCTGCGCACATGAAGCTGATCGACCGCTATCTTCTCTCCACGTTCGGCACCGCGCTGGCGCTGGTCGCGGCGACGTTCACCACGCTGTTCCTGGTCATGGACATGTCCAGCAAGCTGGCGCGATTCCTGGCGCTCCGGAACATCGATACCTGGCGGTTCTTCGTCCAGTACTACCTGGTGCGGCTTCCCCTCTTCTTCTACCAGATCCTCCCCGCGGTCACGATTTTCGCCGCGATGTTCACCCTCATGCGGATGCAGAAAACCAACGAACTGCTCCCGCTGATGACGTCGGGCATCAGCTTGCGCCGCGTCAGCGCGGTCTTCGTCGCCGGCGCGCTGGCGTGCGCCGCGGCCATGGCGGCGCTGGACGAGTTCGCGCTGCCTCCGCTGATGAGCGCCGTCGGCGAAACGGATGAGCTGCTCCTCAGCGACAAGACGGCGCGCAACGTGGTCGCGTGGCGCGCCGAGACGTACCTGCTGGCGGGCGCGTACAATCGAAGAACCCGGCAGATCGAGGACGTCAAGGTCTCCCGCCTCCGCCCCAACGGCAAGCCGGAGTGGGATCTGACGGCCAAGCGAGGATCGTGGGACGAGAACCAGGAGCGGTGGATCTTGTTCGAAGGCCACCGGGAGCCGTACGACGAAGAGGGACATCCGCGAATACGAATGATCGAGGGGAAACGTCCCGAGCGCGTCGTCGAGCCGTTGCCGGCGGAGGGCTTCGTCTTGGGCTCCGACCTGCATCCGGAGGATTTTCAGAAGAAAACGTTCTCGTTGTCCGGTCGATTCTACCGGATGAACGAACTCCTCGAACTGATCCGGGAATACCCCCAAGTGGCTTCCTTTCGCATGCAGTTTCACGCCAAGTTGACCACGCCGCTGGGGGCGCTCGTGCTCTTGTTTCTGGGCCTCCCTTGGGTCGCGGGAAGCCACAGCGGGAGCTATTCTCGAGGCGTCGGCTTGTGCCTGCTTCTGACCGTCGCGTACTACGCGGCGCATTTCACGTTTCTCCAATCGGGAATCCGCGGCGACAGCATGAATCCCGTGGTGGCGGCATGGTTGCCCACGCTCGCGTTCGGCACGTTGGGCCTGGTGGGATTTTTGCGGATGAGGAGCTGAAGCCCAGGAGACAGAAGACAGGAGCCAGAAGCCAGAATAAAGGAGAACACAATGAGTCTGAGAAACCCGGCCAAATCATTCGAAGATCTGATCGTATGGCAAAAGGCTCATGCACTGGTGCTGTCCGCTTATCGATTGACCAAAGCATTCCCAGACGATGAGAGATATGGACTTGTACCTCAACTTCGGAGATCGGTGATTTCGGTACCCGCAAATATTGCCGAAGGGTTCAAGCGGAGGACGCGAGCGGATAAAGCTCGATCATTGAACATCGCGCAAGCGCCGCTGGAAGAGGTACGCTACTTTTTTATTCTGTGTCGTGACCTGGGTTATGCGTTCGATAAAAACCTTTTTCCACAACTGGAAGAAGTAAGCAAGCTTCTTGAAGCTTATTACAAAGCTGTCCTGAATTCGGGTTTATAGTGAGGATCGGCCATTCTGGCTCCTGGCTTCTGGCTCCTGGCTTCTGGCTTCTGGCTTCTTACTTCTTCTGGTACACAATGTCCGCATCCGGTCCCTCTCCGCCCTCTTTGCCGTCGCCGCCCAGGCTCATCAGCTTGAACTCCTTGCCGTCCGCCGAGGGTTCGTATACGAGCGGATTGGCGAAGGCGTCCTTGAGGTCCTGCGTGGTGTAGGGCGTGCCCCACTTCTTCACATAAGCCGGTTTCGTCTTGAGGTCTTCCAGCTTCTCGGGCAGCCGGTCATGATCCTTCCTGAACTTTTCGATCGCCGCGCCGATCTCGTCGAGCTGCGGCCGGGTTTTTTCCGCTCGCGGCGCCTTCCACGCCTCGTGATTCCAGATGTCCTGGTGGATGTCCGTTCCACCCTCCTTGCCGTCCGCGCCCAAACTCTTCAGGTCGTACGGCGCCTCCGGCGTCTTCCCCACCGTGTAGTTGAACGGCGCATCGAATCCGTCCTTGGGAACCGACTCCAGATATCCTTTCTCGGGCCATTTCTTCTCGTCGACGGAAGAAGGCCGAGTCGCCAAATCCTGGAGTTGATCCGGAACCTTTCCGAAATCCGACTTGAACCGTTCGAGCGCTTCCACGATCGTCTTCATATTCCGTCGGGTCTTGTCGATCTTGACGGAGCGGTAGTTCTCATGGTTCCAGAGATCCTCTTCGTCCCCGCCGCCCCACGGCCGCCCCCCCTTGCCGTAGGAGACCACGTCGAAGGGAGCGCCGTTTTCGCCTCGAGGATCGTAGTGAATCGGCGTGCCCCATGGATCCTTCAGCTCGCCCTGGTAATACCCTCCCTCGGGCCAGCTTTTCAGCGGCTTCCCTTCCGGTTTGGCCGTCAGATGGGCCAGAACGGCCGGATACTCCCCCTGGTCCGCCTTGTACTTCTCGACGGCCGCGGCGATCTCGGCGATCCGGGCTTTCGCCTCGGCGGTCTTCCGCTCCGCCTCCTTCGAATTCCACCAGGCGCGCCACTGCTCCAAAGACGCATTGACCGTCGCGGCATCGCCTTCCAGAGGTCCCTTGGATTCACCCAGAATGCGCTCCAGCGCGCGCGCCGCGTGGACCCCCACCGTCTGCTGCGTGTAGGGATTCTGTTCGGCGCTCGACAGCAGCGCTCCCAGCTTGTCCGCCGCCTCCTTCGCCCGCAGGCGCCCCAGCGAGTCCGCGGCCGCGGCCGAGATGAGATGGATGCGTTCGCGATGGCCGACTTCCGCCGCGGATTTGTCGTCCAGCGCCTTGATCAGCGCTTCGGTCCCCTCCCGGGCCCGTAAAATGCCGAGCGCGTGAATGCAATAGTATTTAAGCCATTTGTCGGTCTCCGCCTGCTTCGAATCCAGCGCCCGCAGCAGCGCGGGAACGGCGCGGTCGTCGGCGATCTGCGCCAGCGCACCCGCCGCGGCCGCCGCCACCGTCAGGCCGAATTCCTCCGTGTCGTTCAACCGATCGATGAGCGCGTCCACGACGACCGGCGAGTTGTCGCGGATGCGCCCCAGCACCTCGCAAATCTGCCGGCGAATGCGCGCGTTGGGCGAGCGACCCGCCTTCCCGTTCAGTTCCTGAAGCAGACGGGGAATCGCCCGGCGGCCGATCTCGGAAAGCTCGTGACGGCCCATGTCGGATTCGCTGGCCCGTTCGGAGTAGAGCTGGTCGATCGCCCGATCGATGTCCTGTTCCACCGGAGCCTTGTCCTGCCCGAACGCGTTGAAGGTCCACCCGAGCGCGAGCGCGATGCCGATCGTCAACCGCATTGGATCATCCCTCCGTGGTGAATGTGGAATCGGGAACAGGAACAGGAGGCGGGCATTATAGAAGAGGAAGTTTGAAGTAGGAAGTTTGAAGTAGGGAGGAGATGGGGAGACGCGAGGGGATCGGGAGATGCGAGATCAGGACCGAGATGCGGACACGAATCCCATCTCCACATCTCCACATATCGCCTCATCTCCTGGGCGGCGTGTCGAAAAGCTGGCCGCTCCCCTCGGAAATCCAGGAGCCCTTTTCGTAGCGGAAATATTCGACATAGAGGCCGGGCCCGCCGCGCTCGACGAATTCGAGGCTGATCTTGCCGAGAATCCCGCCCTGCTCGTCCACGATCTGGAATCCGACGCGCGGCGACTCCTTGAGCTCCGGGGCGGCCTGGAACCGCTCGGCCAGGCGCTGATAAAGCCGCCGCGTGAGCTCGCTCATTTCCTCCTTCACGAACAACTCGAAGTGGAGGAACAGGTCCCGATCGACTTGCCACGTCCCGTCGCGGCGCGAGAGTTGATAATACTCCAGGCGGTTCTCCTCCGTCCCGCGAATGGCGACGGCGACGATCATTTCTCCATCGTCCCGGCGGACGACCCGCGGCGGATCGAGCGTGTAATCGCGGCCTTCCTCTCGGCCCAGCTTGGCTCGGTTCTCGCGAACCCGCTCCAGCGCGAGCCGCGCGATCTCTTCCTCGCTTCGCGGCGGCTTCCAGACCCATACCAGCCCGATCGCCCCGAGCAGGACTACGGCGCCGAGCACGATCGGAAGGCGTCGTTTCCACATGGCTGAAGCCCGATTTTTCGAAAGCGGGATGGTAGGAAGAACAAACAAGATCGAGATCCAATAGCAAACGGTAAGCACCATCGGGTCAATGAAAAGCAACCAGAGAAGCCCGGTTCCACAGCCCCCCTCAATCTTCGTTCCCAAATGGGAAGTGTACCTCCCGTAAATGCGACGACGGTACACCACGTCGCAAGCACGATGGCGCCGAATGCGGCGATGACGACAAGCGCCAACGAGACCGGATGGACGTGCTCGGACATCGTGCGGAGAAGTCTATCACGATGGGACGGCGCGGCACAAACCAACGCGATCCCTGGGGGCGGGGCTGAAGCGAGGCTTTATACTTGAATGTATGCCATATGGAATATATTATTTCACCTATGGTCCGACCTCTTCGAGCTCGGGACAAGCATTATGCCGCCTATCCTCTGAACACGACCTTCGGCTCCCCCAGCCACATTGCCATTCTGCGAGCCCTCAAGGATTCGGCCTTGGGGTCCACGGGGCGGGAAATCGCGCGCCGCTCGGGGGTGACGCGCCCGGCGGTCATGAACGGCCTGGCGATCCTCGAATCGACCGGCGTCGTTCGGCGCCAGTTCGCGGGGCGCACGCACGTATTCCACCTGAATCGGGAGCATTGGCTGATTCGGAAGGGCCTTCTGCCTTTATTCGAAGCTGAAAAAGACTTCCGGGAAAGGGCGCGACTACATCTTGTGCGAGCGGTCCACCGACATGCGCTCGCTGGCGTGATCTTCGGAAGTACCGCCAGGGAGGAAGAGACGTCGGCAAGCGATTTCGATGTGTGCATCTTGGTTGAAAAAAAGAAGGACAAGGAGATAGTCCGCCGTCGCTTGGACGACGCCTCGGAAAGCTTGAAGAAGGAACTGGGGCTGACGCTGGCCCCCCTTCTATTCACGCGGGCCGAGTTCCAACGGCAACATCGAAAGGGAGAATCTTTCTTCGTGAATATCGTTCTGGAAGGAAAACGTTTTCATGGGCCCGAATTGAAGGAGATCGTGCGTGACTCGGCAGATTAAACGGAACTCCATGGATCGCGGGAAGGCCGCCAGCTATGCCGGAGCCGGCCACGAGTTCCTTCGCGCCGCTGAACTCGCCCAAAAACACGAATACTGGAATGCCGCCGGGCTCCTTCTCGTCCACTCAGCCATCGCACATGCCGATGCGGTGACCATCCACCTTGCCGGCCAGAAATCCACGAGCGAAAGCCATCAGGACGTCGTCCTGTTGTTGAAGGAAGCCGTGCGCGACCTGAAGGGGCGCGATGAAGCGATTCATCACCTGAGCACGGTCATTGAGGAAAAGAATCGCGTCTCCTATACGGGCCAACCCTTCCGATCTTCTGATGTGGCCTCCTTGATCAAACACGCGGCTCGACTTCAAGACTGGACCAGGAAGGCGATCGAGGCATAGGCAAGAATCGAGTACGACCATTTCCATAGGCGACTTTCCAAAGGCCGTCGAAGAGGCGTTGCAGCTCGGCTTGTTTTCGGGGCAAAATGCTTGGCATCCGGCGGACCATGAGGTATCACATCACCATGAAGCGCATCGCCGCGCTCGTTGTGTGGATCGCCGGCGGCGGCAGCCTGACCGGGTGCATCGTCGTCGCGGCGGCGGCCCTCGCCGCCGTGGTCGCGATCGGGACGTACAAATACGTCAACAACGAACTGCACCGCGAATACGAAGTCGGCTATGAGCGCGCGTGGGACGCCGCGATCCGCACGCCCCAGGACATGCAGTTCCACGGAATCAGCCACAGCCGCGATTACCAGCGGGGCACGGTCCGAGCGTACCGGGCGGACGAACGGCCCGTCGTGATCATCCTCGAGAAACTCGACGAGCGGCACGTTCTGATCAAGGTGCGCGTCGGGACGTTCGAAAGCGAGGACAACCGCCAGGCGGCCCAAGCCGTCCACGAGAAGTTGTACGACAACATGGGCGGGAAGCCGCCGAAGTAGCTATCAGCTCTCAGCTATTAGCTAAATTTTCCCCATCCTCGGCGCATCACCAGACCCTGTACCCGCTGCCGAATCTCATCGCGGAGGCGGCGGATCTCGTCAAGCGAACGCCCTTTCGGATCGTCCAGCGCCCAATCCTCGCGGGCGGCTCCGGGAACCACCGGACAGTCTTCGCCGCAACCCATGGTGATGAGTGCCTGAGCCTGGGACGCCAGATCCAAAGTCAGGCGCCGCGGTCGCGCTGCGGACAGATCGAGGCCGACCTCCTTCATCACCTCCACGACTTCGGGATGCACTTGATCCGCGGGACGGGTCCCCGCCGAAAGGGCGCGGGCCCGCGCCGGATCGGCCATCGAATTGAAAAACGCCGCGGCCATTTGAGAGCGCCCCGCGTTGTGCACGCAGGCGAAGAGGACGGTTTTTACGCTTCCTTGTCCCATTCTTCACATCCTTTTAACGTCCGCCCGGTTCCATGGCCATCCAAAGGAGGTGCGCATGTACGTCCGCCGATGGATGACGTCGCCGGCCATCCTTCTCCCCACGGTCACGCCCGTCCGCGAAGCGCTCGATTTCATGTCCTCCGAAAAGATACGCCGCGTCCCGGTGCTTCGGGACGGAGCGCTGGCCGGAATCGTCACACGAACGGACCTGGAGTCGACCCACCGCCGAACGTCCCCCATGACTCGCCTCGCGCGGACCACGTTGGGAGATGTCATGACCACTCCGGTCAAGATTGTGGCACCCGACGATGCGCTTGAACAGGCTTCCCAGATCATGCTGGCGAACGAGATTTCGGGATTGCCCGTGGTGGAATTCGGCCGCGTGGTCGGGATGATCACCGAATCCGACATCTTCAAGGCCTTCAACGAAATCATGGGAGGTTCCGAGAAAGGCGCCCGAATGCTGATGCGGGTGGGACGAGAGCAGGATCTTCTGGAGACGATTCGCCGCCGTCTCAAAGGGTTGGCCATCCGCAGTCTGGCCACCTACCGAACTTCCGAGGCCGGCGACTGGGAAGTGGTCGTTCGCGTGTGCGGCCGTTTGCCGTTATCCGTATGACGCTCGCCCCCACCGCCTCCGCCAAAGCTATGGCGGTCAGGAGGGGCGAGGTTTCGATAATCGTGCCCCCTCTCTCGGAGGCCAGGCGGCCGCTCCCCCGGCTGTCTGGCCTCAATTATTGAGCCCGCCGTAAAAAGACCCTACCACTCGGCGGGCTCAACCACGCCGAAGCCGGCTCACAGTCTCTTGGCGAAGGCGGGCGGGTTCCGCAAGAACCGGTTCAAGACGTCGCAGGCGGCTGGGGGGTTCCCCGCCACCACGGGTCATCAGCCAAGCCGTCGGCCCCGCGACCAGAAAGATGCCCAGCAGCGATGCGGCCTCGAACCGACGATTCCAAACCAAAAGATCAATGATGATGCCGAAGACGAGTTGGGCCAGGGCCACCAAGGCTACGCGCGTGGGCTTGCCCAGCGCATAGGCGCGCGTCATCGCGAGCTGTCCCACGGTCCCCGCCACGCCCACCCCCAGCAGCAGCACCGCCTCCGTCGAAACGAGCGGCGGCAGGACAAACGCGGGCGTCCCTCCCAGGCCGCGGGCGAGCGCCACGAGGGCGGCGGTGGCCGTGGATACGATCGAAAAGTGGGCGACGACGGATCGCGTGTCGAGGGCGGCGCCCGCTTTGTGCAGGCCGAGCATCGCCACCGCCATGAAGAATGAGTTTCCCACTCCCGCCAGCATTCCGGCCCAATTGGAGGAGAACTGAGGCCGGGCGATGAGGATCACCCCGAGCGCGCTCACCGCCAAAGCGGCCCCCACGCCGCGGCCGGGACGTTCTCCGAACACGGCCCAGGAGAGGATCGCGATCCACAACGGATACATGTTCATGAAGGTGAGCGCGTCCGAAATGTGAAGCCGCGTGATGGCGTAAAAGGTGCACAAGAGTCCCATGCTTCCGGCAAGGCTCCGGACCCACAGCGCGGCCGGCCCTCGGAAATGCAATGGAACTCCGGCCCAGATCAGCAAACCGATGATGAGGATCAGCATGACGCCGGAGCGGGCGGTGGCCACCACGCTCCAGTCGCAGGCGGTTCCGACCGCCTTGCCGAGGGCCGCCATCGTGGAAAAATTCAGAGCCGCCAGGAGCATCCATAGGTAGGGACTGGCGGCGTTGGGGGAGCGAAGGGCCGGCGGGCGCTGCATGGCGTTTCGAAGGTGAGGTATAGTAAAGCCCGAGCTTCACCTCCGCCAGCGCTTCGGCCCGCTGGTTCGAACGTCAAAGGGGATTTGTTTTCTCGATGAGATGGTCGGGATATTTGGAGATATGGAGATGTGCCGTGCCACACATTGGGGGCCTTATCACCTGCATCCCCTATATCTCGACATCCCCTTGAATATCTCGACACGCTCCTCGGATAAACTCGCTATCAAGTTGAGCGATGTCGAGGGGGCCTCCCAGGCCGCGATTGCCGCGCTGGATGAAAGCTTCTTCCGGGTTCGTTTTGACCGGCTTACGCCGCTTGAGAAAAGGTATCTCCGCGCCATGGCGGAGCTTGGCCCTGGGCCACACCACTCGGGTGACATCGCCGATCAACTGGATCGGGAAGTGACGTCGCTCGGCCCGACTCGAAGTCAGTTGATCGCCAAGGTAATGGTTTGGAGCCCAAGCCACGGCAACACTGCCTTCACGGCGCCGTTGTTCGACGAGTTCATGAAACGAATCAGGCCGGGCGACGATTGGATGCGGTGACGCGCGCGCCGGCAGGTGGAAACACCCCGCCCCGCCCCCTTCGCCAAGCACCAGAGATCCATGAGGTATCACTTTTCTTTCAAGATCGAGTTCAAATAGTCCGATTTCTCGCACCGAATCAATCCCATCATCGCCACGCCAAGCAGGAGGTCGAGCCCCACCGAGCCGCCTCCGCCCGCTTGTAGTGGGCGTCGATGTCGTGCGCCTAGCAAATCGCCTTGCACTTTCAACAAATCCGTGTGACGCGCTCCCTCCGAGCCTATAATTCCTGATTCGTGAAAACCGGGACGGCGCATTTCCTCTCGTGGGTCTCCGAGCTCGTGCACGCCCACCGCCACCGGCTGACGGGGTTGGCGCGCAAGGAGGGGCTGCGCGGCGAGGACGCGCTCGACTGCGTGCAGGAGGCGTTCCGGAGCTTTCTCGTCCTCCCGCAAGCGCGGCTGATCGGGAGCGTGCCCGACGATGCCGCGAAGATCCTGACCGTGATCACCCGCAATATCGCGCGCAACGAGCGGCGCCGTCGCCACCGGTCGCGCCCGCACGTCTCGGCGGACGCGGCGTTCGAAAACCTGCCGGCGGACGATACCTCGCCCGATGAGCTGGTGGCGGCCGCCGAGGCGCACGCGGCGGCGCTGGGATGCGTCGAGACGCTCGGGCAGCTCCAGCAGCGGGTCGTGACGCTGCGGATCCTCGACGACGTGCCGGGCGAGGATGTGGCGAAGACCCTCGGGATCACGCCGGGTCACGTGGCCGTGCTGCTCCACCGCGCGATCGCCAGCCTCCGGACCTGCATGATCGGAGCGGGCTACCGGCCGGGCTAGGAGCGTGTCGAGATATTCAAGGGGATGTCGAGACATAGGGGATGCAGGTGACAAGACCCCCAATGTGTGATACGGCACAACTCCATATCTCCAATACCCCGAAAATCTCCTAGCGATACAGATCCCCCTGAAGGTACTTCATCCCTGAATCCACCACCACGGTGACGATCCGCTTGCCGGGGCTGAGGATCTTCGCCCTCTGGAGGGCCGCCCAGACGTTGGCGCCCGAGGTGGTTCCTCCCCAGATCCCTTCGCGTCGCGCCAGATCTCTCGCGGTCTTGTAGGCATCCTCATCGGACACCGAGATGATTTCATCCGCAAGATCCAGCCGGCAGATGGAGGGCACGAACCCCGCTCCGATTCCCTCGAGCTTGTGCGTGCCGGACGTGTCCCCTCCCGAGAGAGACCGCACGTTGCGGGGCTCGATGGGGATGCAGCGGATCTTCGGAATCTCCGCCTTGAGCACCTCCGAATTCCCCGAGAAGCACCCGCCCGTCCCGACTCCGGTAATGAATTCGTCGATCTCCTTTCCGAGGACATCGAGAATCTCGCGCGCCATCTGGTGATAGGCCTTCTTGTTGTCCGCGTTGTTGAACTGGTCGGTGAGGAACGTGTTGGGAGCGTTGCTGAGTTCTTTCGCTCTCTCGACCATGTCGTCGATGAGTTTGGCGGTGATCCGGCCGTTCTCGCTCGGAATGATCTCGAGGTCGGCCCCGAAGGCCCTCATGGTCTGGAGTTTTTCCTCGGCGAAGGCATCGGACGAAACGAAGCGCGCCTTGTAGCCCTTGCGGGCGCAGACCATGGCGAGGGAGCTTCCGGTGCTTCCTCCCGTGTACTCGACCACGGTTCCCCCCGGCCGGAGCTGGCCCCGCCGTTCAGCCCCTTCGATCATGGAGAGGGCCATCCGGTCTTTCATGCTCCCCGTGGGATTCCCGCCCTCGTACTTCACGAGAATCTCGGCGGAGCCGGGTCCCGGCAGGCGTTCCAGTTTCAGGAGCGGAGTGTTTCCGATCGATTTCATGCTCTTTACCCTCATTGCCACCAAGTTAATTCCATGTCTCCCAAAGCCATTGATGTACAGCGCGTTGTGAAGGTGGTCACCGTTGCAGGGAGCTAATGGCCAGGCCGCTGCCGGAATAGACACAATGGCGGG
>JACQVR010000071.1 GCA_016209705.1 Planctomycetota bacterium
AGCGTGCTCGTAGCAATCGATGACGACAAGGGGGATGCCGAGGACGGGGATTCCGACGTCGTGGACGTCCGAGACGAAGTTGTAAAGCTTCCCGCTCACGGGGTGGAGGCCCAGGATTGCCCAGCCACGCGCGGACACGGCAGCCGCCTTGAAGTCCTCGACCCACTTGTCAACCGAGCCGAAGCGCTTCTTGAGGACGTCCTGGGCGGCGTCGCCCGCCGGACCGCCGGCGGCGCTCATCCCGTCGAAGTAGAGCTCGTGAAGGATGACGCTGTTCATGGCATGCACCTCCTCGCGTTTGAGCTCTCGAATGGGGGAGTAGTTGGCGTTGGCTTTCGAGCGATCCGCTCCCTCGAGCTCCCCTTCGATTTGGAGCAGGCTATTGAGCGCGCCGCTGTAGTGGGCGGTGTGATGAGGCGAGAGCTGGCCCTTGGAAAGGAAGCCCTTGAGTTCCTCAAACTTGAGGGGCTTGGGCTTTCCGGTCACGAGGGCCGATCCGTCCTGGGCCAAGGCCACAGCAGAGCCGGGCCTGAGGAGAGCCGCCGAGGCAGCCAGCGTCATGAATTCGCGCCGTGTAGTCATGGGGATTTCCTCGCTTTCTTTTCGAAGTAGGCGTAGAGGGCATCGTACAGCGGAAATTCGAGCTCCAGCTTGCGCTGGTCGTCGGGGGTCGTGAGCGCGAAGCCGTGGGCGATGGCTTTCAGGCCGTCTCCCTCTGGTGTTCGGTAAGCCGTCGTCTCGGAACGGACGTCGGCGTGGTTCACGACCTTCGCCACTTCGTCGAGCGCCGGGTCCTTCCCCCAGAGGTCGAAGGACCGCATGAGGGTGACGAAGGATGAAAGCTCTCCCTTCGGAGCGGTCATGTGCGTGTAGTCCGCCCCTTTCGCGTCGAATGATTTCCCGCCCTTGGACCGGGCAGTCTCGAGGACCTGGTCCGCCGGGACGAAGAGGAACTCGGCCTCGCGGTCAATGAACCGCCGGATGAGCCAGGGACAGGCTACCCGATCGACGTGAGCCCCCTCGCGCGTTACCCAGTGCATATCACTTCCCGGACATCTCGAGTTCAATCGCCCCCGAGGCCTTGTCCATGTCGCCCGTCCGGTCGTGGGCCGAGACCGCCATCTTGGTGGTGCGTCCGGGCTCAAACTTCGTGTCGTCGTCATGGCCGGTGTCGAGCTCGCGCTCAAGCTCAAGCGTCCACCAGCCCCTATCCCAAGCGCCCTTGGCCCTGACGTCCGCGGCGCTCCCTGTCGGCATGCCAGCCAGGTACTGTGGCACGCGATCGCCCTGCCGTGTGGTCGGAATGGCCTGCTTTTTTTCAACCGTATCCCCGGTATCTTCGGGCCGCGCGATCCAGAAGGTCTGGCCGTTTCGAGCCTTGTGGGATTTTCCCTTCCCTTGCCACTGCTCCTTGGTGTAGCGGTGGATCCGATCCATGGCGTAGCCTTGCGGGTTCGTTCGCGTGGCCTTCCACTGCCATACGTCCCAGATCCCCTCCGCGCCCGAGAGCATGTCTGGGTTGAAGCGACCCGTGTGCTCAAAGGCGAGAGCGAACATGTCCTCACGTTCGGGTCCCTCGACGTACGCGTTCTTCGAAGCGTCCCAGACGAAGGGCTTGTGGGCGACGTCGTCCCGGGTCTCGTCCTTCCAGCGGACGAGGAAGTAGATGTGGCTGTCCGTCCGGACGGAGCGGATCGAAATCTCGGTCGACTTCCCCTGGTTCGCGGGGAAGACCCCTCTGGCGACGACTTGGACCGGCTGGGCGGCTTTCCAGGCTTCGTCGTCGGCTTTCCCGTCGAGCGCGGGGCCCTTGGCTACGCAGATGGAAACGAGGCGACCGTCCGACGGCGATCCGCCCCCGGACGTCGCGCAGCCGACGAGGGCAATCCACAGGGCGTAGAGCGGATACCTCATACGATTCTCCCTAAAACATGACTTGCAGTTGAAAAATGAGCGCGTCTTCGTTGTCTCGAGTCTTGCCGCCGAGGACGATATTCTCGTCGTAGATTGTGCGGAGGTAGTTGACCTTTACCTTGACGAATTCGTTCGCATACCAGTTGACTCCGAACGTGTAAGAGTCGATCCGGTCAGGAAAATTGGCAAGAAAAGGCCGAAGCTCGTCGTCCAGGAGAAGCCTGGACCACCGAGCGACGAGTTGCCAAGCGCCGATGTCGGGGTCCTTGAGAAAGGGATGCGCAGGGCTCACGCCCTTCCAAATTCGGATGCCTTGCCCCTTCCAGGCCTTGCCTTCGCCGGTCAAGACATAGGAGGCTTGAACATAGCCGCCTTTGAAGTGCACGGTTGTGTCGTTCAACTCCTCACGGATTTGCATGAGCTCGGCGGAGATGGCGAAAGGGCCTTCGAGAAACGCCGCCTCCGCGCCCAGGCGAACGCGCTCGCCTTCCAGGGTGGTTCCGGGAAGGTATTCCGCCCAGGGTACCCGAGCCTCGGTCTTCAGTTCATCGCCGCCAATATCAAGGTCTTGGCGTCCAAACGTGGCCGCACCACCGAACTGGAGCCCGCGCCACGGGTGGAGGAGTAGGCGGAGCGCTCCATCCTTGTCGCTCGTGGTGTCGTCGCTCCCGGTTCCGTTGTAGAACCCCACACCGTACTCGAGGAAGTCGAAATTCCCGTTGACCGTGATGCCGTGGTCTTCTGCAGGAACAAACTGGTTCAGGATCGAGAAATTGATCATGTCCATGTGGCGCTGCGAGGCTATCTCCTCCCAGGAGAACGGCTCCTTCATCCGGCCGAGCATGACGAGGTGGGTGTCGAATTTGACGCCGAGCCATGCCTCCTCAAGCTCGACGCCGTCCGCGACGAACTTGGGTTCGATGTGAAAGTACCAGCGCTCGAAGAACTCACCGGAAAACTCGAGGCGCATCCGGCGCAGCACGAACTCGCTCTCGTGAGCGGCTTTCGGCTCGAAGAAGACGCCGTTCACTTGAAGAAGCCCTTCGAGCGCGAGCTTCGCGTTCTTGCCCTTGATGAAGAAGCCTCCGTCGTAGCCTGCCTCGAAGTCCGCCTTCGGGATCTCCTGCGTCTTCGGGGGGCCGTCCTGCTTCGGCGGCTCCTGTCCGAGGGCGAAGAAGAGGACGAGAAGCGTCATTTCCCTCCCTTTCTTTGGAAGTACTCGTAGAGGTCCTCGAAGACGGCCGAGGCGCGCCTGAGCCTCTCCTCGTCCTCTTTGTGTGCCATGCAGGTGCCGGCGACGAGTCGGTCGATGCCCGCGGCCTCATCGCGGCGGAATTTCCCGTCCTTGAGGTCGATGTCGTGGACGATCTCGGCGATTCCCCGGAGGGCCGGGTCTTTTAGGTTCATCCGTTCGATCAGGGTCTCGAAGGTGCAGCGGTCCCCTTCGTGGGTGAACTCGCCCTCGAACATGTCAAAGCGCAGCTCGCCCTTCTTGGGTTGATAGCCCTTGCCGGGCACGAAGAGGAATTTCGCGCCGGGGTCGACGAAGCGCCGGATGAGCCAGGCGCTCGCCATGCGATCGATGTGGATGCCTTTCCGGGTGACCCAGATACATCCACGGTAGTCCTCACGGCGAACCAAGGGGCCTTTCACGGCGGCCGCGCTCGGTGTTTTCAGGCGCTCTTCGAGCGCGGCGATCGCCCCCTCCGTCGCCGCTCGCCCGGGCGCGCCGAAAAAGTCGGTTTCCTTGACCTCGGCGAGGCGCTTGGCAAGGCGGCCCAGCTCGGCCTGAATCTCCGTGCGGAGGTCATCGCCCAGCTTCCGGGGGACCTTGGAGGTGAGCGCACGTGCCTCCTCCGCGAGTTCCCGGTACTCCGCGTTCCGGACGTCGTTGAAAAGTTTCTCGATATCCTCGTCGAGGAGGCCATCTACGAACCGGGCCTCGCAGATCGTGGCGTCTCCATCCCCCTCCCGGATTTCGCGGAGCACCCATTGGAAGTGCTCGTGGGCTTCCTCATTCTTGGGGAGTGCGTAAACCGTGTTCTTGATGGCCACGGCGCCCAGGCGGCGCAGACGCCGCCCGATCTTCACTCGCAAGTACGCGGGCTTGGGCGGAATCTGGTGGATGAGGAGAAGCCAACGGCTCTCTTGAGAGCGAGAGGTGAGGCCGGCCGGACCCGTAGAATCAGTTGTATCCATTATTACTGTAGAATATAACAACTGAATCTTAATAGAAAGAAAGCTTTTTCATAACGATTTTGGAGTCTGAGGGGAATTCGCCGAAGACGGAGACCGTCCCCTGCACTCTTCGCCAACTCTTGCTTTATTTTCTGGAGCTTGGAACCGCTGGCTTCGGAGCGCCCATTGCCCTGTGCGGGTACATGCAGCGCGACTTGGTCGAGAAGCGCCGCTGGATCTCAAAAGAGGTGATTCCAGGATCGGTGGTGCAATCGGAAGAACCGCCTTAAAATTCGCCCGCTTAACCTTCTGGATCTTGTGCAATGGTGTGGGGTGAAGACGGTGTAAGCGGAGTTGGAGGCTGATGAAGTGAGGGGGCATCGCCCCGCCTTGGTACAAGGCTTGTGCTACCAGGCCTTAGCCAAGGGG
>JACQVR010000073.1 GCA_016209705.1 Planctomycetota bacterium
AACGGCGAGGTCTGGTCCGAGGGGAACTCCGGCAGCTCCCACTGGACCTTCCCCCAGATGATCGCCCACGCCTCCATGGCCGAGACCCTCTACCCGGGCGAGGTCTTCGGCTCCGGGACGGTGGGGGGCGGGTGCGGGCTCGAGCTGGACCGATGGCTCGAGCCCGGCGACGTCGTGGAGCTCGAGATCGAGGGGGTCGGGGTCCTCCGAAACCGCGTCGTCAAGCCGGCGTGAGGGCCACGCGGGGACGGCCCGGGCGCCTTCCTTCTTCGTCGCGGGTTCTTTCCGATGCTTCCTCCGATCACCGAGCCGAGATCCAGGGCGGCCAGGTCGCGTCCCGCCGCGCCCCCCCCTCTTCCATTGCCTTGCGCGCGTACCGTACGAAGGCCGGGGTGGTGATGCTGGCCGTGAGGAGCCCGTCGGCGAGGGCGCCAGCCATGCGCTGGAGGACCGGCCCGGCGGCCCCGATGTAGAACGGCACCGGGCCCCGCTGGAAGTGGACGTCGGCCCGGAGGGCAGGGACGGCGTCAGCGCCAATCCTTGAGAGAGACCACGAAGCGGTGGCGGTCCGCGCGGTAGAAGGTGACGGTGAAGAAGAGCGGGGTTCCTCCGGCGTCCAGGTAGGTCCGTTCCCCCTCGAGGACGGGCGCGCCCACCTCGACGCCGAGATGGAAGGCGAAGGCGGGATCGGCGAGCGTGGCGGCAATGGTCTGGATGACGGACTCCACGACGATCCCGAGGCGTTCTTGGAGAAATTCCGCGACCGTGTTGTGGCGGAGATAGTCGTCCGCGTCCAGGAGGGTCGCGCCGATGGCATGGGGCACGTAGCCCTGGATGAACACCAGCGGTTCGTCGTCCACGAAGCCGACGCGGTCGAGCGCCACCACCCACGCTCCCGGGGTCAGACGGAGCCGCTCGGCCACGCGCGGGGTGGCCCGCACGAGGCCCTTATTCACCACGCGCGAGTACGCGACCTCGCGGTACCGGATGACCTCCTGAAGCAGCTCGCTGAGCTTAGTTTGGGTGCGTCCTGGTCGCGGGCCGAGGTAGAACGTCCCGCGGCCCTGCTCTCGCCGGATCAGCCCCTCTTTCTCCAGCTGGCCGAGGGCCTGCTGAATCGTGACCCGGCTCACTCCGAAGCTCCTGCATAGGTGGACCTCCGGGGGGAGCTTGGCACCGGGCTCCGACTCGCGCTCGAGCCTGGCCTGGAGAATCGCTTTAATCATCAAGTACTTCGGGATCGGTGTTCGCATCAATCGCTAATGATACAACAAGATTCGAGATGTTGTCAAGTTGACCTGTCAAGACTTGACATATTGCCAGGTCAATGTTAGTGTAACTGCCCATTCTAGGAGGGGAGCAAGGCGCGTGAAGGTTGCGGTCGTCGGGGCCGGGGCTATGGGAAGCCTCTTCGGCGGGCGGCTCGCTGAAGCCGGGCAGGAGGTTTGGCTGATCGATGTCTGGAAGGCCCACGTCGAAGCCATCCGTGCCGGAGGGCTCGGGTTCAGCGAGCGGGGGGTCACCCGGCGGGTCGCCGTCAAGGCCACGACGGAGCCCCCCGACGCTGGCCCTGTCGACTTGGTCATCGTCTTCTGCAAGCACAACGACACGGCGGAGGCCATCCGACAAGCGACGCCGCTGATTGCCCCGGAAACGCTGGTGCTGACCCTTCAGAATGGTATCGGCAACGTCGACATCATCAAGGCGGTGGTGCCGGCTGAGCGGGTGGTGATGGGACTCACCACGCTCGCCGCCATCCTGCGCGGCCCTGGGCACGTGGAGGCGAGCTTTCTGGGGCGCGGCGAGACGTACATCTGGCCTGTCAGCGGGAGGGTGACCCCGCCTGTGGAACGGGTCGCGTCCGCGATGAACGCGGCGCGACTCTACACGGAGATCTCCCCTGACGTCGAGTTCCGAATCTGGCGGAAGCTGGTCATCAACGCGGGCGTCACCGCGCTCTCCGCCGTCGTGCCCCTCACCATCGGCGACATCGCCGCCCATCCGAACGCCCGCGAGATCCTGGAGGCAACGACACGGGAGATCGTCGCGGTCGCTCAGAAGAAAGGCATCCCGCTGACCTACGAAGAGGGGATCGAATACCTCTGGCGCGTCTCGGCCGAGGCGAAGACCCACATCGGCTCGATGACGGTGGATGTCACGCGCGGCAGGAAGACCGAAATCGAGGCCATCAATGGGGCCGTGGTCAGGGAGGGCGAGCGGCTCGGCGTGCCGACGCCAGCCAACCGGTTTATCTACGACCTGATCCGTATCATCGAGGACACCTACGAACGGCGGATCACCGGAGGGGAACGGCGATGAAGCTCACCACCTGTAGGGGCAGGGCGAGCTACATGACTGTCACTTAGGCTCTCGGGAGCGCATCACAACTAAGCCGTTTTAGTGTGGAGGGGTCGGCATGACGGGCTCAAGCCATCCGCAGGTCGGTGTGATCTTCAAGTCTTACGAGCCGCTCGATGAGATCGCGGTTTACGCGAGGGCGACTGAAGAGGCGGGCCTAGAAGGTGGATTCTGGATTGCCGAAGCCTACCACTGGTTCCGGAACTACGGGCACGAGAGCCGCGGTGCGATAACCACGCTTGCGATGGCGATCAGGGCGACCGAGCGCATCCCCGTCGGTCTTGGGATCATCTCGCCGTACGTCCGGCACCCGACGGTGCAAGCTGCCGAAGCCGCGGCGCTCGACGAGCTTTCCGGCGGCCGCTTCATCATGGGGATGGGGACGGGCAAGGTCGGCGTCAACTACATCGAGGTTGACCTCAAGAAGGCGACGCCTGTCAAGGTCCACCGGGAGGCCATCGAGATTTTCCGAGGCATCATCCGCGGCGAGCGGTTTTCCTACAAGGGGGAGATCTTTCAGGTTTCCGTACCCCCCGTCGACCCCTCGCGGATGAGGCATCGAAGCGACATCCCGATCTACATCGGAGCGACTGGGCCGTCCATGCAGCGTCTCGCCGGTGAGATTGCTGACGGGCTTATCCTCCCGGGTCTCACATCGCCAGGGTTTGTCAGGTATTCGTACGGGAATCTACGGAAGGGATTCGAGCGGGTGGGACGCTTGCCGAAGCAGTTCCCCGTGGGTGGCGTTATCCTCGCAAGCGTTTCCCGAAGCGGGGCGAAGGCACGCGACGCGGCTCGGGGCTACGCCGCCACGTATGTCGTCAACAAGATACGCAACATTCAGAACGACGTGATCCTCAGCAGCTCGGGCATCACGGAGGAGGAACTTGCGCCCATGCGCAAGGCGCTGGAGGCGGGGAAGGAGGATCTGACGGAGTTCGTGAGTGACCGCATCCTGCGCCGCTTTACAGTCGTAGCGGGTACGCCTGAGGAGTGTGTGCCAGTTCTGCAAGAGCTCGTCGACGCGGGCCTCGATCTTTCCCTGATGGAGGTGGTCGGCGCCGACGCGGATGCGTGTCTAGAGACGATCCGCCTGCTCGGTATGGAGGTGGTGCCCAGGCTCGTGGGGAGGGCTGCAGCGTGAAGATCTCGACGCCTGTCCATCCGAGGACGCTTCCGTTGCCTCGGGACACCGTCCGAGCGCTGAACACCGGTCGAGCGAGCCACGGCGACCCTTTCCCGGACACCGTCTCAGTGGCTATCCTTGAGACCGGCCCCATGAGTGGGCATCATACAAGCAAGTGCGAGACGAGCCGACAGCTTTTGCGGTCGATGGTGGAAGAAGTGGTGACCGGCACGCGGGCCGCGTGCGTGCCTTTCGAGTTAGCTTCGGAAGAAGGCATTCGATCATGCGGGATATACCACCGTCGATCTTCACCTTCTCTCTAGGAGACTCAAGATGAAGCTCGCGACTTTTCGGATCCGAGAGGACGGTGCGGCCACCATCGGCGGTGTCGTCGGCGAAGTCTACGTGGACCTGTCTGCGCTGACCGGAGGCTCGCTGCCGCGCACAATGCTCGAATTTCTGAGCGCCGGGAATGAGGCGATGGGCGAGGCCCGCGCCGCGCTTGCAAGGGCGGAGTCCGAGCTCAAGAAGACCTCGCCCGAGAGGCTCAAAGCGCCGGGCGAGCGACGGTATGCCTACGCCACGTCGGAGATCGAGCTGCTCGCCCCTGTCCCGCGCCCTGGCAAGATCATCCACACGGCGTGCAACTTCGATGCGCACCTCAAGGAGCTGACCACGTGGAAGGCGCCTGAGTGGTCGTCGCACAACTGGCAGGATTTTCACTTCGAGCATCCCACGGGCTTCCTCCAAGCACCGTCTGCCGTGGTCGCGAGCGGGGCCAAAGTCGCGCGACCCGTCTTCACCAAGCAGCTGGATTACGAGGTCGAGATGGCCATCATCATCGGGCGCAAGACACACCGGGTGCGGGTGGAGGAAGCGCTCGACTATGTCGCCGGGTTCACTGTTTTCAATGACCTTTCGGCACGCGACATCCAAGCACGCGAGCACGCGAACAAAGTGATCCTCCTCGGCAAGAGCTTCGACGGCTCGTGTCCTCTAGGGCCATGGCTTGTTACCAAGGAGGAGATCCCCGACCCGCACACCCTTGAGATGAAGCTCCTCGTTAACGGCAAGGTGCGGCAGCAATCGAGCACGGCTCATATGCACTACAAGCCGGCCGAGCTCGTCTCGTGGTGGTCCAACATCACGCTCGAACCGGGTGATGTTATCACGAGCGGAAGCCCCCCTGGCGTGGCGGCGGGCATGGACGAGCCGGCCTGGCTCAAGCCGGGAGACGTTGTGGAGGCTATTGTCGAAGGCCTGGGCACGCTGACGACGTACATTGTCGAGCCGAACTAGTGTAGTGTCTCCAAAATTGCTTTACAGCTGGAGACTTTCTCCAGGATCTGTTCGACGGACGCGGTCCAGACGAAAGGCTTCGGGTTTTCGTTGTTG
>JACQVR010000067.1 GCA_016209705.1 Planctomycetota bacterium
CCCTCTCTCTGCACCACGGCTACCCTCTCCAATCTGGTCTACAGGGTTTATCGGCCAATTCGGGAGGGGGGTGCAGGAAATTACGTCGGCCCGCTTAGGGCTCGACGCGCACACATCTGGTGCTTTGAAAAACCTTGTCAAGCGGGAACAGGAAGCGGCGACGAAGGCGATCATCGAGAGCTGCGGTGGGGCGTATGGATTCGAGAAGAAGCAGGAGGAGCTGAGGACCAACTGGAATGCCGTGATGGAAGAGTGGCGCCGCCAGCGGGAAATCGTGCGTCGTGTGATGGATTCGGAATATCTAGCAATACTGACATGGGACCAATTGGCCAAGATCAACGAGCACCTCCGCAATGCTGAAATCCGTCTGGAGAACAATTATGGTCCGAATGAGGTCCATTATTTGATAGGTGGAGTCGGCAAACCTCCGAGGTAATCAGGCGGTTCGACCTGTGGGCTCTGCGCGCGAGAGTCCGTGTACGCTGCTGAGCCGAGAATATGCCGTCCTGCGAATCTTTCTGGTCGATTTGCCAAACGCTTGTGAGGCACGGGTCCGGGCGAAGGGCTGGCGGCCTGCCTTCGATCCAGCCGTAAAAGCACGGCTCGTGCTGCCACATGAAATGCGAGTGTGTCAGAATAGGACGCGACTTTGACCAGATGATTTGCTGGTGGATGATCAGCCCGGCGCGGGTCCAGGCTTCCTCCACGAGAACCTGCCGGCGACTGGCGTGCGACTGATAAACCGCGACGTTCTCGCGGAGCGCCACGTCGAGCGCGAGGCGCAGGAAGGCGTAGAAGAAATCTGAGGACGCCTTCGGGTCTCGATATTCGACGGTGCGCGTCTGTGCATCTGGCGTAAGCTACGATCGGTACGGCGGTCGACCCAGGGGCTCGCTCCAGAATGTGCTGGACGCAACGCGCAGCGAACAGGGGGTTGTCGACATCATCGTGAAGTCGCGCTGAAGAAGCATTGGCTTCGCCGGTTTCGCTTGCCCTCCCCGCGCCTAGTTGCCGTGATATGCGGCATGGGAGGGCGCATGGAATTCGAAACCGACGTGGACACCTTCCTGGCGGGGGAGGCGGATCGGCTGCGGGTGGTTGCGTTCGCGCTTCGACTGCCGCGCCGGTGTCGTGCGCTAGTGCGCGAACCGTATGGACATCCCGACAGGACCGGCGTAAAATTCCAGTAGGCCGTAAGTGAGCGACAGCGGAGGCCGCGTGGAAGAGGTGGACCCTTGCTGCGCTCTGAAGTTGACCTTACGGCGGGGGGAGGGGACTCATGCCAGAAGCGTTCCGTGATCGCATCGCCAAGGCCATTTTCTGTCGGTTCCTGGCGCGACTAGGACGTAATGACCGACTAACTCGGGAGCGGCGGCGGCGCGCCGAACGTGATACGGCGCGCGAAGCCGTCCTCCGTTGGCCCAAAGCGCTGTGTAGGGCCGGCTTTATAGAGCGGGTTCCGGCGGGCGCGCCGGAGGACATCGCAGCACTGGAGATGCAGCTTTGCCGGGCATTGACAGGATGGATTCTCGAGTACGAGCCGCATCCTTCGCAAGAAGAGGACTTCGCCATTCGGCAGGCGCTTCCGGCGGCCCTGCGCCTTCTTGGAATTCCACCGACGGACCCTAACATTGACGAAGCGATTCAAGTCGTTGGTACGGGGCCGGGAATCCTCTTGGCCTACAGGCGAACCCCGGCGGGGCATATTAGATTCCGACCATATGAGGTCAAGGAGTTACTGAAGCCACATCTCGGGTTGTTCCGGTCGCGCGCGCGATCATGGATGCTTCAGGGATGTCGCGCGGTCCTTTAACTGCTTTTGGCTGCTGTCCCTGCGGCTACAGCCGCTGTCTGACCCTGCACGCCAGGAGTCGGTTGCTCTGCCCGCCCCGCTCTTCCTTGGGGAGAGGGGGAGGGATTTGGAGGGGCTTCCCGGACTGGGGAGCAATAACCCGGACTGTGGAGGGGCTTCGTCATTGGCCTTGCCCTCCCCGCGCCTCGTTGCCGTCATGATGTTATGAAAGCGCGCGCCTCCCTGCGCAGGAATGTATCCTGCGCTGCGGAGAAGCAATCGCGGCCCACGCCGCAGAAGGGAGGCGCACGATGCAGTATATCGCATTCGA
>JACQVR010000068.1 GCA_016209705.1 Planctomycetota bacterium
AGTAAATATTTGCATCCCTACGGGGCTGCTTACCCCGAGCGAAGTCGAGGGGTTCCTGGTGAATCCTTCGACTCGCCTGCGGCTCGCTCAGGATAAGCGGCCCGCAAGGAGTGCAGGAAATTTCTTCGGGCCGCCTAGGTGGAACGTGTCCCTGTCCGCCGTGGACGAGCCGCCTTCTTCTTCGTGTCGCTCCCCCGGTCCGATCGGTCCTTGGGCGCGAGGCGGAAATTCGCGAGGCCGATATCCCGCGGGATGTTGCAGGCAAAAACTTGTGAGGGGAAGGGGAGGCGCGCTGTCCAAATTCGATTGAATCGCCGGGGGTGTGGATGCGCCTTTGACATGCGTTCGCGGGTCTCATGCGGGCTCTCCCACCACCAAGGGGCTATGATCGACCATGACGCTTGCTGAAGTCAATGTATTTTGTTGCCACTTTTCTTGCCGAATATGGCGGGATGGGTCGGCGGCCATGAGTTATATAGGTTGGGGGGGCGGGAAGCGCTTGGCGACTGATAAAGTACGCATTCGCCGGATGAACCAGATTTGAACTTCTGGGGTGCTGTTTTTGCGGTCTTCGTTATTTGACCATGAATTCCTGCCGCGCCGGCTTCGAGGGCGCCGGAGCGAACTGGTAGCGGGGGACCTGAAGCAGCGCGGCGAGAACGGCCGTGGCGTAGTTCGGCCCGAAGGAGTGGTCGGTCCAGATGGTCATCATGATCTTCCGATCGAACTTGAAGAGCGCCTTGGCCCCGCCGTCTTCTCCCTGGCAGGCGATGAGCTTGTCAAAAAATACCTGCGCGAACTTCTCCCAATCCTCGGCTCCCAGCAGGCGGTACGCGAATCCCGCCAGAAGTAGATGCAGATGCGGAACGTGGTGGCTGGTGACACGCTCCATGTTCCGCCGGGCGAACGTGTACGTCGCCGCGAACTTCTCCTCCTGAGCCGCCCCCAGGTAGTGCAGCGCCAGCAGTCCCGCCACGGCGCGCCCCTCCCGGGGCTCTCCGTTGTCCCGCTTGATCATGTAGTTGAACCAGCCGTCATCGCGATAGGTCTTCTCCAGGAACCGCTTGGATCGCTCGAAGACTTCCGGGTTCACCTCCGCGCCGGCCGCGCGGGCCCATCCCAGGGCGAAGATGCAGACGTTCACGGCGGCGGTCAGGTTGCGGGTGTCTTCCGTCATGAACCCTTGCGCCCGGCCCAGCGACCATCCGCCTTGCTTGCTCTGCTGCTTGGAGAGGAACGCGACGAGCTTCGCCATGGATTCCTTGGAGGCGGCGTCCTTCTCCTTTTGATGGAGCGCGCTGTAGAAAATCAGCGCCAGGGCGGCCGGCCAGGTATCTCCGTTGACGCGGCGTCGCGGGAGGTCCGAAAGGTACTGTTTGATCTTCGCCACCTGCTCGCGGTGCGGGCCGGCCGTGGTGGTGTTGCCGGCGCCGAGGAACGCCAGGCCCGCCAGGGAGGTGGTCATGACGTCGCCGGCCTGCTTGAACATGTTCGTGAAATTCGCGCCCCGCTTTCCGGTCTTCTCCATGGGAATCCGGCCGCTTTCGTCCTGGTGTTGGGTCAGGAACTCCAGCGCGTGCTTGACGGCGTCGCCGCACTTCGCGCAGTTCTCGGGGCACATCTTGCCGTGCGGCGAAGCGGGCGGTTCCTGGCGCGCGTGGACTCCGGCGGACGGCGCGGACGCCAGCAACACTCCGATCACGAGGGCGCGCAGCATGTCAGCCTCCTATGGGGATTCGAATGTCCATAGATGCTACGGATCAGAGGTGTCGATGGTGTGTTACAATAAGTTTTGAGAATATTTTGTAGCGTTACGAAAAGTTTTGAGAATTATTTGTAACAGGGGCTCGCTTCGGCCAGCGGAATTATTTTTTCCCGCGTTTAGTCGGCCGGTTCGCGCAGGCGGCGGACCCTTTCAACGTATGCCCTCCACGCAATCTCCCCCCAAACGCGGCGGCGGATGCGCCCGTATCCTGATTATCGTGCGGTGGCTTTCACTCCTCGTCGTGCTCGGCGCGCAGGACGACGCGCTGAAGTCCTATCCCTTCAAGATCCTCTTCGAGACCCGCCGCGACGGGAACTGGGAGATCTATCGTGTCAACGCCGACGGCTCGAACCCCGTCAACCTCACCAAGACGGAGGACATCGACGAGCTGTATCCCAAGGCCTCGCCGGATGGACGCCACATCGCCTTCATGGCGGATGAAAGAATCGACGGGAAGAAAGTCCGCAACCTCTATTACATGAAGGCCGACGGGACCGGTCGCACGAAGATCGCCGACGGCGCTCGCGATCCGTGCTGGAGCCCCGACGGAAAGGAGATCGCGTTTCTGCCCTCCGAATACGCGCGCTACACCGTCGAAACGTGGGCGACCAAGGGCCTGCGCCTCTTCACGCTGGACACGGGCCGGACGCGCGACCATCCGAACGACGAGCTCGAACATTTGTACACGCTCGCTTGGTCGCCGGATGGAAAGTGGTTTTTCGCCACCGTGCACGGCGGCTTGGGTTACGGTCACGCCATTCTGGCCATCGAGGCCGGAGGCCGGCGGGTCCACAATCTCGGCTTGGAGGGCTGCCGCCCGGATGTCGCCGCGGACGGCGGAAAAATTGTGTGGGGCCACGGCGACTACGCGCTCGGCGTGGGGCGTCTCGATTTTCCCGGAGATCGGCCCAAGGTTCTTGATCGCCGGGACGTCGTCCGGAATCGCGACGGAATGCAGACGTATCACGCCGATTGGTCGCCGGACGGAAAGTACATCGTCTACAGCTCCGGACCCACGGACCGGCGGCGCGGCTTCTGGTCGATGCCGCAAAATCCGGGCGTGAAGGCGGAGGGCTGGGACCTGTTCGTCGCCGACGCCTCCGGCAAGAACCAGGTCGTTCGGATCACCTCGGATGGATCCTCGAACAAGGAACCCGACTGGGTTCCCTCCCCATGAAGCGCGCGCTCTTCGCTCTGCTGCTCACCGCTTGCGCTCCACCCGCGCCGCCGATCATGACGACCGCAGGCGGGCAAGAGATGGTCGTCGTTCCCGCATCGGAAGGACAGCCGTCTTTCCTGATCGATCGCACCGAAGCGACCCAGGACATGCTCGATCGCCTCCAGATTTCCGATCCCTCCCGGAACAAGGGACCCCGCCATCCGATCGACAACGTCACGTGGATCCAGGCGGTCCGGATCTGCAACGCGAGATCCGCGGCCGAGGGACTGGAGCCCTGCTACGACGAGGAGACGGCTGAGTGCGACCCCACCAAGAACGGCTATCGCCTTCCCACCGAGGCGGAATGGGAATACGCCTGCCGCGCCGGGAAGGGCGATCCGCCGCGAATGGCGGACCACGCCTGGTTCGCCGAGAACGCTCAGGGAAGGACGCATCCCGCCGGAAGCAAGCGGCCGAACGCCTGGGGAATCCACGACATGCACGGCAACGTGGCGGAGTGGTGCAACGATCCGTTCACGCCGGACGGGTCGCTCTACGCCGTTCGCGGAGGCTCGTTCAAGTCTTCCGCGGCGCAGGTTCGCTCTTCCGCGCGGGACGGCGACCGCCCCGGATTCGGAGACGCCTGCCTCGCGCCCGACACGCTCGGCTTCCGGTGCGTGCGTAAACCCTGATGCTTTTTCACGCCCCGATCTTTTTCGTCTTTTTCGCGATCGTCTACCCGGTCCACCTCGCCCTCCGGCCTACGCGATTCATGATGCACTGGCTTCTCATCGCGTCGTACGTTTTTTACGGCTGGTGGAACCCTCTTTATCTGGCGCTCATCGTGGTCTCGACGGCGATCGACTACGGCGTCGTGCTCCTCATGCAGCGGAGCCGGCGGAGGAAGTGGTGGCTCGCCGTCAGCGTCGTCATGAACCTCGGCCTGCTCGCGTTTTTCAAGTACGCCGGTTGGATCACGGAGAACCTGAACGCGGTGGGTGTCCCGATTCCCGCGCCGGACATTCTGCTTCCGGTCGGCATTTCCTTTTTCACGTTCCAGTCGATGAGCTACACGATCGACGCCTACCGCGGCCGGCTCGCGGCCGAGCCGAACTTCATCCGTTTCGCGGCGTATGTGGCGCTCTTCCCTCAACTCGTCGCTGGCCCCATCGAGCGGGCTCGCGATCTGCTTCCGCAACTCCGGTCCGCGCCTCCGATCGGACGCCGTGATATCGAGGAGGGGCTTTCGCTCTTCTTCGTGGGGTATTTCAAGAAAGTGGCGCTCGCCGATTACCTGGCGCTTTACGTCGACCGCGTCTACGGAGCGCCTCACGAGTTCCAATCCGCCGCGCTCCTCCTGGCGACGTTCGCCTTCGGCTGGCAGATCTACTTCGATTTCAGCGGCTACACCGACATGGCGCGCGGCGTGGCGCGCCTCATGGGCTTCCGCCTGATGGTCAACTTCAACGCGCCGTATGCCGCGACCGGGCTCGGCGACTTCTGGAACCGATGGCACATCAGCCTGTCGTCCTGGTTTCGAGACTACGTCTACATTCCGCTCGGGGGAAACCGGAGCGGGACATATCGAAACATCCTGATCACGATGCTGCTTTCGGGCCTGTGGCACGGCGCCGCGTGGGGCTTCGTGATCTGGGGCGCCTTGCACGCGGCGGGCCGCATGCTCACCCGCGAGCTGGAGCGCTCCGAGTTCTACGAGCGGCTGCCGAGGATCGTCAAGCAGACGTTCGTGTTCGCCTTCGTGACGTTCGCGTGGATCTTCTTTCGGGCGCGAACCTGGGGCGACTCGTGGACGATCGTCTCGAGGATCTTCGCGAGCGGCTGGGCGGATCCGCGGTTTCCGCTGGTCCTTCTGGCGATGGTCCTGATCGTGTGGGCCTACCAGCTCACATCGGAAGCGCGAACTCGGCCTCTGGTTCAGGCGTCGCCCGTTCGGATCGCGGCGGCGCTGTTCATGGTCGCCTGGCTGGCGATCGTCTCCCAGCCGGCGTCGCAGGACTTCATCTACTTTCAATTCTGATCATGATCTGGACGCTTCGGGAGTGGGCCGTCGTGGCGGCGTTCGCCGCGGCGGTCGTCCTCTGGCCGCGTGACGGGGCTTCGGAGGTCGATCGGATTCCGTACGATCTCAGCGAGGACTACTGGCTCTTCGACCTGCACGCCCGTCGCGAGGGGCCGGTGGTGCTTGGCGACTCGTTCGTATGGGGCGCCTACGTGCGGAAGGACGAAACGCTTCCTTTTCGGCTGGGGGCGCGAAACCTGGGCGTCCATGGAGGGCATCCCGCCGCGCTGGCGGGTCTCATCGAGCACTACGGCGCGGGAATCCGCCGCCGCAAGGTGATCCTTCACTGCAATCCGCTCTGGTTGAGCTCTCCGCGGCTCGACTTGAGCCGGCCGGAGGAATTCACGTTCAACCACCCCGAGCTGGTTCCGCAGTTTTCGCCCCACATCGCCTGCTACAAGGCGGATCTCTCGCGGCGCCTGGCGATCATCGTGCGGCGTTCGCTCCCGTTCTTCGCCTGGACGAAACATCTCCAGCAGGTCCGCTTCGATCGGAGGGACATTCCATCGTGGACGGTGGAGCATCCGTACGAGCTTCCGGGCCTCCAGCCCCTCGCTCCACCTGATGAAACGTCACGGGAAAAGCCGCTCCCTTGGACCGAGCGCGGCCTCCGTCCCTGCGATTATGAATGGGTCGATCCGGATCGATCCTTCCAGTGGGCGTCGTTCCTGCGCGCGATCCGACTCCTGCGCGAGCGCGGCAACGACGTGGTGGTGCTGGTCGGGCCGTTCAATGAGCACGCCCTGACCGTGGAAAGCCGATCGCGTTATCGGGCGCTTCGCGCGCGGATCGAAGCGGGGCTGCGCGCCGCGGGCGTACGGTACGTCGCGCCGGAGCCGCTTCCGTCGCGCCTTTACGCGGACGCCAGCCACCCGCTGGCGGAGGGGTATGAGATGCTCGCCAGGAGTCTGGGCCAGACGCTCAGCGGCGAAGCGGCCACGAAAGAGGAAGCGGCGCCGAAGTCGTCGCCATGAGGAGTGCGACGACCCATTTACCCCGACGCGCTCCTAAGCAGCCCCGAGTAAATATTTGCATCCCTACGGGGCTGCTTACCCCGAGCGAAGCGCAGCGAAGTCGAGGGGTTCC
>JACQVR010000072.1 GCA_016209705.1 Planctomycetota bacterium
ACGCTACGCGGAACTACGCCGATTGGGGATCGGAGGTGACTTGGCGGCCCAATCCGCCGGAAGCGCCAAAGGTCCTTGGAGGCTGGCCGGTAGCCCCGCTCTGAAGATCGCTCTGCCGGATGCTTACTTCGGCTCGCTCGGTCTCCCTCAACTGACCGCTGGCTTGGCTTATCCCGCCGAACCGCCGGATGCGGATCCGCATGTCCGGTGGTGTGACAGGGACAGCTCGCGAGGGCCTACCTATGTCGATGTGTCGGGGGGGGAGCGCCATCGCGAGCGATTTTCATATGGGCAGGAAATCGACTCTGGTGCCGGAGTCTAAAGAGAAGGGGTACGTTCGGCATGGCCGGGTTGCTTCTCGGGAGGAACCTATGAGCGCGCGGTTCACCATGTTCTTCGCGTCGCCGGCGTTGCTGGCTATTGGGACGGCGGTGTGCTCCGCCCAGGAAAGCGACCCCGCCGGACATTCGCCTCAAAAGTCCCACGTCGTCTGGGCCAGATCGTGGGAAGCGGCCATCCGCGAGGCCGGTGCCCGCAACGTGCCCATCATGATCATGATCGTCTCTCCCACGGACTGAAAGGCGAATGTCAAGGTGGAGGTCTCCACCGTTCCGAATCAAGCATTGATCGATGCCAGCACCGACATGGTCGCCATCGCGTCCGCGACCGGAAGGGAACACGACGTCATCAAGACCGTCGTGGATGGCCGAGACGTGACGCGCTGCGAGGTTTATCGCAACCTCACGTGCGACGAGCACGAGCGGACTTCCGCCATCGGGCTGAGATTCCTCAGTGAGTCTTCCTTCGCCGTCCCTACCATCGTCTGGTGCGACGGAGCGGGACACGAGATGTTCCGGCGCGGCGGAGGCGACGCTCGACAGATCATCGAGGATTTGCGCCGGGCGCTCGAGCAAATGCCCGGCGAGCACCGCTCGCGCGAGGAGTATGAAGCGCACAACCGGCCTTTGGAAGAAGGAGAGCGCGCCTTGGTGGAGCGGCGATGGAAGGACGCGATCGACAAGCTCACAACCGCCGCGAAGGGCGTTTTCCCAAGTCTGAGGAAGGTGGCCGAGGAAAAGCTGGCCGAAATCCGCACGATCGGCGATCGCCTGCTTCAGGAGGCGCAATCCTATCTTGAGGTATCGGACGGGGGCAGCGCCCGCGAACGATGGAAACTGCTTGCCGGAGAGTTCCTCGCCCTCGAATGCGGAAAAAATGCGGCGGAGCTCCTCGATACTTCCGAAGCGGGGGCCTTGCCCGAGAAGAGGAGCCTGCGCGCCGCCGAGCCGTCCTCCGCCGGCGCAGCCAAGAAGGGCGAACCGGATCATCGCGTCCCCTTGTCCCCGTCTCCTCCGGCCAGTCGCCAAACCCGTTCAGGCGGGGCTTGCGGCGCCCGCGTCGCGGCGAGCAGATCGGGAGTCGGCGGCATGTGGTTCGGCATGCTGGCCCTTCTCGCCTTGGCGGCAGCCTGGCGGCCATGGCGGACATGATCTTCGGGTCTTGAACCTGTATGGGGAGTACAAACGCTCTGTTAAGGAAAATTCACATGAAGAAGTTCGGTGCCCTGACGGTGGCCATGGCGTTCGTATGCGCCTTGCTGGCGGGCAAGGACAGGGACGGCATGGAAACGAGACAGGAGTCTGCGGAAAAGCGGTGCAACCTTTCGAAGGTGGTGCAGAGGGTCTACTGTCCGGAGTGCAAGAAGGTTTGCGGCAAGGGAGACGCGGAAAAGGGCATCTGCAAGACCTGCAAGGGCAAAGTGGAGTTGGCCGAAGTCTGCATCAAGAATTGTTACTCGTGCCCAATCATGCATGGGAGCCAGAAATATCATTCCAGGTATTGCTGTGGTGCGGCGGGGTGCTGCGTAAAGATCGAGGTGGTCGCCTTGGTCATCTACAAATGCGAAAAATGCGGGGCATCCGACCGCGTCGTCAAGAACATCAAACACGATAAGTGCGACGGCAAGATCATCAAGACCTGCGAGCGTTCCGGCCGGTTCCCCCACGGCGGGGAGGAAGAAAAAGTCAAGTGACGATTCATCGCCCTTCGCGGGGCAGGGGAGACGCAGGCTCTAAAACGTGTTCACCAGCGTCCGTCGCTCGCGCGCCATATCTCGCACCATGGTGTAATAGTGATAATGCATGACACATTTCACGGCGTACACGAAGAGCAGGTACGGATCACGCTTCGATCGCCAGACCGCCCGCAGGCGCCGGCGATACTCCTGGCGCAGCGAACCTTCCTTGACGGTGCGCATCAGGCGGCGCTGGATGGCCAGGGCGCGGATCATGTTGGCGGCTTGCGCCTTGACGCGCGGCCAAAAACGCTTCCGCCAGTGGGCCCGCTGAGCCGCGCCGACCTGGAACCGCGGATCGAGGAACAGGCGGTCCACGCGATCGAAATAGGCGTGCGGCTGGTATAGCTCGCGCATTACGCGCCGGTACCCGTCGGCCAACTCGTCGCGGCCCATCCGCAGCGGAATGACGTTGGTTCCGAACTCCGGTCGATCGGAAAAGTCCAGACGGCCTTCCCGCGCCAGTCGCGAGTGCAACGGCGTCTTGGGAATGGCGGCCAGCATGCCCACCATGGCGTGGACGATCCTCGCTTCCTGAATGAATCGCACCTGGGCGTCGAAGACGCCGGGATCGTCGTGGTCGAAACCGACGATCATTCCGCACCAGACTTCCAGGCCGAGCCGCTGAATCTTGTGGATCTTGTCCAGCATCGTCCCGCCACGCCGGCGGACGTTCTGCAGCTTTTTGGTCTCCCGCAACGATTCTTCATTGGGGCTTTCAATGCCGATGAACACGCTTTGAATATTGGCGCGGACCATGAGGTCGATCAGCTCATCGTCCTCGCACAGGTCGAGCGAGGCTTCCGTGAAAAAGGTCATCGGGTAGCCGTTCTCCTCCTGCCACCCGGCCAGCGCTCGCAGCAGATCCTTCACGGCGTGCTTATTGCCGATCAGGTTGTCGTCCACGATGAACGTCAGGTCAAGCCCCTGCCGGTGCAGCGCCTGGATCTCCGCGAGCACCTGAGCGCGCGTTTTCAAGCGCGGACGGCGGCCGAAGGTGACGATGATGTCGCAAAACTCGCACTGGAAGGGGCAGCCGCGCGAGAACTGCACGCTGCCGAACATGTAGTCGCGAGATCGCAGCAGGTCGTACCGCGGGCACGGGACTTGGGTCATGTCGCTCCGCTCGGATTGCTCGTAGCGACGCTGATGCGCGCCGGCGGTCCATTGCCGCAGGAACCTCGGCCACGTTTCCTCCGCCTCGCCGATGAAGATCACGTCCGCCAGCTCGCCGAAGTAATCCTCTTCGACCGTGACCCAGGGGCCCCCCACGACGGTGAAGGCGCCTCGCGCTTTCAACTCCGCGAGGATCTCTTTCATGCGGAACCGCTGCACGCTCATCCCGGTCACGCCCACGAGGTCCGCCCGGGCCAGCCGGTCCCAATCGAGCGGCTGGATGCTCTCGTCAACCAGCGCCACGCAATGCTCGCGCGGCGTGAGCGCCGCCAAGAGCGGCAAGCAGGCCACCGGCAGATTCGCCTTCTTGCCGAACAGCGGCAAGGCGTGCTCCAAGCCCCAATAGGAGGGTTCAAAGCGCGGATTGACCAGGACGATGTCGGCCATGGCGGCTTCCCTCGAACGAGTACGGCCGAACCGAAGTGGCGGCTGTAATCTAAGCGCTTCGGGCGACCGTCACAAGCGTTTAGGAGTCGGGAAGCGATGTCGGCGCTATTCCGGCGTGCCCGCGATCTCGCGCACGGTCGGATCCGGGTCGTCCTTCGCGAGTCGGGCAAGGGTTTCCTTGGCCAGCGGATCGTCGACCGACTTTAATTTCTTCGCGGCGAAGAGCCGCACGGCGGCGTCGGGATCCTTGGCCAGGGTCAACAGAACCCGCAGCTTTTCGGCGGGGGCTAGCTTGTCGATCTGCTGGCCGGCTTCGAGCATCCGTTTGAAGTCGGAACCGGCGAGCATGGCGCGGATTTCATGGGCTTGAAGATCGCGCTGTTCGTGGGGTTTAGTGACCTCCGTATCGATGTGACAGCTACCCATGACGAACCAGAGTCCGCCGCCGGCCGCCCCGGCCAGCGCGAGGCTTCCCACCGCCAGCTTCATCTTCAGGCTCACTTCTCCAGGTCCTGGAGCATTGCCCCGGCTTGTTCGCGCCATTCCTTGCACTCGGGTCGCCAGCGCGGGTCGTCGGGCTGATCGAGCAACGCTTTCAAACAGCCTATCGCGTCTTCCTTGCGGTTTTCGGCGACGTGGATCTCGGCGAGGTAGAGATAATTAAGCAGATTCTTGGGCGCGAGTTCGATCGCCCGCTTGAGATGCGTCTTCGCTTTCTCGTTGTCGCCGCCTTTGACGCCGGGAAGTTTGAAATAAAGCCGTCCATAGACACGATGCGCCCCCGCATCCTCGTAAGCTTCGTCATGTTTCAAGACCCAGTCCAGTTCGGCCTTCATCGGATCCAACATATGAAGGCTCTGGAGGATACCGCGCGACTGTCCGTAGAGACCGTAGAGGATCGCCAGCCAGAAATGCGCCGCCATGCAGTTTGCGTCCATTGAAAGGGCGATCTTCGCGTACTCGATGCCGTCCCGCAGGGCGGCCTGAAGCTTCTCGGGATCTTGTTGATGGGTGCCGATCCAGAACTGGACGAGGACAATTCGAATATACGCCTCGACGCGTCGTTCATCGAGGACCAACGCTTTTTTGTAAGATTGGAGAGCCTTCTCAGGCATTCCGTCCTTGTCCCGCTGGGCGTACGCCTCATTGCCCTCCTTGAGTAATTTCACGACGATGGAGTCTTGCGAGAGCAGGGTGACGGCGACGGCGAACACTGCGGGAGCGGTCATGTCCCCATGATATGCCGGTGACCCGCCGTGGGCAACTTCGCGAGCGTTTCTAATAGTCGGGCTTCGGCCGGATCTTGAAGGCGGGAAGCGTCTGGTCCGGTCAGAAGTTATATAAATTGCTTTGACTTCCGTACCAGTATCCGTAAGGTGGACCCGGCCGTTCCGCAGGTGTTCCGGCCGGGGGAATGCATTTAGGAGTCGAACGATGGCCCAGAAACGATGGATCGCGCACTTCGGGATGATGGCCGTGGCGACCGCGACACTGCTCGCCGCTTTTCTTCTGCACGGCAGCCATGAGAGCCCCGTTGCCTCGCGAGCGGCCTTCGAGGCGCCCGACTCCCTGGGGCCCACGGCCCAGTCGATCCCGGATTCGATCCGGGAACGTGAAACGGCGGCCAAAGCGGATCCGGTACGCGAGGTAGAGTCGGCGGCGCCGACACGTCCTCCGGCTGCCCTGGCGGATTCCGCCGGCAGCGGTACCCGCCACCGCGATGAGCCGCTCAATCGGCACCACCCCCAGGTCGCCCGGGCGATCGAGATTCAGGAGCGATACAGCCAGTGGTTCATGAGTCATGAGGCTGTGGTGGGCCACGCGGTCGGCCTCAACGACCGGAACCGGATCGCGCTTGTGGTCTATACGAAAGGCGATGTGCACGACATTCCCGAGAATCTTGAGGGTTTCCCCGTGGTCGTCAGGCATATGGGCGAGGTTGTCGCCCTGAAGAGGGTGGCCACCCAAGACGCCGCGCCGAGGCGACAGGCAGGCAAAGGAAAGCCCGGGGCTGATCCCACGGCCCGACAGACACGCCCCGTGCCGATCGGAGTCTCGACGGGGCACCCGTCCATCACGGCGGGGACGATCGGTTGCCGCGTGACGGATGGGACCGATGTGTTCGCCCTCAGCAATAACCACGTCTACGCGGACTCGAACCAGGCCGATATCGGCGATCCCGTCATTCAGCCGGGCACCTACGATGGCGGGGTGTCGCCGGATGACGACATCGGGATCTTGTCCGACTATGAGCCCATCGTCTTCAGCACGCAAGCCAGCAACGTCATGGATGCGGCCATCGCCTTGAGCGACGCGTCGTTCCTGGGCAACGCCACGCTCTCGGATGGATACGGAACGCCGCAATCGACGACCCTCGAGCCGGCGATCTCCATGCACGTGAAGAAGTACGGGAGAACCACGGGGCTTACGAAGGGCAAAATCGTGGCGATCCATGCGACGGTCAATATCGGCTACGGAGACCAGCAAGTCGCCAGGTTTGTGAATCAAATCGTCATCGATCCGCCCCCGGCCAGCGATGGAGGCGATTCGGGTTCCCTTATCGTGTTCGATGGAAAAGGGCCCTCGAGGGGGGACGACAGGAAGCCGGTCGGCCTTCTCTTTGCCGGCAGTTTTTTCTACACGATCGCCAACCCGATCGATCCCATTCTGGAACGGTTCGGCGTGACGATCGACGGTGATTAGCAAAGCGGACCGCAGGAGGCGGTGGCGACAAGAGCAGGCGGGCTTCCACGATAACATGCGTCGGGGGGAACGCCCGTCTTGACCGCTTCGAATTCCGCAAAGCCGTGCCGCCATCTATAGAAGAGAAATGAAAATTTCCGATGAAGTCGGTTCATCAGGTGCTCAAGGAACATAGCCCTGAGATCATGAAGGTCCCGGGCGTTGTTGGAACGGCTGAATCCCAGTCCGGCGGCGAGCCCTGCATCCTGGTCTTCGTCGTGGCCGTGACCCCGGAGATCTCTCAGAGAATCCCTCATTCTCTCGATGGGTACCCGGTGTTGTTCCGCGTGACCGGCGAGTTCCGCGCGTAGGACGCCCAGCTCAATCCCAAGTCCGAAGTCCCATTCGCCGCGCTGGGGGAACGACGTGATCCGGCAACAAGCTTGTTCCGGGCATTGTCTAGACCGCACTGGACTGTCGTGAATTCGTTTTGTGGCACGTTTGACCTCGATATGAATTCGCCGCATCGGACGTCTAAATGATGTGGGATGGGCAGAGGAAGGCTCATGGGAATGAAACACAGGTCTGCACCGCTTCTTTTTTCACAGGATCCACGTCCCCAACGGGGCGGCACGCTTGAGACACGACAGCAATCTCTGCTGAGATACTTTTTTCTGCGAGCTCGAACGTACAAGCGACGTTCAATCAACCGCGACGTCATGGAGCGAATCAAGCGCATCGTGACGGGGGACCCATGAGAACGGAGTTCATCTCCGGATTGGCCATCAGGGCGCTCGGGATGAGCGCGTCCATCGCGCCGGCCCAGAAGGCCGTGGAGGACATGGGCCGCCCTCTCTTGGCGTGTGCCGAGAGCGCGGTGCCGCTTCGAAGCCGCCTGCCGAAGGCCGGCCGCAGATGATAGAAAACGGCTGTATCTCATGATATCGAGCGATGTCGCAACCCCCGCCCGGACGGGCGAGCTGGACCCACGCATCGGCGAAGTTCGCGGCTTTAATCGTTTCTACACCACACAGATCGGACTCCTTCGCAAGGGGTATCTGAAGGGATCTTTCTCCCTGACGGAGGTGCGGGTTCTCTACGAATTGGGCCATCGCGAAAAGCCGACGGCGACTGAAATCGGAAAGGCGCTCGACGTCGACGGAGGCTACCTCAGCCGAATCCTCGCCAAGTTCCAGCGGCGGGGCCTTATCCGAAGACGGGAATCGCGGACCGACGGGCGGCATCAGCTCCTCCGCTTGACCCGCAAAGGCGGCGACGTGCTGGCGGATTTCCATGATCGAGCGAACGCCCAAGTGCGCCGGATGCTCGGCGCGCTTTCGCCGGGCGATCAGCGACGGTTGGTCATGGCGATGAACACGATCAAGGAGATCCTGGGATCCGCGGGGCCGCGGAGAGCTCCGTTCGAGATCCGAGCGCTTCGGATCGGAGATTTGGGCTGGATCGTCCACCGGCATGCGGTGCTGTATGCCCACGAGCATGGGTGGAACGGGCACTTCGAAGGAGTGGTGGCGGGAATGGCGGCGGACTTCATCAAGCGGTTCGATCCCGAGCGGGAGCACTGCTGGGTGGCGGAGCGGAATGGGGAAGTGGCGGGGTCGGTGCTTCTGGCCCGAAAGAATGATGAGGTGGCGCAGCTCAGCCTGCTCTTGGTGGAACCCTATGCGCGGGGCCGGGGCATCGGGCGCCGGCTGGTGGCGGAAAGCACCCGGTTCGCGCGGCGGGCGGGGTACAAGAAGATCACGCTGTGGACGAGCCAGCACCAAGGGGCGGCCCGCCGGCTTTACGAAGCGGCGGGATACCGCCTCGTGCATGAAGAGCGGCAGCACAGCTTCGGACAGGATCTGGTGGGACAAACCTGGGAGTTGCAGTTGTGAGCGCCGCCATGATGAAATCGCGATTCGGATCACGTTGGATACCTCCCTCGTGGCGGGCTGGAACGAGTTCGACGCCGTCGAGCTCCTTGGCGAACCTTCGGACACTCCCATAAAGAAGTAGGGGATGCAGATGCCGGATCCGGATCGAACTGATCCAATGCGGCCGGAGGGTATGTCAGATCGTGTATGACCTCTTGGTCGTCCTCCTTCCTTGGCGGCTGCCTTGCTTGAGGTTCTACGAGGCGATCGTCGGTCGCCAGATGCCGACGTCATGAGCGGCCAAAGCAATTCGCGCGAAGAAATTGTTCCGAAATGACCCTAAAGCCTCATTTACAGAAGGCCAACGAAGGACGGAAGGACCGCCGGCCTTCACGAGCCGGGTGCGGGGTCACACGTTTTGAGGCGCACCGGTTACAATTCGTCTCGGAGCGTCGGTGACCCGCCCTCGCCGATGCGGCCGCGAAGGCGGGTCACCCGATCCAGCCGACGACTCTTTACCGGTGACTCAAAGATTCATTAAAAGTCTTCGAGGACCCGCGATTCCAACGATGGAATGACACCGGTATAGGCGCCGGGGCACATCCACTTGATCTCGCCCAGCGCCATGAGCGCCATCGAAGTTCCGCTGAGCTGCCCCCACGCTTCATGGTCCGTCCACGTCCCTTCCGCATGTTGGAGCTTCAAGAGCGCCTCCTGGATGAGCGTGGCGACATGCCGGGCCTGCTTGACCTCCTTGAGATAGTTCAACGTGTTGCAGGCGAGCGCGCTGTAGTAGTGGGCATACAGATGGTAGTACGCGGCGTTCATGTAGGCGCCGCCATAGTGGTTGCTCGGATAACCCCGCACGCGATCCAACTCCCCTCTCCGCCGGCCGAAGATGTCCAGGGCCCACGCCACGTCGTCCTGCGTCCGCCGCCCGACGCGGAAGAGCGCCATTTCGCACACGGCGAGCCGGCCGATCGATCCGCGCACGTCCGCGATGACGCCGCTCCTGGCGTTCGCCTGATAGGCATATCCGTATTCGTCGCTGTTCCTCTTGTGAATCCGGCTGGCGTCCACGAACTGTGCGCCTCGCAGAATCGCGTCTTCAGGAACTTGCAGCCCGATGTCCGCCGCTTCGCAGAGCGCCAGGACGCACGTGGCGGTTCCGAAGCTCACGGCGCCCATCTGATAATAAGACCAACCGCCGTCCGCCGGCAGCCGGGGTTGCCGCGGTTGCCTTTTCTTCTTCTTCTTGTCCTTCTCTTCGTCCTGATCCTGCTTCTTCTCGTCGTCCGACTGCTCCTTCTTCTTTTCATCCTGGCCTTGCTCTTCCTTCTTCTCATCCTGCTCGAACCAGGCTTTTTTCATCTGCTGCGTATTCTTCGGTTTGCTCGGCGACTCTTCGCGGAGGACCTTGATCACGATTTCGCTGCGAGGCTTCAGGGAGTCGATGACCTCATACAAATGCTCGACGCTCTCGATCTTGACGTCTCCGATTTGAACGATTCGGTCCCAGCGTTTCACGCCGGCTTTCGCCGCAGGGCTTTTCCTGTCGACTCGGTAAACGAGAACCCCTTCCTTGCCGACTTCGTCGTTATCCGAGGGCGTGATCCCGAAGTAGCCCCCCTTGGAAGGAAGCTTCTGGTCGGACCGCCGGGAGGTCTCCCCGCGCTTCTGGTCGAGGTCACTATCCGGCTTGCGCAGTTGAGGGGGCTTCTCTTCCACGGAAGTTTTCCGGAGCTTTGCCTCCCCTTTGTGCTGATTTTGAAGGACCTTGTCCGCGAGCTGCTGAGCCACCTCCCGGATCTGCGCCTTACGCTCCGCGTTCGGACAGCGCCGATACTCCTGCACGAGGAACTGGAGCGTGAAGCACCATGTCCAGATGCCGTAGTTCGTCTTCTTGAGATAGCGCGTGGGAACGCCTTTGAGGAGGTACGCAAGCCCGCGCTCCACGGCGGCGCCGATCCGAACCGGGGCGAACTCCTGGTGCGCCCTCAGCGCCATGCAGGCGAGGCTGGTCATGATGACGGGATTCGTGCTGTCTCGGGCGGTGGGAACGAAGCCCTTGGACTTCTTGGCGTCGCCGTCCTTGCGAAGCTGGGATTTATCCCCTCGGGTGACGAACTTCCACGAACCGTCTTCCTCCTGCTGTTCGAGGACATACGTCAAGCCCTTGGCCAATGCGGCTCGGAGCGTTTCGGCCTCGGCATACCGTCCTTCCAGCGTCAGCGGGTCTCGCGCTTTGAAGCCGGGCACTTCGTACGGAGCGGGCGGACGCTTGCCGACCTTGACGGTGAACTCCAAGGCCTCCGGCTCGGACGCTTCTTGTTTCTCCGCTTTCTCTGGTTCCGACTCTTCCTGATCCTGATCCTGCGGCCACAGCGGATGGAAAGGAACCGGGGAAGATCCGGCGCCATCCGCGAATGCCCAAAGGAACGACCCGACGATCGACAGCACCAGGAACGTTCTCGGCTTCATATCATGTTCTCTCTTCTTTAATCGTTACTTACACATACGGCGCCGACGTCGCGCGGGTTTGACCTTCTGCCCACTCCTACGGTTCCCGCGACATCATTTCCTCCTCCGTCGGCGGGGGAGGGAAATCGTTCCAGAACAGGAGCGCGTTCGTGAAGAATCCGAAGTCGTGCCAGTTCTGGTGCCGGTGCAGCGGGTTCCACGAGAAGATCACCACCCGCCCTTTCCCGACCGGCACGTCGAGCACCGCCGGCGCCCGCTCCAGTTTGTCGACGCCCTTCACCATCCCGCTGCGCACGAACGGAATCACCTCCTCCTTCGTGGCGGGGTCCCGCTTCGGCTCGCCGACCGGAATCTCCGCCTTCTGGTCCGCTTCCCGCTCCGCCTGCGCGCGCGTCTTCGTCCCGTACTGCATTACGGTCATCCCCCAGTCTCGCTCCCGCACCGTGAAGCGCGGATGGTTGCCGCGGAAGACATGCGTCACCCGCGGATACCCCCACGCGATGGGATGCTCGGGCCGCAGCACCTTGGCCGTCACGTGCGAGCCCGGGCAAAGCAGTCCCTCCGGCCGGTCGCCGGTCACGTCGCGCGCGATGCCTCCGTCCGCCGGCAGCAGGCCGCCGCTCCCGAGCGTCACCAGCAAGCCGCCCTCGCGGACGAACCGCTCCAGATTGGCAAGTCCCTCGAATCCCATGCCGCCCGTGATGTCCTCCGCCGCGTCGATCTCCCCGTGCGACGGGAACTCCGCCGTCTTCGTGTAGGCGAGCGGGCTCCACCGGGAGTCGATGTCGTGCACGATGCGCTTGAACGTCGAGCTCCCCTGGCTGGGCACGATGATCACGTCGTGCCTCTCGCGCAGCCCCCCGCGCCGCAGATGGTCCTTGTTGATGAGGGCGAACGGGATCTTCATCTGCTCCAGCGTGAAGCGCGCCCAGCCCGAGTCCTGCGTGTACCCCCAGGTATGGAACAGCGCCACGCGCGGCAGGTCCACCTCGATCAGCGGCGGATCGCCCTCGATCGGCGTCGCATCGACGCGATGCGCGACGGCGAGCGCCGGGTCCGCTTCGAAAACGAGCGATCCGGCCGGGTGGCCGTTCCACTCCGCGGCCAGCGCGCGCGCTCCCTTCGCCGCCCACGCCAGGCTCGCGAGCGCCGTCTGCGCGCGATGGTCGACGATCCAGCGCTTTCCCGTCGCGGTCGTGCCCGGCCATTCGGGGAGTTCCGTCAGCCGCCGCATCGGCGCGTCGAGCACCGCTTTGTCGTCGACCGCTTTCACCTCGACGCCGAGCATCAGGTCGAAGCTCCAGGCGACGTCGTCGTAGGGCGGATGCTCCGCCGACTCCGGGAATTCCTGCTTGCGCAGCACCGAGAGCGCGAAGTTGCGGTACGGCTGATCCATGCGCACGACGTAGTCGCCGTCCGCGCGGACGTGAACCTCGATGCGGTGTCGATCGAGCAGCCACAGCAGATGCCGGAGATTCCCGCGGTCGCGCTGCTTCGCCGGGATCACGAACGCGTACGGCGGCTTCGCGCGCCCCGCTTCGAGCGCGTTCACGCCTTTGCGCCAGAAGTTCCACAGGAGCGTCCCGCCGTTTCGCGCGGCGAGCTGGAGCGACGCGAGCACGCCGGTCTGCATGTAGTTCGTGTTGTTGCGCAGGCTCCAGGTCAGTTCCTTCTCGGGCGGCCAGGCGCGGTACCACTGGCGCGAGTTGATGCGCTTGCCGGCGAACGTCGAATCCTTGAGCCGGCGGGGGAACGTGCCGGGGTGGCCGTTGCCGAACGTCTCGTAGAAGCGACCGGTCGCGTTGTGGTTGTTCGTGACCCACAGCAGGTATCCCGGATACCAGCCGTCGTAGAAGCCCCACGTCCATACGCCCCGCAGTCCGAGCTTCGTGCACTCCGCGACCTCGTAGCCGCTGAGCCACTGCCACTCGCTGACGGTGATCGGGTCGATCGTCGCGTTGTACGGGCCGGTGCCCATCGACACGTAGAGCAACGGCACCGACTCGTGGAGGTCGAGCGACAGCACCGGCAGGTACTCGTAGTAGACGTCGGTGTAGTTGCGCGTGAGGCGCTGGCTCTGCTGGAGGCCGTCGCGGTTGTTGTCGTGCGCGGTATAGTCGCCCCAGTACGGCGCCATGGACGGCGGCATGTCCCTGAGGTCGGTGACCTTCGTCAGGTGGCGGTTGTACCAGTCGACCATCCGCGCGCGGCCCTCGAGTTCGAGGACCGGGGTGATGAGCGTGACGACGCCGCGGCGGATCTCCCGGATGTGGTCCTGCTCGCTGACGGCCAGGCGGTACGCGAGTTCCATGACCATCTCGGGCGGCCCGGTCTCCGGCGAGTGCAGGCCCGCCGTGACCCAGTAGATCGGCGGCGCGCTGGCGGCGATCTCGCGGGCGCGCTTCTCGTCCGTGGCGCGCGGATCGGAGAGCTCGCGGTGCGCCCCCTTGATGGCGTCGAGGCGCGCCAGCACGTCGGCGTCGGCGATGGCCGCGACGATCATCTCGCGCCCTCGGTCGGAGCGGCCGGCGGAGAAGACCTTCACTCGATCGGACGTCTTCGCGAGCTCGCGGAAGTACGCGGCGATCTTCTCCGGTTGCGTGAGCCGATTCGGCGCGCCGATGCCGTATCCCAGGAACTCGCGCGGCGACGGCACGGTGTCGTGCTCCGGCAGGTGGTCCACCCATTCGGTGAGGAACGAGGGGTCCGTCGTATGCTCCCGAATCAGGCGGGTGGATTCCATGTCGAGGCGATCGGGTCCGCGGCGCTCGATCGCGGAGTCCTGGAAGCCGGCGCACGAGACGAGAACGAGCGAGTGCGCGAGGCCGATCTTCATTGGCTTTTCCTCCCTCGATGCCTGCTGTCCGCGCGACGGGCGATCAGGATCATGGGGGTCGGGCGGTTTCAAAGGCCACGAACCTGGAACCGTTCCACGCCTCTCTCTTCGCCGCGGGAGCATTATCATTCAGATTTCGGCGCCATTCAAGCCGTCTTCCGGTGTCGTGTCGCGGATTCCAGGTGCGGCGCCATGAAACAATCCGTCTCTTTTCAAGACGACTTCCTGATCGAGTCGGGCGACCGCGGTATAATATATGGGGGCGCTCGGACGGCGGATCGGCCTTCTTCAACCGGCGTCATCTTCCGGCGAGGTGGATTGACGGCCTACTTTCGATGTCGGTTCGTTTTCTGAGAGACGCCAGCTTCGGCGTGGGTTGCGCCCATCAGAAGGCGATCATCCATCGCGACCTGAAACCCGCCAACATCATGTTGGACCGCGAGGCGCGCATCTACGTTCTGGATTTCGGGCTGGCGAAACTCGTTTCCGGATGGCCCGGGCGGGGACCCGGAATCACGGGGACGCACGCGCTGGTCGGGACTCCGGCGTTCATGGCCCCGGAACAGGTGCGAGGCGCGGCGAAGGAGATCGGTCCGCAGACCGACGTGTACAGTCTGGGCGCCACCTTGTGGGCGCTCCTGGGGGGCGGTCGCCCCATGCGACTTCCAATGCCTCCGAACTTCTTCGAAGCATCCAGAAAGATCCGACCCCCCGGGTTCGCGCGGTGCGGCCCGAGGTTCCGGCATCCCTGGAGGAGATCCTCGCGCGGGCCATGTCGAAAGATCGGCGCGGACGATTACATCGTCAAGCCGTATTCGGCGGATGAATTCGTGGCCCGTGTGGAAAGGTATTTCTTCAAGTGCGGGGAGCCGCTTCTCCAATGAACGTTGAACAGGCGTTTGTCTCCTCACGGATCCCAACGCGGCCGACCTTGAACCGTACAAGTACCGAAGATGAAAGTCCCCCGTTCACCCATCGCGGCGGGAGCGCTGATTCTGTGGGTCGTCGCGGCGCCATCCGCGCCGGCGCCGGCGAACCGCTCCCTTCTTCAGGAAGAGATGGCGGTCGCCGAAACTGGAGCGGTCGTCGGCACGATCCGCTTCGAAGGCGACCCGCCCAAGCGACGGAAGGTGCGCGTCGATGAAGATCCCGACTGCGGCGACATGCATCCGAAGAACGATGTGCTCAGCGAGGATGTGGTGGTGGGACAAGGCGACGACGGCTCCGTCACGCTCGCCAACGTGTTCGTCTACGTCAAGAAAGGACTTACCCGAACCTATGAACCTCCCAAGGATCCGGCTTTGCTGGACCAGGTGGGCTGACAGTACAAGCCCCACGTCCTGGGGGTGATGGCTGGTCAGCCATTCCTGATTCGGAACAGCGACGAGATCCTCCATAGCATCCGGTCGCGGGCCAAGCTCAATCCCGAATTCAACCAGACGCAGGCCAGGAAAGGGATGGAAGCCACCAAGATCTACTCCGTGCCCGAATTGAAGATCAGGCTGCAATGCGAACTGCATCCCTGGATGCTGGCGTGGCTGCACGTCGTGGACAATCCGTTCCACGCGGTCAGCACCCTGGACGGGAATTACGCGATCCAGGGCCTGCCGGAAGGAGAGTACGAGATCGAGGCGATCCACGAGAAGTACGGCCGACAATCCGCGACGGTCAAGGTCGGCCGCGAACCCTCCGTTCAGGACTTCACGTTCGGCGCCCGCAGGTAGCGTCGCGGCGTCCGGACCATGCCTACACGCGTGGGGAAAACTCCTCGTCGGCCTCTTCGGACTCGACAATGTGCGGACCATCCCCACACGCGTGGGGAAAACTCCGTTAGGAAAGAGACGGAAATCGACTCGCCCGGACCATCCCCACACGCGTGGGGAAAACTCACTCGCGGCGAGATCCGCGCGGACGAAAAGCGGACCATCCCCACA
>JACQVR010000069.1 GCA_016209705.1 Planctomycetota bacterium
AAATATATCGTAACGGTTAGAGGTCGCGCAGGTAGCGCGCCGCGTCCTCCGGCGGAACGGAATTGACGAAGAACCCCGTCCCCCATTCGAAGCCCGCCACGCCTTCGATCCGCGGGATGATCTCCAGGTGCCAGTGGTATTCCTCCATGGGCGCCGCGTTGAGCGGCGCCGTGTGGATCAGGTAGTTATAAGCCGGACGGTTCAGCGCCTTTTCGATCTTGCGCATCGTGGCGCGCAGGACGGCCGCGAGCTCCGGCATCCAGGCGTCCTCCAGCGCCTCGTAGTGCGACAGATGGAGTTTCGGCACGAGGTGCGTCTCGAAGGGAGATCGCGCGGCGAAGGGCTCCAGCGCGACGAACCGCGCCGATTCCATCGCCACGCGCGCGCCGCTCGCCAGCTCCTGCGTCACGATGTCGCACAGGAGGCAGCGGCCGCGAAAATCGTGGTATCTCGCGCAGCGGTCGATCTCGTTCTGCACTCGAATCGGCACCACGGGCGTCGCGATGAGCTGGGAATGCGTGTGCGACAACGTGGCTCCCGCCCGCTCTCCCACGTTCTTGAAGAGGAGCCCGTAGACCAGGCGCCGGTCGCGCTTCAAATCCTGCAACCTCGCTTTGTAGGTCCACAGCACTTCGCTGATCCGCTCCTCGGAAAGCGCGGTCAGGCTCGTCACGTGCTGCGGGCTTTCGATGATCACTTCGTGCGCGCCCACGCCGCTGATGGCGTCGTAGATCCCCTCCCCGCGCTTGTGGAGCGCGCCTTCGACCGTGAGCACGGGAAATCGGTTGGGAACGACGCGCAGCTTCCAGCCCGCCTCGTCCCGAAGCGCGAAGATTTCCGGAGGCGTCGCGGCTTCGTTTCCGGGACAAAACGGGCAATCCTCCGCCGGCTGAGATCCCGGAGGCGCGAGGCGGAAATCCATGGGCCGGCGCGCCCGCTCCGCCGCGATGATCACCCACTGCCCGCCGACCGGGTCGCGTCGCAGTTCAGGCACCGTCACACCTGCCAGTTGATCTTATGATGGTCTTCGGCCGGCGCCTTCACATGTAGAGAGGCCAAGGCCGGCAGTCGAGCCGCCGGCTCCGACCCGGTCCGGAATAGCAGGTAGAACTCGACGTCCGTTCCCGCTCCCGCCCCCAGCGGAGCCAGCGGACAAGCCGCTTCGAAAATTTCCTCCAGTGCGGACTCGACGCCCGGCTCGGGCGGATGGATGCGCAGGGCGTTCGCCGCAGGATGAACGGTTACGAGACGCACTTCCACCCCCTTCAGCGCCTCTCCAGGGTCCACCCCCGCCCGAAAATCCAACCGAATCAGAAGGCGAGACCCGTCGCAGCCGAACCACGCCTCCGACAGATACGCGATCTCGCCCCCCAGCGCGCCGTATTCCCGCGCCAAATCGTAGTGACCCGCGCCGATCCACTCGAAGTAGTCGCTGCGCCGGCCGTCGATCACGACCTCCAGCGTCGATCGCGGCATCCGGACCAACGAATCGCGCCGCCGCCGCTTCACCGGATGAGCCAGCGCTTCCGGCCGGTCGACGCCGGCCAACCGGCAGGCGTTCCCCACGTGGCGCCGAAAGAGCGCATCGAACTCCGCATCCTGGGCCGACGAGAAATCATCGCCGAACCACCAGAACCAATCGCTCCCCTCCGCCTGGTAGAGACATTCCCACGCGCGTTCCACGTTCGCTTCGGCCCGATCCCGCTTCACCAGGAGTTCCCGCACCCGCCCCACCAGTTCCCAGCCGCGGCGATCCTCCTCATGCCCGGCCCAGACGGCGAAATCGTGATTGATCCACGAACCGCTCCAGATGCGGGGGATCCGCGCTCCCGGGGCGACGCGCGCGATGCCCTCCCCCACGGTCGCGGTCCGGATCCTGGGGTGCGCCGACAGCCTTTGATAAAGCGCCCGCAGGAACGGCACGCCCAAGCCCGGGAAATGCTCCCAAGGATTCTCGCCGTCCAGGGCCACTACGACCAAGCGATCCTCCGCGGCGGAATGCAGGCCTTCCAGGCGTGCGACGAAATCGGCCGCCGCGTCCTGCGGATTCCACGTCTTGTACGTGAATCCGATCAAATTGGAAAGCGTGCGGTCCCGGAATACGCCCAGGATCGCTCCGTCTCCCACCGGATGAGGCCGGTACAACTCCTGTGTCGATCCGACCGACCGAGCCAGGATCTCTTCATCCGTCGCGAACCAGCGAAACCCCTGGGCGTCCAGTAGCTCGCACGCTTCGGGACTGACCGATCCTTCGCTCGGCCAGCAGCCCTCGGGCTCCCGGCCGAAAAGCTCCTGCCCGCGCCGGCGGGCGCGAATCACGTGCGCCTCCGCATCAGGAGCAAGTGCCCGGCCCAAGGGCGGCGGTGAAGAAACAGGCAGTGCTCGGCGGAGGGATTCGAAATCGCAGAGCAACGGCAGGATCGGGTGATAATAGGGACTGACCGACAGCTCGATCCGTCCCTGTTCCCGCAAGCGCTTCCAGCGAGGCAGAAGCTCCGCCATGAGGCGTAGTTGTGCCACAAGCACCCGGTCGCGGTCCTCCAGCGTGAAGCTACGGCCGCGCGCCCGCAGCCGATCCAGCTCCGCGTCCTTTTCGAAGACGCAGGGATGGATCCAGGCCAACGCGTGGAGCGTTTCCACGTCGAGCCAGTCCTGAACGGAAAACTCGGCGCCGGCGCGCTCCTTGGCGTGCAGGTCGGCATACCGCGGAAAAACGCCGAGCTGGTTCTGGGGATGCGCCAAGAACACCTGGCGGCGCAGGTAGCGCCGCTCCTCCATGGAGAGACGCTCCGGCGGAAGGCGGACGGCCGCCAGGAGCGCGTCCTGAGCCCCTTCGCCATAAGCCAGGATCTGATCGAGCAGGCACGGACTGAAGTTGGCCGTGCAGCGGATTGCGGGAAACTCGTCCAGCAGCATCGCCATGCCGGTGTAGTCTTTCACGCCGTGCAGCCGGACCCAAGGCATGACGAGTTTCCCGGTGGCCGCGTCGAGGTAGGAAGGCTGATGAAAGTGCCAGAGAAAGACCAGATACGTGGTCGGCATGCGTCGTGAACGCGCGTTGACCGTCGGCCGCCCACCGTTGACCGCCGCCGGTGGGTCGCACGTGATTGTAGACGGCACCGGCGAAATCCTCAACGAACATGAGGCGGTTGCGTCGCGCCGTCAGCGGCAACCTTCCGGTCAGCGGTCTTCGGTCATCGCTCGACGGTCGTCAGAACTCGACCGACACTCCAACCTGAACGCCCAGCATCTTGTAATTGAGGAGGTCCGCTTCGTCGCGGTGCTCGAAGCTGACCGAATCGAGGGTCAAATAGGCTATGGCCAGCCCGGCGCGAACGGAACCGAGCTTCACGTCCGCTCCGGCGGACAACCTCGCCATCCCCTGCTCGTTCTGGCTGACCGGCAAGCCTCTCCGCATCGTCCGGCTCAGCAGGAGTGACGCCTCGAGATGCGCGCGCGCGGATTCGGCGACGTCGTATTCGAGGCGCAGGCGCGGCACCGGAAGAAGCACGGCCGGTACCACTTCGTTGGATTCTTCCCCAGTATCGAACGACCTGAGACTGCCGGACCACTTGGTGTATGCGAGCCCGGCGCCGATCTCCAGCCGGACTCCGTCCGAAAGAATCTCGTAGGCGTACACGGCTTCGACCAGAGCCAGGGCGAAACTGGCCCGCACGTGCTCCCCGGCCGCGAGAAGATCGCCGTCATACTCCAGGGGAGCATCGAGCCGTTCGCGGTGGCTGAGACGCGTATAGAGGCTCGACACGCGGATGGCGTGGGGCCCGCGCCGGGCCGACGCGCGCAGCTCCGGCACCAGCGAAAGCCCGTCGAGCCCCACGTCTTCGTAGGTGAACGCGCTGCCGTGGCCGCTGCCCCCCTTGGCGATGGCCTCCTGCTCCATGGCGCGGACCTTTGATTTTGCCTGCCAGGCGAGCCAAAGGACCGGCTGAACCTCGAATCGCCAGCGGTCTTCGACGCCCGCCGGCGGATCTTGAGCCACGAGCTGCACCGCGAGCGCGACGAATAAGGGAAACATGAGACCTCTACAAAGCTTCCGACGCTTCCAGCGCTTCTCGCAAATCGCGGACCGGAGCAATGTCCATGCCCGGCGCATCGATCGATTTCTGATTGTCCGCCGGCACGACCGCGCGCTCGAACCCCAACCGCTTCGCCTCCAGAACGCGCGCTCCCGCCTGCGCCACGCCGCGAATTTCTCCGCCCAGGCCCACCTCCCCGAAGACGCACGCGCGCGCCGCCGCCGCTCGGGCCCGAAAGCTCGACACGATCGCCACCGCGATGCCCAGATCCGCGGCGGGCTCGTCCACCTCCACCCCGCCCACCGCGTTGACGAACACGTCTTGTCCGCCGACGGGCATTCCGCCGCGCCGTTCCAGAACGGCCAGGAGGAGCTGCACCCGGTCCAGGTTCACGCCCGAAACGCGGCGCGCCGGAAAACCCACGACCGTCCGGTTGAGCAGCGCCTGGATCTCGACGAGCAGCGTCCGGCTGC
>JACQVR010000070.1 GCA_016209705.1 Planctomycetota bacterium
GATCGGCGCGTTTTCATGGCTCAAGGTCAGCGGCGCCGGTTCCCGATATACCTCCTTGGCTTTGCGGGCGAGGGCGATCGCTTCGAGCGCTTCGGCGACGCGCATGCGCACTTCCGGGCTCTCGGACTGCTGGGCCTCCCGAAGCAACGGTTCCGCCGCGGCGCCGGCTTTGATGAGTTCCCTCAGCGCCTGCTCGCGCGCTTCGATGCCGGCATCGTCGAGCTGCTTGATCCACGTGCGAATCTGCGCTTCGTCCTGCGGAAGCAGCAACCCCAGCGCCAGCAACGGGAGAAGTCGAATCATAAACCCTCCTCCTGACGAGTTACGTGCGCGACGGCGGTCTATGGGAGCTTCACGTCCTTAAACTCGAAGGACGTTTCCCGCTCCAACGTCCGATCGGCGAACCGGAATTTGAACGTCTTGACGTCGCCGCCTTTGAAATTTGGGAACGTGGCGCGGTAGGTGCCGGGACGCGCCGACTCGGTGCCGCCGCCTCCGCCACCCCCGCGTCCGCCCATGATGACGATGATCCCTCCGAAACCGCTTCCGGCGGGCGCGACGCCGTCGGCCTTGTGCTCGACGCCGTCTTCGTCCACCACGGTTACGTTGGCGGATTCCAAACGCCGTTCCACCTCGTCCGGCGGCACCACTCCGCCCTCCGCCTTTTCGATGATGAAATCGACGTATCCCTTGCCCGTCTTGGCGAACGTGAATTTGAATTCTCCGGATTCCCTGGTGTCGTTTCGTGAAGGGGCCTGAAACAAGACCTCCACCGCAGCCAGCGGATAGAAGAGCGTCATCTTGCCCGTCAGTCGGGGAAGCGCCCCGGCTTCCGGAGATATGCCCTTGACCACGAACGGATAGGCGAAGCTCGCCGGGACGCCGCCGAACAGAGGAATCCCCCTGCCTTGCGTAGACCGGGAAAGGCCGCTCATGACGACGATATCGCGACCCGTATCGTCCTGGCCGGCTTCAAATTCGATCCGGATCCGGCGCAGGGGCTTCACCCGGGACGCCTGCGTGACTTCCACGCTCAGATGGGCTTCGACGTTGAATTCCTGGAAGTTCCACGTTCGCTGGACCTCGATGGAAGAGATCCAGACCTTGCACGGTCCCCAATAGGCGGCGGGGGTCGGGACGTGCTTTCCGGCCATGACGCGGAAGTGCCCGGCGTCCTTCCATTCGTACGTGAGATTTTCCTGGCCACGACACAGGGCGTCCAGAGCCTCCATCGCCGTCGTTTCGGGCAAGTCGAGCGTGGCGGCTCCCTGGAGGGCGGAGCGTTCCATCTCGATTCGAATCCCCGATCGAGCCTGGATTTCATCCAGGATGGCTGGAATCTCGGCCTTTTCGAAGCGCAGCGAGAAAGGCCGCGCTTCCACGTCGATCTCTTTGAGAAGGCGCGCGCGGGCGATGCGGCGCAGCGCTTCAGCGGCGTTTTCCCGTACGTGGGCGCTCTCCGACTGAAGGGCTTCCGTCAGGAGAGGTTCCGCCCGCGCATCGGCTTTGACGAGATCCTCCACCGCCTGTTCCCGGACTTTGGCTTCCGGATCTCCCAGTTGACGGACCCACTCCGTGAGCTGGGCGTCGTCTTGCAAGGCCCAGCAGGGGGCCGTCAGAAGAAGCAACGTGTGAAGCATGGCGCCTCCCCTTGGAGATTGTCGCGATCGTCGAGATATGGAGATGTGCTCTTTCCCGATCGGGGTCTTATCTCCAATATCCGCCGGGTTTCGACATCTCCTTGCGCATTACATATGTAGTACGTCGCGACGGTTTCCTTTGTAAGGAATTTCAGAGCCGAAAGGAACGTCCCTATCGCCGTGTCTTGTTATGGCAGTTGGATGTCCCGGAATTCGAACGGCACGTTCTTTTCGAATCCACGCGTGATGAATCGAAACTTGAATGTCTTGAGATCTGAAACCTGCACGCCGGGAAAGACCGCCCGAAACGATGGGTTCCGGCTTTCCGCGCCCCCTTGAAGCAAGGCTTGAGCCGGATTTCCCGCCGCCGCGGCCTTGGCGGAGGTCGGCCGATGTTCCCGCCCTTTCGCGTCGACGGCCACCAGGGAATCATAGTCCAGCTCATGGAGCGACGGATCGCCGGTTGTTTTTTTCGCCACGATGACCTGGATGCTGGAACCCTGGATTCGGTCGATGCGGAAGACGAAGTCGCCCGCTTCGCGCATATCGCCCCGCGAGGGCGCGTCGAACGCGAGTTCGACCGACTCGAGAGGGAAAAAGAACGTGGCAGTTCCCGTGACGCTTCGGATGCTTTTCGTTCCGGCGGTCACGCCGCTCACGAAGAATACGCCTCTGGGCTTGAAGTCAGGCGGCGCGTCCCCTTCGGACTCTCCCGTGCGCGCCAGACGGGCGATGAAGTCGGAAGGAGGGTAGCCGTGGCCGCGTGCGGTCGGATCTCCCCAGCGCAGCAGGCGAAGTTCATTGCCGGCGTCGTCCAGGGCTCTTCCAGGCTCCAGCAACACCGGCGTCATCGGCTTGAGCGGGAATTCGCACGACGTCGCCACTCCCAGATGAACTTCGAAGGCGATGTCCTTGAAATCCGTTTTCCGGCTCACATGAACCAGAGGGACGAGAACTTTGAAGGCGCCCGAATAGGACGATGGATAAGGAATGTGTCGCCCAGACTTCAAGCGCGCGCCGGTTTCGGTCCAGGCCCATGTCAGGTTCGGTCGGGCGGCGCACAGCAGATCGAGAGCCTGCATGAACGTGCCGGCCTTCAGCTTCAATGAGACCGTGCCCTGGAGTTCAACGTCCTCGACGTCGATCCGATACCCCGCTTGCCGGCCGAGCTCCGTCAGGACGTCGGCAAGGTCCGCGTTTTCAAACTCGATCCGGAGGGGCTCGGGGTCGCGGTAGGCTTCCTTCATCTTGCGCGACAGGGCGATGGCTTCCAGCGCCTCGCCGGCGCGCATGCGCACCTCGGGACTTTCGGAATTCCGGGCGGCTTTGAGAAACGGCTCGGCTCGTTCGCCGACTCGAACGAGATCCTGCATGGCCTTCTCGCGAACTTCGATGTGGCTATCGTCCAGATTTTCGATCCAGGCTTGGATCTGCGCATCGTCCTGCGCGAGCAGGAACGCGATCAGAGAACCGGCCAAGAGGCGGACCATAGGCTTCTCCGAGACTACGCCCAGTGGTACGGTTCAGCGGACGATCCGTTGGGTCGGCAGAGGTGCCGGACCGTTCAGGCGAAGGACCGGAAACTCGCCGCCCGCGCGCAGCCGCCGGTCGAGAAATCCCCAGCGGGCCAGCCCGTCGTCACTTTCCGGTTCGAGCAGATAGATCGCCACGTGCGCGAGCGGTTGCGCCGTCCGGACGAGATAGGCGCCTTTCGCCAAGCGGCGGGAAAGCGTTTCGGAGCGCGTCCACAGCACGGTTTCGCGCCGCGCGCGCGATCCGACGTCGGGACTCTTCGTCGCTCGCAGATCCAGAAGGATGTAGCGCTCGACCTCGGCTTCGACGGAGCGCGCCAGCCGTTCAACGATCAGATTGTGGGCGAGCAGGCGGGGGACCAGAAGGCGGGGAACGACGTAGGCGAACGGGCGCTTCACCCAGCGGGTGGGAGCGAACCACCCGTAAAACGGCGCGCGATAGGGGACCCGTTTACCGCGTTCCAGGCGCCGCCCCTCCAGCGTTTTCCGGTCCCAGCCAAGGATCTGGACCGACCCCGGGAACGGCTGCGCCGAATAATCGATCGTCACGTCGCGTCCGGGACCCGGGCGGGTGATTCCGTAATTGATGCCCACCAGGTCGATGGGCGACGGGTTGCGTCCCCGTTCCACGGTTTCCCGCTCCGCGCGTTCCACGATCGATCGGATGCGCTCGGAGCGTTGGGCCGCGAAGCGAAAGATTTCCAGCAGCATCTCGTAAGTGACGGCGATCCGCCGCTCGAAGGGGATGTACGAATAAGCTTCGAGCAGGACGTCCATCCGTCCGGTGAGGCCCCGGTAATGGCTTCCGTAGCGGGGCAGCGGCGAATAGGTTTCCCATCCTTGGCGGGGGTCGTTCGGGTCGCGATAGTTCCCGTAGAAGAAAGTCCGGAACCCCGTCCGCCGGCGGAGCCGCCGGCTCACTTCCGGCAGGAGGTGATCGCGGACGAAGAGGATCGGTTCACGGGGGGCGCTTTCGAGCGTGTGGGCGGTGTCGTACGTGAGATCGTAGCCGTGGAGGGAACCGTTCGTCGTGTGGCAATCGATGACCAGATGCGGGCGCCATCGTCCGAACGCCCGCGAAAGCAGCACGGATTCGATCGCTTCCTGCTTGGTGTAATCGCGGTTCAGATTGATGCCGGCCCCGGTGTAGCGCGTGCCCACGCCCCCTTCGGGTCCCATCTGTCCGTCCAGTTTGTCGAGATCGAGACGGCGATTGTCGGGACTGATGCGGTCGTTTCCGTCCGGGTTGTAATTGGGAACCAGGATGAGGACGCATTTTCTCAGCCACGCCGGGACCCTTCGGAGGGTAAGGTCGCGCGCGAGCATGAGGCACGCTTCTTTGCCTTCGACCTCCCCGGCATGGATGTTGGCGATCACCAGAATCTTGAGAAGCTCATTCCGATCCGCGAGCGCCGGCGTGAACGCGCGGGAACGCGAGACGATGGCGGCGGGGATCGGTCGGCCCTCGGCGCTGCGGCCGAGCGTTTCGAGCCGGAGAAGCCGGGTCCGCCGGGCCACGTGCGCCAGGAAGTCGAGGACGTCGGCATGCGTGGACGTCCCGCGATAGGACGTCCGCTCGGCCGTGGTCCATGGAAGGGGCGGCTTCACGACGGCGGGATTTTGTGCTTCGCGGGCCGGTCGCGTCAAGCGCCGCGAAGGATCACGGGGCGCGAGAAGCGGGCGGGATCGGACGCCCCGCTTCGTCGACCGCGTCGCGCCGCGTGGCGAGCGTGAAGGCCAAGTACAGGACGATCACCGCCGCGGCCGTCGCGAGCAGGAACTCGTTGAGAAAGATCCGCTTCCAGAGGGGCTCATCATCGTCGTTCAGGACCGTCATGGCTTCGGTCTCCGACAGGGCCTCGAAGATTGTACGTCGTGACTCGCACTTCGGGCAGCGTCAACTCGCATTCAATATAGCCATGTTCCCCCGTGGTGAACAGCCGGCCGCTCGATCGCAATGCCTCGAGCACATCGGGATCGGCGTATCCGGTAGGGGCGCTGGCCAGACTGACCTTCGGCCGCACGGCGTCCAGCAATTCCCGATGGAACGCCTGTCGCTTCGCGTGGTGAGGCGCGACGAACACGTCCGCGCGCAGGTCGACGCGATCCTCCAGAAGGGCGGAGGTTCCGCGCTCTTCGATATCGCCGGGAATGAGGATGCTTCCGTGCTCCGAGCGGGCTCGAATCACCAGCGAGCGTTCATTTGAAGGCCAGTGAGCGCCCCTTCGAAGCAGATCGGGCGGTCCCAGGACTTCCAGGTCGGGACACGGATGGTCGCGCGAGGCGATCGTGACCGCGATGCCGCGGGCTCGAGCGAACTCCAGAAGCTCGCGGGCTGCGAATCGAGGAGGGACGACGAGCCGGCGGATGCGCATCCGCTCGATAAGGCTTCGGGCACCGTTGACGTGATCGGCGTCTTCGTGGGAGAGGACCAAGGTGTGAACGTCGACGATTCCTCTCGACCAGAGCACGGGCGCGACCACCGTGGCGCCCGCGTCCCGGTACGACAAGCTGCCGCAGTCGAAGACGACGGTGTGCCCGTCGGGCTGGCGTAAAAAGGCGGAGCTGCCGCGGCCGACGTCGATCATCCCGAACACCGCGTGGCGGGGAGGACCGCCGGCCAGCGGCGGGGCGGTCATCGTGATCGCGAAGAGGGCGCTGAGCCACGGCTTGCGGCGGTCCGGCCGGAGGCGGGTCCAGATGACCCACGCCGCCAGAAGGGCGTAGTAGCCGACCAGCCACGAGGTGGGCATGGCGGGCGCGAAGAGATACGCGAAGGGCAGCTTCGTCAGGCCCTCGGAACAGATCCAGATGAGCTGAAAGATGCCTCCCGACGCGGCGCCCAGCAGGTCCGCCGCCGCCGGCAGCGGCGCCGACAGCGGAAGCGTCGCCAGGGCGAGCACGACTTCCAGCGAAATCAACGGGTAGAGCAGCAGGTTGGCGATCAGGATCACCGGCGTCACGAGGTTGAACGTCGCCAGGACGATCGGAGCGGTCGCCAGCCACGCGCCCAACGATACCGCCAGCGCGGCCCGAAGCTGTCGGGCGGTCCAACCGACCCACCATGGCCGCGGCGTGAAGCGGTCGGACGCGAGAAAATCATGGAAAAGGGGGCTGACGGCGACGATGCCGATCACCGCGGCGAATGAGAGTTGGAATCCGGTTTCGAAAAGCTGTCCCGGATCGAACGCGAGAAGAATCAACGCCGCGAGGGACATCGAATTGATCACATTGGATCGCCTCCAGCAAAGGCCGGCCGTAAGGATTGAAGCGGCCATGAGGAAGGCCCGAACGACCGATACCTGCCATCCGGTGAGCGTCGTATAGAGAAAGAGAAGCGCGAGAAGGGTGGAGTGCATCAAGCGGCCGCGGAAGCCCAGGAGGAGCAAGGTCACCCAAAGCGTCGTCAGGATGATGACCAGGTTGCATCCCGAGATGGCCAGGAAATGAGCGGTGCCCGATCTCTGGAGCGCCGACGTGAAATCTTGAGGCAGGTTTTCTCGGGAACCGATCAGCAGCGCCGACTGAAGGGCGGCGGCGCCTCCCTCCGTATGCCGGGCGAGCGTGTCTCGAATGGCGGCGCGGACGGCGTCGATCACGGCGCGAAGCCGCAGGGGCGAGCGAGGCTGGATCAGGGTGACGGGGTCTCCCGCGCCGGCGATGAGCACCGCTCCGATGCCGTCCCGCTTCAGCGCGGCCGCGCGATCATAGACGCCGGGATTGGTCGGAGGCCGCAGGGCGCGAAGCCGTCCAGAAACCCAGACCTGGTCTCCGGCGCGCAGCGACAGGTGGCGCTGATAGAATTGAACGCGCACCCGGCCGCGCCACGGCGCGGCGTGGCCTTCGATTTCCATCTCGTGGATGTCGAGCGGAAAGAATCCCGAAGGAGGTGCATGCCGTTCCGCCACATCCTCCAGGGCGAGAAAGATTCGAGGCGTGTCGGCGACTTCGCCGCGCAGGGCGACGTGTTCCGTGTCGCCCAGTCGGGAAATGTGGGTCGCGGGCAGGTGTTCGCACCATTCCTGGCGGGCATAGCCCGCCGCGAAGCCGAAGGCGGCCGCGGCCGCGAACACGAGGGGTGCCGGCCACGCTCGAATCCGCGCGAGAAGGAGGAGGCCGAGCGTCGCAGCGAGGGCTCCGGCGATCCACGGCCATCCCATCGCGCTTCGATCCGCCGCGAGGATTCCCGCCGCGAACGGAAGGGCTGCGATGAGGAACGGACGAAAGTGGAGCGCTTCGAGGAGACGGGCGGGACGGATCACGGGCGCGATTATAGAATTTGATCCAATAAAACTCGGAGCGGGATCGTTCTGGTAAGGGAAACATGGATGACCTCGTCCGGGGCCTGAAGGCCGGGGATGGCCGGGCCTATGAGAGGTTGGTGCGCGAATACGGAGATCGTCTGTTTCGATATGTGGCTCGACTCGCCGGCGCGGCCGCGGCGGAGGATCTGACGCAGGAGGTGTTCGTGCGGGTTCTGCGGTCGATCGGGAGCTACGGAGCGTCCGGGAGTTTTTCGGCGTGGCTGTTTACGATCGCGAATCATCTCTGCGTCGACCATCACAGGAAAAGAAAGACCCGGCCCGAAGGCTGCGGCTTGGACGAATCCTCGTCCGCGGAGTCGGAGGGCGGAGGCATCCGCGAGCTGGAAGTTCGGGACGCGTTGCGGCACGCGTTGAGCAAGCTGCCGGAAGAACAGAAGCGGGTTTTCCTGCTGCGCGAAGAGGCGAGCTTATCGTTCAAGGATATCGCCCGGGTGGAGGGATGCCCGCTTGGGACGGCGCTGGCGCGGATGCACTACGCGGTCCATTCCTTGAGAAGATCGATGAGGGCGTACCGTGAACTATAAGTGTCCCTCCTGCGCGATGGATGGGGAAGAGCTCGGACGTCTCTATCGTTCCGTTTTCACGGAGCGTTTGAAGGAATCCGCCAAGCGGCGGATCGTCGCGGCCATGGCGGGCGCGAGACGAAGAAAGCCCCGCAGGTTCCGGACGGGGGCGATGGCCGCGGCGTTGGTCGGTTTCGTTCTGGCTCCATCCTTCATGCCGCGGGTAGAGGGAATTCCGAGCGGAGCCGAAGTCGAAACGCGCCTGAGCGAGGTTCGGGAGCGGGTCTTCTGGCTGGAGGCGGGGTACGAGCCGGCCGGGGTGTCGGTGGACGACCTGCTCCGCGCGCTGCGCCGTCGAGTGGATGAGCTGACTTGGGATGAGAAAGATATGTAGGAGGAGGATTACGATGAGTCGGAAAATCATGCTGGCGGGATGTTTGCTGGTTCTGGGAACGGGGCGCCTCGTGGTGGGTCAGGATGAACTTCCGCCGCGTCCGGAGCCGCCGAAGGCGCGCGCCAGGCTCGCGGCGCGTCAAGAAGCCGAGAGCACGGCACGTCAAGAAGCGGTGCTCGCGGAGCGCCGGCGAATTCAGGAAGCCGTGGACAAGATCCTATCGAAGGAAACGCTTACCGAAGAAGATCGGGGGCTACTTCGGGATCTGATTCGGCGGATGCAGGAGCATCGCCTTCCCCCGGTTCCGCCACCGGCGCCGCCACCGCCCCAGCCCCCGTCGGCCAGGACGCCGCGGGAGGATGACTTCCGAGAAGCTGACTTCCGAAGAGCGGTGACGCGGGCGCTGGAGTTCATCCCGGACTCTCAAATGTCGGAGCGGGAGAAGTTGGAGCGCGAAGAGGCAAGGCTCGCGGGTGAGCTCCGGAGGACGCCCGTCGAGCGCGGCGATGAACGCGAGCAAATCCGCGCCAAGCTTCAGAAGGTCGTCTCTCAGCTCTTCGACGTTCGCGAGCGGGAACGGGCGCAGGAGGTCGAGTCGCTCCGGCGTCGCTTGGACGACCTGACCCGGCTTCTCGAGAAGCGGAAGGCGAATCGCGATCGCATCATCGAGCGCCGCCTCCGCCACCTCCAGGGCGAACCCGACGAACTGGAATGGTGACAACTGTTACAATTAATTCTCAAAACTTATCGTAACGTTACAAATAATTTTCAAAATATATTGTAACGTTACGAAATATTCTCAAAACTTATTGTAACGGTGGACGGAGGGAAGCGGAGACCCTATACTTCCGCCGCATGGGGCCCATCCTCCGGCGGGGCGTACGGGCGGCGAATTACCGCCTGGCGACCACCGGCGGAAGGTCCGTGACGCTGCGCAATTTCGCCGGCCATCCCGTCCTGTTCGTCGGATGGGCGAGCTGGCACGCATCCCGCGAGAAGCTTGCCGCCGTCGAGGCGTTTCATCTGAAGCACCGAGACCGGATCCAAGTCGCGAGCATCGCGTTCGACGTACAGGGACTGGAGTTTCCGATGCGGTATTACGCCGCCGCGCGCGGCACCCATACGCCCCTGATCGACGCCACGTGCGTCCTGTCCCGGACGTGGGGTCTCAAGGAGATCCCGTTCTGGGCGATCCTGGACGCCGACGGATGCGTGCAAGCCGCCGGCACGACCTTCGAACCGAAAGCCATCGAGGCCGCGATGAAGAAGCGATCCACGCATGCGCGACGGCGAGCCCCGAAGGCGTCGGCCTCATATCCCTTCGAATTTACGGTGCAGCAGTGCGGGATCTTCCTCAGCCGCGCGCGCCGAGAGGACGCCGTCCGATCCTTGGAAGAAGCCGCGAAGCTGGATCCCGAGAATCGGTTGATTCGGCCTCAGGCGCTGGCCATCATGCATCCGGAAAAATTCTACGCGGGACCGATCGACGAGGATTGGGTGCGCTCGCGTCTCGGCGAAGCGCGTCCCTAATCCCGCAACAGATGCTGGGCCAGGTCCTCCCAATCTTTCACGACCGTGACGTCTTTCTCCGCGCGCCCTCGGCCTGAGGGACTCATGAGATAGGCGTTCATCCCGTGCCGGCGGTACGCTTCCATGTCCGAATCGAGATCGCCCACGCCGGCGGCCAATCGGTGCTCCCGCGCCAGTTCGGTCAATCGATCCATCTTGTGAGCGAACGGTGACTGAGACCAGAACCGCTTCCGGCGAAGGAGGACGGGGCTTTCGGGCAGCCCTTTCAGGGGAAACCATTCCTTCGTCTTGCGCGAAAAGACGTGGTCACGGGCCGTCAGGTAGACCAGCGTGAATCGTTCGCCCAAACGAGGGAGCACCCGCTCCGCTCCGGCGAGCGCGGGCACTTTTTCATTGGGCGTGATGGCGTAGCGGATCGCCGAGATGTCGGCCACGGTATGATCCAGGTCGCACACCAGGATCGGGGCTTCTTTCGGAACGATCCGGACGAGGAATAGGGCCGACGCCCCTCCATGAACCGCGCGGATCCGGCGTTCGCCGGGCTCGCCCGCCCCCCCGGCCTCCAAGACGGCGTATCCGTCCGCGCCGGTGACGGCGCTTCCCAAGCGCCGGTCCTCCTCGAAGAATTCGACCGTCGCCCCGCGGATCGGCGGATCGATGAAAAAGAAGATGTCCCGTTCGAGGAGCGCCACGAAGCGGAGCGGGCGGCCCGGCGCGGCCAGCGTGTCCTCCGCCGTGAGCAAGACCTCGGGATTCAACCAAAGGCGCTCCACCGCGATGATGAGGCCGGCCCCGACTATGGCGATGAAGACCCAGATCATGGAGGAGGCGGAGCGGCGGGGGCGACCTCGATATCTGCGGCGGGCGCGGGCGCCGGCGCGGGCACGCCCGCCACCTCGCGGGCGAGCGCCATGTAATCCTCGGCCCCGTACGAGTCGGGCGCGTAATCGAAAATCGTCATCCCATGGCTGGGCGCTTCGGCCAGCCGCACGTTCGTCCGGATCCGGGTCTGGAATACCCGATTCCCGAAATGCTTTTCGATTTCCAGGACGGTCTCGCGCGCGAGTCCCTTGCGCACGTCGTACATGCAGGGAATGACCCCGGTGACGGCCAGGCCCGGATTCAGCCGCCGCCGAACGAGATCGATCGTCCGCATCAGCAGCGACAACCCGTGCAGGGCGAAAAACTCGCACTGCATCGGGATGAAGATTTCGTCGACGAACACGAGACTGTTCACGTTGAGCATTCCGAGAGAGGGCGGGCAATCCAACAGCGCGAAATCGAAGTCGGAGATATCGTTCATCGCGTCGCGCAAGACCTGCTCCCGCCCGATGGCCGTGGAAAGCTCCATCTCGGCTCCGGCCAGGTCGAGATTCGACGGAATCATGAAAAGGTTGGGCGCGATCTGACGGATCGCCTCGCGGGCGGGGATTCCGCTGACGAGGACCGAATACGTGGTCCGCTTGAGTTCGTGGGGGTTCAAACCCAATCCGATCGTGGAGTTGGACTGCGGATCCATGTCGATCAGCAGGACGCGGCGGCCCAACGTCGCTAGCGCGGCGGATAAATTGACGGCGGTGGTCGTCTTCCCGACGCCGCCCTTCTGATTGACGAGGGCGATCTTTCTCATGTCCCCTCTCTCCTCCATCTCCGACGGAATTGTAACCTCCCGCCCGCCGCGAGGGCAACCTAATCGGAGGCCGGGCGCTCCTTCATGAGCCGTTGCGCCAGCGCGCGGGCTTCCTCCCCCGTGCGGATCGTCCCCTCGAGCTGGGCGTCGAACACCTCGCGCAGCACGCTCTTGAATCGGGGCCCGGGCGCGTAGCCCATGTCGATGAGATCGTTTCCCGTCAGAAGCGGCGGCGGTTTCAGCTTCTCGATCGTCATCGTCGCGCGGATCGCCTCCAGCCGGTCGACGTAGGCGTCGTCCGCGCGCGAGCCCAGCGTGTCCGCGCGCACCAGCTTCAGCAGGTCCCCGATGTGCTCATGGGCCAGGAGCCGCTTGAGCGTGCTTTGCTTCATGTGCTCCCACTGGAGGAAGGCGAGGTGCCGATCGACCAGCCACACGATGCGGTCGCGTTGATCGTTCGACAGCTTCAGTCGCGTCGCGATCGCGTCCGCCATGTGGGCGCCCACCTTGTCGTGTCCGTTGAAGCGGATCCGATCCGCGATCAGAAGCGTCTTGGGCTTTCCGATGTCGTGCAGGAGGACCGCCAAGGCCAGCTCGAAGCTGGGGTCCCGCAGGGTCTCCAGGCAGAGGCGCGTGTGCGTCCAGACGTCGCCTTCCGGATGATACTCCGGCGGCTGGGGCACCCCGACCATGGCTTCCACTTCCGGAAGCAGGTGTTTGAGAAGGTGGGTGGCTCTCAGCCGTTCGAGTCCCTCCGAGCGGCGCGGGGCGACGAGCAGCTTGGCCAGCTCGTCGCGGACCCGCTCCGCGCTGACGTGCGCGATGGACGGCGCCAGGGCGCGGATGGCCTCCTCGGTGGCGGGATCGATCGAGAAGTCGAGCTGGGTGGCGAAACGCACGGCGCGCATGAGCCGCAGGTTGTCCTCGGCGAATCGCTCCTCCGGACGGCCGATGGCCCGGATGATCCGCCGCCGGAGATCCGCCTGGCCGTCGACGAAATCCAGGGTGCGGTTTTCCAGAGGATCGAAGAACATGCCGTTGATCGTGAAGTCGCGCCGCTGCGCGTCTTCCCGGGGGCCGGAAAACGTCACCGATTCCGGATGGCGGCCGTCCAGATATCGACCCTCCGAACGGAAGGTGGCCACCTCGAACCAATGGCCCTCCCGTTCGACGCGGATGACGCCGAAAGCGCGGCCGACCGCGACGGTGCGGGCGAAGAGCCGCTCCACCTGATCGGGGCGGGCGGACGTCGCGATGTCGATTTCGTGGATCGGGCGGCCCATAAGGCGGTCGCGCACGTACCCGCCGGCGAAATAGGTCTCGTGTCCGTCCGCGCGCAGCCGGCGGACGGCCTGAAGCGCCGCGTCGAGCAGTTCACTCATGTGAGCCGGAAAGCTGATGGCCGGAGGCCGAAAGCATTCCTTATACTAGAGGCGCGCGCATTCGCGCAATCGAGATGACGAGACACGCGATCTTGCTGGCGACCGGCGCCGTCTGGGCGGTGATGATGTCGGCGCTGCTGAAGCGCGAAGTCCTGCCCTATTTCGCCTACCAGGCGCCGCCGACGTATCGCGGACTGCTCCAGACCCGGGTCGAGCCGGAGCGGACCCGGGCGGCCATTCATTTGGGACGGGACAAGCGGGGAGCGATCGACACGCTCATCGAGCCGCAGATGGACGGATCCTTCCGGTGGCGTTCGGTCGCGGAGTTCGAGGCGGCCGTCCCGACGCCGGGGCGGACCGAACTGTTGAATGTTCCCGTTTCGTTTCGCAGCGAGGTCGTCATCGACGCGACGTACCAGCTGGCGCGATTCCGCTGGGACCTGCGGTCGTTTTTCCACGGATGGGTCCGGGGACGGCGGACCGGGAACCGCCTGCGCATCGAATACGAAGTGGAGGCGATGGGAAGCCGTCTGGCCGGAGGCGCGCAGGAGATGGACTTTCCCGAAGACACGATGGTGGGGGACGTGTTCCAACCTTATCTGGGCGGCGGGCGGCTATATGTCGGCAAGAAGTGGAAAATCGCGACGATCGAACTCCACCACACGGGATTCCGGCTGGGCACTTTGTACGCGGCGGTCACCGCCCGCGAAGTGTTCCGCGTTCGCTTTCGCGACCTGATCGGATTCCGGGTCGAGGTACGTCGGAAGCCGTCGGACGAAGTGTTGCCCGCGCTCATTCTGCATTGTCAGGAGGACGGGACGGCGGTGAAGCAAAAGGTCACCTTCGAGAATCTGGAGTACGTCGTGACGGTGGAGGAGAAGAAATCCCTGGGCCCGGAGGAGGTCGCGGAGTGGATCCGGCGCCACGGCTGGAGCGCGGAGGAGGATCCATGATTCGGTTGGACCGCGTCACCAAGAATTACGGCCGCAAGGTCGCGGTCCGCGATCTCTCCCTGGAGGTCCCGCCGGGAGAGCTGTTCGCGTTCCTGGGACCGAACGGGGCCGGCAAGACGACCACGGTCAAGATGATCGTCGGATTGTTGCGACCGACGGAGGGTCGCGTCACCGTGGGCGGGCACGACCTTCAGAAGGAGTACCTCGCGGCGAAGCGGATTCTGGCCTACGTGCCGGACCAACCCTACCTCTACGACAAGTTGTCCGGCTACGAATTCCTCAACTTCATCGGCGACATGTACGATATTCCTCGCTCGGAGCGGCGGCGGGAAATCGACCGCTGGAGCGACCTGTTCGGAATGCGGGAGTACCTGAACCTGCTGACGGAATCCTATTCCCACGGAATGAAGCAGCGCGTGGTCCTGGCGGCGACACTGCTGCATCGCCCCAAAGTCATCGTGCTGGACGAACCGCTGGTCGGGCTCGATCCCCATTCCGCCCGGCTCGTGAAGGAGGTCTTTCGCGACCAGGCGAGAGCGGGCGCCACCGTGTTCATGTCCACGCATGTGCTGTCCATCGCGGAGGATGTCGCCCAGCGGATCGGCATCATCCGCGACGGCCGTCTGGCGGCGCTCGGGACGCTGGAAGATCTGCGGCGCCGCACGGGTCGCGACGGCCGGCTGGAGGACCTGTACTTCAGCATCACGGACGCCGCTTCGCCGCAACCGAACTGAGGCGTTGCGGCTCGCTACTTTGTTCCTTTGGTCGCACCAAAGCTCTTCACGCACCATGAAGATGTTGCGCGATTGTGGGACGGAACGCGGCAACGGGATTGCGGAACCGTCGGAGCGCGCGGAATGAGAGCCGATCTGGCGGTCCTGGGCGCCGTGCGGTGGCGGGACCTGCGCCACCGGGCGGCGGAGCTGGTGGGGCGTTCCCGATTCAAGGTCGCCGTCATCGGGGTGTTTTCAGTCGCCTTCTGGATCGGCTTGTATCGCGTCGCGGCATTCGCGATGAGGTATCTGGGCCATCTGTCCCGCCAGTATTACGTGGACCTCCTGGGGGCGATGTTTCACGTCTTCTTCTTCGCCTTGGCGCTCATGCTGGTGTTCTCAAACGCAGTGATCTCTTATTCCTCCCTTTTCCGGTCCAAGGAAACCGAGTTTCTCCTCGCCGGGCCGTTGCGCGTGGAGTCAATCTATCTGTACAAGCTGGTCGAATCCGTGGCGTTCAGTTCCTGGGCGTTCGTGTTTCTGGCGACGCCCCTGACGGCGGCCTACGGTGTGACGCAAGGGCTGGGCTTCGAATTCCACCTGTTCGCGCTGCTTTTCTTCCTGGCATTCCTGCTGGTTCCTGCGGCGTGGGGCTCGATGATCGCCGTGGCGGTCACGGCGTTGGTCCCTCGGACCCGGCGGGGCCTGATGGTGGCGGGAGCCGCGGGCGCCGTGCTGGGACTCGCCTATCTCTTGGCCAGGCTCGTCGGCATCCAGGGTGGAACGTCCATGGATCTGAGAATGGCCACGGAGGTGCTCGAGAATACCCGTTTCAGCGAGAACCCGTTGCTGCCGAGCGCCTGGCTGGCGCGCGGGATCCTGTCGCTACGGCCGGGGCGGATGGAGGACGCGCTCTTTTTTCTCGGCTTGATCGCCGCCAACGCCGCGTTCTGGACCGCGGCGGCGTACGCGCTGGCGGCCCGATGGGTGCGCCGGGGCTGGTACGTGTCGCAGGACTTGCCCGGCCGCAAGCGCATGGCGATCCACCGGCTGGTAGATTTCGCCTTCGGCAAGGTCCTTTTTTTCGCCAGCCCGAGCGTGCGGTGGATCGTGATCAAGGACGTGAAGAGCTTCGTGCGGGATCCCGTGCAGTGGTCGCAGTTTCTTATTTTTTTCGGATTGCTGGGCCTCTACTTCGCCAGCCTGCGGACGTTCGCGTATGAAGAACGGGACATGTCCTGGAAGAATCTGATCGCGCAGATGAACCTGCTGGCCACGTCGCTGACGCTGGCCACCTTTTCCAGCCGGTTCATCTTTCCGCAGCTTTCGCTGGAAGGGCGGCGCTTCTGGGTGATCGGAATGTTGCCGATGCCGCGGGAGAAGATTCTGTACGGCAAGCTGGCGCTTTCGTTCACGACCTCCCTGATTCTGAGCGAGGCCCTGATCGGCCTGTCCAGCTTCATGTTGGGAACGCCGCCGCAGCTCGCGGTCCTCCACGCGGTGGCGCTTTTCGGGGTGTGCCTGGGACTTTCGGGTTTGTCCGTCGGGCTGGGCGCGCTCTATCCGAACTTCGCGGAGGACAATCCCTCCAAGATCGTGGCCGGATTCGGAGGGACTCTGAATCTGGTCCTGAGCTTGAGCTTCGTCCTCGCGGTCATCGTCATCCAGGCGGTGCCGTGCTTCCTGCGCTACGGCATGCTGGGCCACTCGTCGATCTCGGCGCGCGAGTTCCAATACTCGGTGGCGCTCGTGATGGCGATCATCCTCGCCCTGAGCCTGGCGGCGTGCTTGACGCCCATGGCGCTGGGGCTCCGAGCCATGCGCCGGATGGAACTCTAATCCGCCCGCGCCCCTCCCGTCGCCGGACTATTTCAACGTCTTGAGCGCCTCTTCCGCCTTCTGGGAAGCCGCCAGCCCCTTGAAATCCTTGGCGACCCTTTCGAGGTCCTCCTTCGCCTTCTTGGGATCGGTCGCGTGAAGCTGCTTGGCTTCCTCAACCAAGTATTCGCCGTGCTGGTTGATCGAGGCCAGCGCTTCCTCGGCCTTCCGGGTGAAGTGCGGCGCGGTGACTTTCGCGTCCTTGACTTTCTTGTAGGTCTCGATTGATTTCTTGAAATCGTATTTGGCCAGATGTTCGCTGCCTTCTTGCAGGAGCTTGTTCAGTTTCTCCCAGCCGTCGCGGCTCAACTTGGGACCCGGCACCTTGTCCAGGGCTTTCTTCATGGCGCTCAGCATCTCGCCGGCGGATTGACCCTCCACGCCCGAGAAGCGGAGGTCGCGCATTTCCTTTCCGTCCGGTTTGACCCAGATCTGAACGGGAATGTCGAACTTGGCTTCGGACATGAAATTGGCGACGGCGCCCACGCAACGCTCGTGAACCTCGCAGGTGATGCCGTTGATGACCTTGCACATCTCGACGACTTGGTTCCCGACTTTCACCTTGCGCGTGCCGTGGGGGCGGTCCTTGAACTGCATGTACGCCATCACGCAGACGACTTGGCGAGAGGCTCTGATGAAACCCCCGTCGCCGTTGAAGATCGGGAACATCGCGTCGCAGCCCGGGTTTTCGTCCTGCTGGACGGTCAGCAGAATGGGGACGTTGCGTTCGCGAGCTTCCTGGAGCGCCGCTCCCCACGAATCCGCCCAGGCCACGCAGTTCTTGGCCTGGCAGGGTTCGGCGCGCGAGGCCATCAACACCCCGAGCAGCGAGGTCAGTGCGATTCCGAGTTTCATAGGGTCTTTCCTCCCATCCTAGATTCTTTATTTCTCGTTCAGTTTCTTGAGCAGAGACGCGGCGTTCCGTCCCGATTCAAAGGAGTCGAACTCCTCGACCAGGAGCTTCAAATAGGGAAGCGCGCTTTCCGGATCGGAGATCTCCAGATACGCCCGGGCTTCCTTGAGAAGCTGCTCGCCCACCTTGGCGATTTCGGCCAAACCCTCTTCCGCGGCTTTCTTGAGTCTGGCGATCGGGCCTTCCCGGGCTTGCATGAATCCCAGGATCGCTTCTTTCCACCTGCGCCGCGCGGCCGCTTTCTCGGCCCGTTCCAGGGGCACGCCCTGGATTGCGTAGGTGGTTCTGGGAATCCTGGAGCCCGGCATGCGACCGAGAGCGGCGCGCAGATCCTCGATCATCTGGGATGCGGAACAATATCCCGCTCGCTTGAAAAGCTCCCGTCCGGAAGCGTCGCACCAGATCATGGCGGGAGGGGCGAGGCGCCCGCGCAGGAAGTTCAATCCCACGTCGGCGGTCCGTTCATGGTCGGCGCATTCAAGAGGGGGATAGATCTTGCAGCGGGGCGAACCGCCGATCTCCAGGGTGCCGTGGCGGCGGCCGCGATGCGCGGCGACGGCGACCATGTCGTGGCTGGCCGCGATCAACTGGGGGTCGGGCAACGTCTGGGCTTCCAGTTTCCGGCAGGCCGGACAGGCTTCGTCGCTCGACACCAGGATCATGATCGGCACGTGGCGCGTTCCGGCCTCGCGCAACGCCGATTCCCAGGAGGAGGCCCAGAGGATCGACGTGGGGGCCGCCGGGTTACCTTCCTGGGCCGCGGCCAGGGTTGAAAGGACCAGCGATCCTCCGGCCAGTTTGAGGAGCGTCATGGCGCCTCGCTACTGGAGACTCTTGAGTACCTCCGCCGCTTTCCTGGAGCATTCCAGCGGTCGGTAGTCCTCCGCGATTTTTTTCAACAGGTCTTTGGATTCCTCGATTTCGACGCCGGCTTCGATTTTCGATTTGGCGTATTCCACGTCGCGATCGCCGCGGGCGTCAAGTTGTTTGAGCTGCTCTGCGGCCCAGCGGCGCGCGGCGGCGGCTTCGTGCGTGGCCAGGCGATTGAGTGTTTCGATCGCCTTGCGGATCTCACCCTGGGTGACGGCGTTCTCGGCGTCGTCGAACTGCTTCTGGATCTTGCCGAATTCGGCCTTGGAGATTCGGGGACCGGAAACTTTCGCCTGCGCCTGCTCCATCAGCTTCTTGAAGGCGTCGGCGGACAGCGCGCCGGATTTCCGGAACAGTTCCTGCCCGTCGGGGTGGAGCCAGATATGGTGGGGTGTCGCGAATACGCGCTGCCCGAAGAAATCGGTGAACTTGAGGCGGGCGATGTCCGCGTGCTCCCGGCAGCGGATCGTGGAGTAGATCCGGCACCGTTCCTGGTTGCCGTGCTTGTCTTCCCAGTGGCCGACGATGAAAACGGCGTTCCTCGAGGCTTCGATGATGGACGCGTCCTTGTAGGTTTTCCCTTCCATCGCGCGACAGCCGCTGCATCCGTCCTTGTGGGCGGTGAAGTACATGGGCACGTTCCGGACGGAAGCTTCTCGCACCGCCGCTTCCCAACTCCTGGCCCACGTGATGCCGGCGGCCTCCTGTTCCTGGGGCCGCGCGGACACGGCGGTGGAGATGGCGGCTGCGACCACAAGAATCCGAAGCGTCATCATCAGCCCTCCGAACGCGGGTGTACTATATATCAAAAATGGTCCCCGCGGAAACGGATCTCAAGGCGGGTGGTTGAAGCCATCCGTCTTTATTCAACGACGCGGGAGGGCAGATGTTGCAGAAGGCCGCTCACTTGGGCGCGGCTTCGAGGAAGCGGGCGTGCTTGAGGAGCCGTTCCAGGGCGGGGGACGGCCGAGCTCCGGCGCTCACCCAATGGCGGTAACGGTCCGCGTCGATCTTGAACTTGTGTTCCGGCTTCTGGGTGGGATCATACGTGCCCAACATTTCGAGGTATTTTCCGTCGCGCCGGGTGCGGGCGTCGTAGACGGCCACGCGCCACAGCGCCACGTGGCGGCGGCCCGTTCGCGTCAGTCGGATGCGGACGGCCATGGGGTCCAAGCCTCCTGAGAAGGGGCGAACTTTAGCATCCTTGCCCCCGGGCGACAACACCTATTTCTGTTACAAATAATTTTGAGAATTAATTGTAACGTTTCATTTTGCCGGCATCTTCTGCCCAGGAACATGCCGGCGAAATCAGCGGATCCCGAAGAGGCTGCCGAGGCCGCCTTTCTTCTTCATGCTCTTGATCATCTTGCGCGCCGCGTCGAACTGCTTGATGAGGCTGTTCACTTCGTGAACCGGCCGGCCCGAGCCGTGGGCGATGCGTTGCCGGCGGCCGGCGTTCAGCAGTTCGGGGTTTTCGCGCTCCTGGGGGGTCATCGACTGGATGATCGCTTCGGCGTATTTCATTTCGTTCTCATCGATGTCGCCCGCCATTTGGCCCATTCCCGGGATCATTTTCATAAGATCCTTGATGGGGCCCATCTTCTTCATCTGCTGCATCTGTTCGTAGAAGTCGGCGATGGTCAGTTCGTCGCGGCGGATCTTGTCGCGCAGCTTGCGGGCCTTGTCTTGGTCGAGGTTCGCCTGGGCCTTCTCCACGAGCGAAACGACGTCGCCCATGCCCAGGATCCGGCCGGCCAGGCGGTCCGGGTGGAACTCTTCCAGGTTCTCGATGTGTTCCCCGACGCCGACGAACTTGATGGGCCGTCCCGTGACGGCCTTGACGGAAAGCGCCGCGCCTCCGCGCGCGTCGCCGTCCAGTTTCGTCATGATGACGCCGTCGATGCCTAGCGCCTGATGGAATTCTCCCGCGCTCTTGACGGCATCCTGCCCCGTCATGGCGTCCACGACGAGATAAATCTGGTGCGGTTTCACCTTCGCTTTGATGTCTACGAGCTCGTCCATGAGCTCGCGGTCGACGTGCAACCGGCCTTGCGTATCCAGGATGACAAGATCCGCCCCTTGCTCTTGAGCCTTGGCCACGCCCCGCTCGCAGATCTTCACCGGACGCCCCGACGGTTCGGAATAGACCGGGAGATTGATCTGGGCGCCGAGGCTTTTGAGCTGATCCACCGCCGCGGCCCGGTACATGTCGGCCGCGACCAGCAGGGGCTTGCGCCCGCGCTTCTGGAGCAGTTTCGCGAGTTTGGCTGTCGTCGTGGTCTTGCCCGATCCCTGGAGGCCCGCCAGCATGATCACGGTCGGGGTCTTCCCGGCCGGGGGAATGGAGTGGTCGACGGGTCCCATCAGGTCGACGAGCTCGTCGTGGACGATCTTCACGAGCTGCTGGGTCGGATTGATGCCTCGGAGGACTTCCTCGCCCACCGCTTTCTGGGAAAGGCGGTCGATGAAGTCTTTGACGACCTTGAAATGGACATCCGCCGCGAGCAGCGCCATGCGGACCTCGCGCAGGCCCTCCTCGATGTTTTTCTCGGTGAGGCGCCCGCGGCCTGAAAGTTTGCGGAAGACGTTGCTCAGGCTATCCGTCAAGGACTCGAACATCGGGGGAATTGTAGGGGCTGGGAAGGAGCCGGGAAAGAGGATTTGTGGTCACGCCGTTTGGGCCGCGAGCGCGGGCGTGGCCGTGTCCGCGACGCGCCGGATGCTCGCGCCCAAGGCGCTCAGGCGGCGCTCCAGATGCTCGTAGCCGCGTTGGATATGATAGACGCGCCGCACTTCGGTGCATCCTTTGGCGGCGAGTCCGGCCAGGACCAATCCTGCGCCGCCACGCAGATCGCTGGCCATGACGGGCGCGCCCGACAGCCGGCGGACGCCGACGATGATAGCCGTGGACTCCTGTTTGGTGATCCGCGCCCCCATCCGGCCCAGCTCGGCCGCATGGCTGAATCGATCGGGATAGATGCGCTCGGTGATCACGCTGATGTCCCTCGCTTGGGTGAGCGCGGCCATGAAGGGCGCCTGAAGGTCCGTGGGAAAACCGGGGTAGGGAAGCGTGGTGATGTCCACGGGCTCCAGCCGCCGGCCGGGCCTTCCGCGGACCCGAACCGTGAAAGTGCTTTCCTCCACGCGAGCGCCCATCTGGCGCAGCGTTTCCAGAACCGCGATCATGTGTTCCGCTCGGACGTTCTCCACGGTCACGTCGCCGCCGGTGATCGCCGCGGCCGCCATGAAGGTGCCGGCCTCGATGCGGTCGGGCATGACGGTCCACTCGGCCCCATACAGCCGATCCACGCCGTGGATCACCAAGCGGTGACCGCCGATTCCCTCCACGCGAGCGCCCATCGCGTTCAACAGGCGCGCCAGTTCCTGAATTTCGGGTTCCTGGGCGGCGTGTTCGATGATCGTGTCGCCGTGAGCCAAGGTCGCGGCCATGAGGAGGTTGCCGGTGCCGGTCACCGTGGACCCGAAGCTTCCTCCGAGATACGTGGTGGCGCCCTTCAAGCGCGTCGCGTGCGCTCGGATGTATCCGTGATCGATCGTGAGTCGAGCCTTGAGACGCGCCAAGCCGCGGAGGTGAAGGTCGACCGGCCGAGAACCGATCGCGCATCCGCCGGGGAGGGAGACTTGCGCCTTCCCGCGGCGGGCGAGCAACGGGCCCAGGACGCAGATGCTGGCGCGCATCGTGCGGACGATCTGGTAGGGGGCGATCACGGGCCGATCGTCGCGCACGCTCAAGGACAGGCGGTGCCCGTCGCGCTCCACGTGCACGCCGAGTTGGGTGAGGAGCTCGGCCATGGTTCGGGTGTCGGCCAGATCGGGAACGCTGCGGAGGAGAAGTCGCTGGCCGCGCTCCAAAAGGAGGGAGGCGGCCATCATGGGTAGCGCCGCGTTCTTGGAGCCGCCGACGCGCACGGTGCCGCGCAGGATCCGCCCGCCGTGGATCACGAACTTGTCCATCTCCCCCTCGCCGGGCTTTATAAATTATAAACTACAACATGTCAACTGTTACAAATAATTTTGAGAATATTTTGTAACTGTGTCGTGGAACGAAATTTCCGTCCGGGTGCCCTCGGGGGTTGGCCGGTCAGTTACGATTAATTTTGAGAATTATTTGTAACGTTACGAAAAGTTTTGAGAATTAATTGTAACGGACGGTCAGTCCCCGAGGGACTTCTGGGTTTCGGCGCGCTTCTTGAGATTGGGGTCGGGGGTGAGGTCGATCGCCTGGGCGTACCACGCGGCCGCCGCCGCTCCGTCGCCTCGACGCCGGGCAATCTCTCCCAACTGGAAGAGGCACTCCGCTTTGGATTTGGGGTCCAGCGACGATTCCTCCACCGCCCGGCGGAAGAACTCGGCCGCCTTCGACTGGTGCCGGCGCTCGAACGCGATGGATTTCCTCATCCGCTCGCAGGCGTCGTCCACCACGGAGTTCTCGCCCTTCGACTTCGCCACTTCGTCCAGCCAGCGGAGCGCCAGCACGTTTTCGCCGCGTCGGCGGTACGTGTGCGCCAGCAAATAGCGAGCAAGCAGGAGCGTCGTGCCTCGATGCTTCCCCGCGGCGACGTCCTTTTCGATGGCGCGGCAGATCGTCAGATCCATTTCCGAGCGGTTCCGCTTGCCCAGCTCCAGCGGCGACTTGTTCATCCCGTACGATTCCCGCAGGTCCATCCACTCGTCGAAATGGATCAGCCATACCGCGCCCGCCTGCCGCTCCGCCCACGCCGCGTGCAAATGCCGCGCGGCGATCCTCTCCGGCGGCTTCCCGCGCCACGCTTCGATCTGAGACAGGAGGTCGTACTTCACGTGACCGGGGATCTCGCTCTGCGCGGCGTCCGGCTTCACGGGAATCAGCGGCCGCAGCCCCTCCCGTATCTTCGTCTTGAGCTTCTCCGGCGGGGCGTGCTTGGGATCGAAATCCCTTTTCGGCCCCGAGAAAAGGCATCGCGGGCAGGTCCAGATGTAGTATTCCATGGGCGTCGTCTTGGACGCGTGCGCGCAGAAGTCGCTGTCCAGCCCGCCCCAGGCGAGTTCCCGGTCCGTGCGGAGGACTTCGATCGCCGTGAACTTCGTCCCGTCCACCGGACAGACCACGTCGACTTTTCGCGTTTCGTCCGGTGCCGCCGCCAGAAGCAGCACGAGGAGTTTCAACATGGCTCCACCACGCGATCGATCCCCAGAAGGTCCTTGTGAAATTGGACGTCCGGAAATTCCGACCGTAAAACGTCCGCTTGCCCGGGTCCGATTTCGACCAGGGCGCGCTCGGCGTGCTTCCGGAAACGCGAGAGGATCATTCGCACCACGGTCAATCCGTCCGGTCCGCCATCCAGCGCGTCCCGCGGCTCGTGCCGCACCTCCGGCTCCAGGCGATCGATCTCGGCGCTGGGGATGTACGGCGGATTGCTGACGACCAGATCGAATCGCTCGCCCTCAACGGGCTCGAATCCGGCACCGATCCGCAGATCCACGCCGGGAGGCACGTTCGTTCGCGCCACGGCGATCGCCCGGGGAGAGACGTCGGTCGCCACGAACGACGTTCCCGGAAGGTTCGCCGCCAGCGTCGCCACGATGGCGCCGCTGCCGGTGCCCAGGTCCAGCACCCGTCGCGGAGCCAGCGCGATGGCGCGCTCCACCAACGTCTCCGTGCTCGGTCGAGGAATCAGGACGGACGGCGTGACGCTCAGCGTCACCCCGTAAAATTCCTTGCGGCCGGTGAGGTAGGCGAGCGGCTCCCTCCGCGCGCCGCGCCGGTCCACGAATCGATTGAAGCTCTGAAGGTCATGAGGCGCCAGCGTGCGGTCGTCGCGGGCGAAGAGCATGGCGCGGTTCAGGTTGAGAACGTGCGCCAGGAGCAATTCGGCGTCCACCCGCGGCTCCGGTACGCCGCACGCGTGAAGGAATCGGCTCGCGCTCGCCAGAGCTTCGGCGACCTGGATCGCTCCCTCCGTCATTTCTTGGCCGCGCCCAGAATCTTCAGTTTCTCCGCCCGGTCGGCCTCCAGCACCTTGGCGATCATCTCCTCCATCTCTCCTTCCATGAACCCGTTCAGGTCGTGCACGGAGAAGCCGATGCGGTGATCGGTGACCCGGTTGTCGTGAAAGTTGTACGTGCGGATCTTCTCGCTGCGGTCGCCGGTGCCGATTTGCGACCGCCGCAGGTCGGAGATGGCTTTCTTCTGCTTCGCCTGCTCGTGCTCGTAGATCTTCGCGCGCAGCCACCGCATCGCCAGCTCACGGTTGCGAATTTGGGATCGCTGATCCTGGCATTGGACGACGATGCCGGTGGGCAGGTGCGTCAGGCGCACGGCGCTTTGAGTCTTGTTGACGTGCTGGCCGCCGGGGCCGCCCGCGCTGTAGGTATCGATGCGCAGGTCCTTGTCGTTGATCGTGATGTCCACGTCCTCCGCCTGGGGCAGCACGGCCACCGTCGCGGTGCTCGTGTGGACCCGCCCGCTGGCTTCCGTCGCGGGGACCCGCTGGACGCGGTGGGTTCCGCTTTCGAAACGCAGGAACTTGTAGACGTCCTCCCCTTCGATCGTGAACGTCCCGTAGTTCAGCCCGCCCAGGTCCGTCGTGACGACCTCGATGAGCTCCACCGTCCAGTCCCGTCGCCTGGCGTACTTGAGGTACATCTGCATCAGCTCGTACGCGAAGAGCGCCGCTTCGGCGCCCCCGACGCCGGGGCGGATCTCCACGATCACGCTGCGCGAGGTTTCGGAATCTTCCGAGAGAAGGAACTCCTCCATGTCGAGGCGCGCCTTTTCCTCGCGCGCGCTGAGGGACGCCAGCTCGTCTTGAGCCATCGCGCGAAGCTCCGCGTCCTGCTCCTGCCGCAGGATGGCTTCGGTTTCGGAGATGTGCCGGAGCAGCTTTTCGTACTCGCGATACCGCTCGGCCCATTTGGAGAGCCGCGCGCGCTCCTTCATCAGCGTGGAGCATTTCGCCGGATCGGCGGCCACCGCCGGATCGATCAGAAGCCGGTCGATCTCGTCGAAGCGGTCCGCCATGTCCCGTATTTTCTCAAACATACGATTCCATCATGCAACAGGAGAGGGAGAAAGAAAAGATGCGACGTCGATGGGGGAGGTCCGCCTAGGTGTGGGGCGTCTCAGACCCCGGAGAGGTGGGCTTTTGCGCCGCCTTCTGCCCGATCGCAGGCGACAGCGTGGCGGGTCCGGCGCCCGGGAGCTGCGATTGCAACGTCTTGCTGGAGCGGGCGGCGGGAGCCGATTTCGGAAGCGCCGGCTTCTTCGAGGTCGCGCGGATTTGAGCCTGCCGCGCCTGCTCTCCCGCCCACTTGCGCTGAAATTTCTCGACCATGCCCGCCGTGTCGACGAATTTCTGCTTGCCCGTGTAGAAGGGGTGGCACGCGGCGCAGATTTCGACGGCGATCCGGCCCGTCCGTGTCGAGCGGGTGGTGAAGCTGTTCCCGCAGCCGCAGGTCACCTGGACTTCATTATATTCCGGATGAATTCCCTTCTTCACGGCGATTTCCTCGATGGGCAAGGCAAAGAAGTATATGGGCGAGCGGTCGCCTGTTCAAGTAGTTCGAAGTTTGAAGTGAGAAGCACAAACTCCGAACTTCCGACTTCGTACGATCTCCTCGCATCCGCCCGTCTCCTTTCGATATGATCCTTCGTGAACGAAGCTTTCATGAGGTTCCGATGCGACTTTACCTGCTTTTCGCCCTGCCGTTGATGGCGGGATGCGCCGTCGGCGGCGCGCCTCCGCCGCCGGCCAAGACGGACTCCATGCCCCGGCTTCTCAAGGAAGGCAAGGTCATGGATCTACAGGAAGTGACCGCGCTGCTGAAGGCCGCGCGCCAGCAGGGCCAGCCGCTGTGCGGCCACGGCTTGACCGTTTTCGAAGGCACCCAGATCGAGCGCTTCGAATTCGAAATCCTCGACATCATGCACAACTTCATCTACCCGCGGCACGACTTGATCCTGTTCCGCGGCGAGCATCCCCGCTGGCTCGACGGGGGCAACGTGATTGCCGGCATGAGCGGCAGTCCCTGCTACGTGAACGACAAGCTGATCGGTGCGCTGTCCTACACGATGGGCTTCTATCAGAAGCGCGCGCTGGGTGGTATCACGCCCATCGAGTACATGATCCGCGAGATGGACCGGCCGACCGAGCTGGGCCGCGCGTTCGAGCCCGCTCCCAACGGACCCGTGCCGGTGCGCACGCCGCTGCATGTGCGGGGCGTCTCACCCCGCGTCCTGCGCGCTCTCGAGCCCGAGTTCGAGAAGCATCACTTCCTCCTCGCCGGGTCCGGCTCGGGATCGGCGCTGGAAACGGAAGTGGGCGAGTTTCAACCCGGCTCCGCCATCGGCGCGCAACTCATGAACGGAGACTACGATTTCACCGCGATCGGCACCGTCACGTTCGTCGAAGGCGACAAGGTGCTGGCGTTCGGGCATCCATTTTTCAACTCCGGCGAGATCAGCCTGCCGATCACCACCGCGGTGATCCACACGACCTTCACCGGGCTGGCCAGCTCCTTCAAGCTGGGATCTCCCGTGCGGGTCGTCGGCTCGCTCGTGCACGATCGGCCCCACGCCATCTTCGGGCGGATCGGGAAGTCGGCGCGCATGATTCCGGTCACCATCGTCGTGACGAATCCGAACGTGAAGACCCATGAAACGGTGAAGGTCAACGTGCTGGACCACCCGTTATATACGCCGTTCATGATCCAGATCGCGATGTCCAGCTCTGTAGACGCCTTCGAGCCGTCCGACAATCCGCGGCTGATCGCGTCCACGGTGGACGTGCGGCTGGCCGGCGGACGCGCGGCCTCGTTCGAGAGCGTGAGCTCCATTCATCCGCTGCGTCCGTTCGCGGGCGGAGCGGGAGACGCGCTCGGAAACGTCATGGCGTTGCTTCAAAACGAATACGAGGCGCCGGCCATCGAATCCGTCGACGTCGTTCAGGAAGTCGTCAATGAGAACCGTTCGGCGACGCTCAAGGAGGCGTGGCCGATGGCCGACGAGGTCGAAGACGGCGGCACGGTCCGGATTCGGACGGTGCTCCGCCAGTTCCGCGGCGCCGAGAAAACGAAGGATATCGAAGTGAAGCTTCCGCGCGGGCTCGAGAGAGGCTCCGTCGTGAAGATCCAGGTCGGAGGGGGCGCGCACATGGCGCCGGAACGGGCGCCGGCGTCCAACCTGGAGGAATTCATCGAGAGCTTGCAAAAAGATCATCGGGCGAACACGCTGGTCGCCGTCGCGGATCTGCCGTCGTACAACCTCCAATACAAGGGCCGGATTCTCGATCAGATGCCCAATTCGGTCTTGGCGCAGATCGTTCCCAGTTTGGACGAAGCCGCCTTTCTGGGCCAGTCGCGGCTCACCGCCTCCGTCGACACCGATTGGGTGGTCAGCGGCGCCGCCGAGGTGGCGGTTCGGATCAGGTAAGCGAGCCCTCGCTTCGTCGGAGCGCACGGAGAAAACTTTGGGAGATGTGGAGATTGCTGGAGATATGGAGATCGAAAGGAGTGTTCGACGGAGCCAACGCTCCCCAAAAAAATATCTCCTTATCTCCCCCCATCTCCAGATCTCC
>JACQVR010000074.1 GCA_016209705.1 Planctomycetota bacterium
GACCTGATCGACGGACACTCAAGGAACGAAGGATCACGAAACGATATCCACAACGCCGCCGCCGTCGACGCGGACCTGATCGACGGACACTCGGAGTCCCGCAACGCTGAAAGACTGGCAGGGGGGCCGCCGCCGTCGACGCGGACCTGATCTACGGACACGTCGTCGCAGCCGTAATTTGGTGCAACCAATCTGCCCCCTGATATACTCGAAATCCGATTCGCAGAGGGAGGGTCTCGCGACGGGCATGGGCACGCTTCGCATTCCTGTCGCAGAAACCGTTGTTGTGATGTTTCGGGCAATGAGGTCAGACGAAGGTGGATTCCCGGAACTGGGACACTCTGCCAGAACGTTGGGGGTGCGACCTGAAGTGGATATACCGGTGAGTGGGGGTCGTGTTCGTCCAGGCACGGGAGGGATGTCGATAGCGGTGGGGAGTGCCAGGAATCTGCCGAAACACCGACGACCAAGAGAGCTAGATGGCGACGGCCGCGACCCGGTTTTTCAAATGACGTGGAATGATCCCGACGATCTGTCACTTTGTCCTGACCAACCGCCCCACTTCTTGGTAGAGCCCAAGAACGAGGTCTCTTTGGAACAATACGAACAGTCCCTGCACGCAACCAGACCCCAATGGAATCGTTACCGGAATGACAGAAGCACTCACACGGTATCGTGAGCTCCAGAAACGCCTGGCTCGGGTACGACTTACTCAACTTGGTAGAGAGTCTGCGGAAGAAGATTCTATCTTGGATGAGATGGACGGGGTTTGGTCCCAGATGGAAGAACATGAAAGGAAAACGATCAACGCTGAGCCACCCTTGGAGCAAATGCCAGGGGGCATGGAAGACTCAAGAGATAAGCCGTTCGCACATGGCGATCGCGTTCGCGTCATTCGGGAGCGGGACCGCATTGGGACGGTCCAGGGTGAGCCTCGGAAGTTTGCAGGCGAACTCTACTTCGCGGTTGCCTTCTCCGACGGAACTGTCACTAACTTCGCTCAAGCTGACCTGGAATTCTTTCGGGAAGCGTCCGACATTCGTTCTTTAATCGAGTCTGGAGCGTTTGGGAGCCGTCAAAACCTATCGGCGCTTATCACGCTGACCAAGCTCCAAGGGGACCTGAGCAACCACGTCTACGCGTTTTACGCATCGCGGACTCAGTTTTACCCCCACCAATTCAAGCCAGTGCTCAAGTACGTGGACTCTCCCAAGAAGCGCCTGCTGGTGGCAGACGAGGTAGGCCTAGGGAAGACCATCGAGGCCGGGCTCATCTTGGCGGAGGAAAGGGCAAGAAACCCTTTGCGTAGGGTGCTTGTCGTGTGCCCCTCGGCGCTCCGGCAGAAGTGGGAGATCGAGATGTCTCAGCGCTTCGACGAAGAATTCCGTATCTTGGACGGGGAGGAGCTCCGGGCGTTTATCCGCGATGTAGATCGGCGAGGCGACGCCGTCACACTACGCGGCATCTGTAGCCTTCAGTCCATCCGGAACGAAACGCTCCTGGAAGAATTGCAGGCGAGCCTGCCGCATCTTGACTTGGTAATCATCGACGAAGCCCATCATCTTCGCAACCCCGAGACCCTTTCGCACCGCGCCGGGAGGATGCTCGCTGAGTGCGCAGACGGCATGGTGCTTATGACGGCGACCCCTATCCACTTAGGGAACGAGAACCTCTTCAACTTGCTGAGGGTACTGGACGAGGAGGAGTTCCAGGAATTCAAGGCGTTCGAGCGGCGGTTAGCCAGCAACGAACCCATCGTGCACGCTCAGCGGATCATGGCCCACTGGCCACCCGACATCAAGGCTGCACTCGAGGCGCTGCGGGGTTCTGAGAGCACAGCGGACGCGAGGAGATTCCTGGAAAACTCTATCTACCAGGACGTCCTCGGCAAGCTGCGTTCGGCCGGCACCGTCAATCTGAGCGATGCGATAGCAATCCAGCGGGACCTTTCGGACCTGAACCTCCTTTCGCACATCCTGACCCGAACTCGCAAGCGGGAGGTCCGAGAGGCCTCGCCGGTTCGGAGCCCAGTGATTCTGCGGCCTCCCTTTACCCCCCGGGAGATGCAGTGTTATCAGGAGCTGACACAGTTCTGCATCGCGTGGTATGCACGCTTCTCCGACAATCCAGTAGAAGGCTTCGCGTCAATCACGTTGCAGCGACAGATGGCCAGTTGCCTTCCCGCAACCATCGAGCGGTATATGTCAGCTCCCAGGGCCCCAAACCTTATTGACCCGGAAGAGCACGGACTGGACGTTGAGGAAATACAGGAGTCACTTCCACCCGCGCCGGCGGGTCCGATGATCGCCCAAGATCCGACGTTTCAGTCACTCCTAAGGACATACGCGGACTTGCGAACTGTCGACAGCAAGTTCGATGAGTTTGCCCGCTACCTCCATGAACTCGAGGAATCCGGGCCGGGTCGCCAAGTCCTGGTCTTCACTTATTTCAAGGGGACCGTGGCTTACCTAGCCCGAAGGCTGGCGGAGCTTAGGTTCAAGTGCCTGACGGTCAGCGGGGATGTGCCCTCTACCCCGGGGCGGCCCGAAACGGATGAGCGCGCCCGACGTTTTGAACAATTCCGAAAAGGGGAAGTGCGAATTCTAATCTCCACTGAGGTGGGCAGCGAGGGCTTGGACCTTCAGTTCTGCCACATCCTCGTGAATTACGATCTTCCATGGAATCCGATGGTGGTAGAGCAGCGTATCGGGCGCCTCGATCGTTTGGGCCAGGAATCACCACGAATCGTGATTGCTAACTTTTCGGTTCCTGGGACCATCGAGGATCGAGTCATATCGCGGCTCTATCAGCGCATTGGGATTTTTGAGCACTCAATCGGCGAGCTCGAGCCGATTCTTGGCGAGCAGATACGCAATCTCACACGGATCCTCATGAGCAGCCAGCTGAGCGATGAGGAGCAGGAGCGCCAGATCGGACAGACCGCTGCAATTCTCGAGCGCAAGCGGCAGGAGCTGGTCGATCTTGAGCGGAATAGTGCGCACCTGATAGGGCACGACGAGTTCTACGATCTGGAGCTAGATCGCGTAAGGAAGCTTCGCAGATACGTGACGGCGCAGGAACTCCGGGTCTTGGTAGAGGAATTCCTTCGGCGGGAATTTCCGGCCAGCACCCTTGAGGGAGAGGACACAGTATGCGATCTAGTAGTCGAGAGCAAGCTCCTCCAGTTCCTTCGCGATGTTCTTCCTGAGACGGACCGGTGGCTTCTACAATTCCTCAATCGGACTATACGTGGGCGAATCGCTGTCACGTTCGACTCGCAAACGGCCTACCGTCGACCTGAAGTTGAGTTCCTAGGGAACACTCATCCACTGGTTCGCGCCATCAAGCTGCACTATCAGCGAAACCCCGCGACCATCCACCCCGTCAGTCGTGTGCTTCTGGGGACTTCCGCGGCACCTGCGGGAGACTATTTGTTCGAGATTCTCCTGCTCGACGTGCTGGGAATCCGGCGAACCCGGGTCCTCGAACCAATCTTCATCGGGGTAGCGGACGTAAAGGCGCTCTCGCCCGACCTAGCTGAGGAAATTGTTGCTCTCATTGTCGAGCAGGGAGAAACGCTGGAAGAGATTCCGACAATCTCCAGAGAGCGGACCCGCAGCCTTCTTGAGGCCGCCGATGATGTTTTCGGGGCCCGGCTGACCGCGAGGAAGTCGGAGGTCCAGCGATCGAATGAGGCCCTCGTCTCGAACCGGCTCAGCAGCCTCGATGGGACATATCGGGTCAAGATGGAAAGGCAGCGGTCACGGCTATCGAAGGCCCAAGCTCAGGCAAGTAAGCCCCAGTTCATTCGGATGCTTGAAACTACCCTGCGGCGCATAGAGTCTGAGTACGGCCAGAAGCGGGAGGACTTGGTCCGCGCCCGAGATGCGACGATCACATTCAAGCTGATCGGTGGTGGCTATCTAAGAATTCAGGCCAAACCGTGAGTATTTTCAATCGCTTTTGGAGGTGGCTAACAGGCAAGGGAGAGACCCCGGAGAAGCCGGTCCCTGCCCGTCCCCTTGGAGAGACTGACGACTTGCATGGACGCTCGTCGACTCGGCCGATCGTGTCTGAGAAGTTACGCGAGGGGAGCAAGAAGCCGCGAGCGCCTCACAAATTGACACCGACCGTGTCGGTCAGCCGTCCGACCGCCACTACCCTACCACCGCCGGCCCAGCCGCAAGCCCGAGCGGATAGCGTTGCCCCGGTGGTCCCGAAATCCACGTTGGTCCAGCGAATCAACATTGGAGTTGACTTCGGTACCTCCTCCACAAAGGTTTGTATCCGCGAGCATGGGCAGAATTCCTGTCAGCTCGTCACGTTCGACCCTGCTCCGGCAGGTTACTCAGCATACTGCTTCCCGAGCACCATCAGCGTAGACGGGGGCAAGCTCTACTTCGGCAGCACTGCGGAGCAGCGGCAAGGGCGAAAACTGCGTTCTCTAAAGATGTGTATTCCCTGCCAGCGGGGGATAGTCCCATGCCGAGGGTGCGAACCCGCCGCATGTGGAGGGGAATTACCGGCCGGTACTTTCGTTCTACAGGAGTCTGGCGCGGAACGGATCGCGTTCACAGCAGAGGATCTCTGCACACTCTATGTGGCCGCAGTTTTCACGGCAGTGGACGAACGCCATCGGTTGACTCACTCAGCGCCAAGTTTTAGAAAGGTGCTTTCCAACGGCGCAGCGCCCCTGGACCAAGTCTCGCTGGCACCGCTTCGCGCCTCCTTCGAGCGCATTTTCTTCCTGGCAAAGGAGTTGGCCGGGAAAGTGCACGATGGTCTAACTGTCAAGGAGGCTCGTCGTGTCCTCTCTGAGGAGGGCGGACGTTTCCCCGCGATTCCGCCGGAGGAGGACCGCACCGCGTTCCTAATCCAAGAGACCATCGGAGGGCTGCACGGGCCCTGTTGTGAAGCGTCCACGCCGCCAGGGCTTTACGCGGTAGTGGACATCGGCGCCGGGACCACTAATGTGACGTTCTTTCGATTAGGGTCTGGTGCCGGACGGGGCCGCACATTTGCCTATTATTCGTCACACACCGAAATAGTCGGGGGCGACGACATAGATCGCGCCATCCTTTCCCGTGTTGTGCCTGCGTCTTCGCTACCTCCGGAGGGATCGCAGCAACATCATGAGATCCTTCAGAGAATCCGGCTGGGCAAGCAAGACATCGGGAGCGCAGATCTCGAGCTGTGGAACGGGGTGCGAATGCCGAACGCTGAGGTTCGCAGTGCCATACGCGAAGTGGGAGAGCGTATCTACGAGGTCTACCGGCGCGCCTTCAAGAACGCGTATCTCAAGGAGATGCGAGGCGACAGGTGGCGCGAGTACACCGTGTTGCTGCTCGGAGGCAGTTCGTGGGTGCACGGGATGGAGGAACTTTTCGAGCGCCGCCCGCACGACATCGTGGAAAGGGTAAACGTGATGCGGCCCAAACAGCCGAAGCGAATCGCTGGCTGGAATGGGGGTCCCATCACTCTCGGCGTCTCTGACTACATCCTCATTAACCTCTCCCATGGGCTTTCCACAGAGCGACCCAATATCCCTGACTACTTCGCCCCCGATCAAGTCGAACCGTTGCCCCTGCCGCCCCCGCCTGTGGAGCGGGATGTAGAGGAGCTCTACCCCAAGTAGGCGAAGCCTGGAGCTGGAGTGGAGCGGTTGTTGTACGATGAACACCTCTCGTTTTCGGATCAAGGAAGAAGGCAGGCTGCCATGATAAGCGGTCCGCGCCGTAATTTGCTGCAACCATTCTGCCCCTTGATATACTCGAAATCCGACTTGCAAAGGAGAGTGACTCGCGAGGGAGCATGAGCATGCTTCGCATTCCAGAACGCGTCAGATACGAAACAGAGGCAAAGCGCGGATACCTCTACGTAGCCGAGGCGGACGGCAAGCCCGTCTGCCGACTTCGATACACCGGAAAAATGGACGACTGGGATCTGCAGATGTTCAAGTGGAGCAGCGAACGGTACGACGCCGGGAATGACTTCATGTTCGGCGGCGGCACGCTGGAGGAGTGCATCGGTGCGGCCATCCAAAGGTATCAGCTCTGAGGCTGGATAACGGTGGGACACAGAAAGAAACCAGGGACCCCGGGCAAAACTACGATTCCGGCGGAAGTCGTCGCCTCGGTCACGAAGCGATTGCTCGACGTCTTCACCGGGAGGGAATACCACCTCGATCACCACATCTTCATCATTCCACAGCAATGCTACCTCTACGTGGAAGTCGAACGGAAAGAGTTCGGCTCGCGCGGGCGCCGACCGCCGATCACGCGAAGCTCGACGACGCACATCCCGCTGGGCCGCTTGAAGTTCATGGATAGATCGGACAGGTGGGAGTATCAGCCGTATCGCTTCTCGGACGAGTACTGGGACGACAGCGACACCGAGAAAGGCGCCCCGGAGGACCTCATGCTGTCGATGATCGTGGACCGGCTTTGCTGAAGAACGTCCACCGCGTGGACGCCTTTGGCCACGTCTGCACCGATGAGGAGATGGAGGTATTCGGCAGGGCCGGCGCGATCGATGCGAATCCGATCCGGGGAGCCGAGGACGTCCTCCTCGTGGAGCGGATCAAGGAGATGCTGCTCGAATGAACGTCAAGATCCTCTGGAACTCCCGCGACTGGGCCGATGCGGTGGACAAGTTGCCCGCTCAAGGGCCTCTTCCGTGCCGCACCGTCCTTGTCCCGCGTGGGCGCGTTGCACACGCCCTGCGCCGGGAGCTGATACGGATCGGCCGTGGTCGCGCTCTTGCGGGGACGCGTTTCGTTCCCGCGCCTCTGGCGGCGGTCGGGGTTCTACGTGCGGCCGGTTTCGCATTCGATCCGGGCGAAGAGGCGCTACGCGCAACGAGGCTCTCGGTGCTCTTCCGCTCGGAATTGCGTCTTGCTCATTTTTCCTTCGAGCTGCTGCGCTCCACGCCGGGGTGGGACGAGGCATTTGCACGCACCCTCTCGGACCTCGAAGGAGCCGGGCTCCGTCCGGAAAATCTCGAGGCTGCCGGAACCCCGGAGCGGTTGCACGATGTGGCCAGAATCTGGCGCGCGCTCGATGACTCCGCCAGCCGCTCCTGGACCGTGGAGCGCGTATATCGTGAAGCCGCCGCGGCACTTGAGGGCCGTTCGGCCGCCTGGCCGTTTCAAGGCGCGGTGCTCGTGTTCGCTGGTGGTGATCTCACCGCCGCCGAGGCGCGATTTCTCCGGGCGATACCGCGGGCGACGGTCGGACTTTTGGCCGCGCGGCCGGCGCGCAAACGCTATCTCGACAGGATGGAGAATCTCCTTGGTGCCGCGGCCGGGACCGCCCTCCGGACGGCGGTCGCGCCGCGCGCTTCCGGCAGCGAACGCGACCTGCTGGCGTCTTACCTCTTCGAGCCACCGGCCATCCTTGCGGACCCGAAACGCCCTCGAAGCGATCGACCCGACGGAACGGTCGACATCGAGGAACATGCGGGTGTCGAGGCCGAACTGGAGGCCACCGCGAATTGGGTAGCCCGCCAGGTGGCCGAAGGCACGCCTCTGGAAGAGACCGCGGTACTCGTGCCCGCCCAAGACCCGCTTTCCGGACTGGTCACCGAACGGCTTGGCAGGCTTCCATGGCATGACGGCTCGCTCCCGGTTCACGTCGCCGGAGGGCTCCCGCTGACGAGCTTCACCGCGGGAGCCCGCGCCCTGGCGGTCGTCCGCGCGCTGCGGGCGCGCCTTGCCGCCAAATCGCTGGGCGATGTGCTGCCCGCGCTGCGCCTCGTGGCAGAGGCGGAGCGGCATCTCTCGCGGGGAGCGACGATGCATCTCCTCTGGTCGCTGGGCACGGTAGGCGGCAACCCTGCCCGGCCTGAGGGCGCGCTCGAATGGTCGGCGCGGGCCGCGGAACGTCAGGTGGAACTTGAGGAGCAACTCGCACGCGCGCAAGCCGACGAGAACGCGGGTGATGCGAGGCTCGCTCGAAGGGCCCGGGGCCTTGAGCGAATCGTCGCCGATCTGCGCGGGGTCAGGCCCGCGCTTGACGCGCTCGTCGGGATCGCCCGCTGCGCGATCGAGAACGCGGGCCTTTCCGTCCTGTGGCCGAGGTTGCGCGTCTTCCTTGAGGAGTGGGTACTTCAACCGGGCGCCGGCCCCCGCCCCCACGTCGTCCTGGACGAGCGCTTGTGCGGCCTCGCGGCCGACGGCACGTGCGGGTCCCTCGCGAGCGACGATGCCTTGAGAGTCGTCGAGCAGGCAATCCTGACCGCTCGTGTTCCGATCGGCCGCTTCGGTGAGCCGGCGGTGTACGTCGGCTCGGTGCGGGACGCCGTGGGGCTTTGTTTCTCCGCTGTGCGGGTCATCGGACTCGCGGAAGGACACCTTCCGGCGGTGTCCCGCGAAGACCCCGTTATTCCCGACGTGCTGCGGGAGGGTCTGTTTGTACCGACCGCCATGGACCGCGCGCTTGAGGATCTGCACGCCCTGGATGCGGTCGTTCGCAACACCGAACGGCGGATCGTTCTCTCGATAGCGCGACTCGACGTGGAGCGCTCTCAGCGAGAGCCTTCTTCCGTGATACTCGAGGCCGCCGCCGCACTCGCCCGACCGAACCGCGTCACAGGAGAGCGAACCGCTCTCATACCCGATCGCACCGCGCTCCAGAGGGATGCGTTCGCCCCTGCCCGGGAAGAAGCCACCAGGTTCCGAATGGAGCTGCCGCTGAACGAGGCCGCGTGGCACGACGGCGTCGCCCAGGGAACTCTCGGGCTACCGCAGCGATGGCGCGGAATGCGCTCCCTTGATCTCGACCGTGTCCAGCGGCTCGTCCACGACGGCGCCCCTGGCGCGATGGACGGATGGCTGGGCGCTCAGGTGTCGGACATTACCGTGCCGGGCCTTTCCTCGGATCGCCCCATCTCGCCCTCGAGCATCGAGAAGCTGCTCGGCTGCCCACACGCATTCCTTCTTGAGCATCTCCTCGGATTCGAGGAGCCGGCTACGCCGCCGCCGCAGCGCGAGATCGGTCAACCGGCGTATGGCCTGATGTTCCACGCTGTGGCGGCGGAGTTCTACACGAGCAACGGAGCGTCCTTCTCCGCGCGCGAAGGAAAGCTCTCGGAATGGGTTGGGGCCGCGGATCAGATCGTCGCCCGCGCGTTCCAGGAGTTCCTCAAAGGGTATCCGCTCGTCGGAGATGCCGTCCGAACGCAACAACGGGAGAGACTGCGGCGGGACTTGCGAGAGCTCCTCGAGTACGACTGGGAGGGGGCGAAGGATACGCGCTTCGTCGCGGTCGAAAGGATATTCGGTCAACCGACTCCTGTAGAGCTTCGGACGGGTGGAAGCGCGCTCCATCTTCGCGGTCGCATCGACCGGATTGATGTCCAGAGGCAAACGTCACTCGTTCGCGATCTGAAGACCGGCCGCGCCTATTTCCGCGTTGGTAAACAAACGGCTCCGGACCCAGGGGTGGACCTCCAGATCGCGGTCTACGGTCTGGTCGCCGGGCTCCTCGCTGATGAGTGGAAGATCCCGAAGCGGATCGCGGCTGCGTATGCGTATTTCGGTCGGGGCGGCGCAGCCGAGCGGTCATTCCGAGAGGATTTTCATGAAGCACTCGAGCCACCCGCGCAGAAATGGTTGGACGTCGCTGCTCGTCTTCTCGCGGAACGGCTGTTCCCCCGAACGCCGATCCCCGAAGATTGTACCTACTGCTGCTTCCGGCCGGTGTGTGGCGATGCGGTATACGACCGCGCCTCCGCGCTGCTCGCCGGCGCCGGCGGTGTTCTCGCGGACTTCGCCACGCTCAAGGGCGGAGAACCTGACGAGCCGGAGGCTTGAGATGGTGCGTCGAGGACGGAAGCCCGCTCCTGACCAAGCGCAACGTGACGCGGCGATCTCCGAACGCCAGCGGAACGTTCTCATCGACGCTGGCGCTGGGACCGGCAAAACCACGGTTCTCGTAGATCGCCTGGTGGAGATGGTGGCGCCGAGCAGCAGTGGAAGCAGTGTCTCAATCTCCCGCATCGCCGCGATCACCTTCACGCGCAAGGCCGCGGGCGAGCTTCGGCTGCGCATTCGGGAACGGCTGCTCGAAGAGCTGGCCGAAGTTCAGCCGGGCACCGAACGCGACGCCCAGCTTCGTGACGCCATCGCCGGGCTCGATACGGCCCACGTGGGCACGATCCACAGCTTCGCGGATCGACTCCTTCGGTTGCGACCGGTGGAGGCGCGGCTCAGCCCTTCCTACGAGATCACCGAGGACGACACGGCGTTGGTTCACGAGACGTTCGAAGTGCTCCTTCACGCCGCCGAGAGCGGCACGCTGGCCGCGGAGCTCAGGGGAACGGAGGCCGCCGTTCGTGCGGATAAGGTCACGGAGATCATTCTGACCGCTCTCGATGCCGGGCTGCGAGTGGAGTCGCGCGAAGGCGAGTGGCTTATCGAACATGGTCTTGATGCGCTCGTGAAAGGGTTCATCCGGCTGCGGGATGTCCCGCCGCCCGACGCAGCGCCGGCGCCTTTCGACGCCGCTTCGTTTCGCGCGGCGGCCGACGAGTTTGTGAATCTGGCTACGCCGGTCCGCCGAGGTTCCCCTGGGGCGGATTGGATCGCGCGAACAGCGGAGGTGTTGCGCCGGTTGGGCGGCTGCGACGACCCCGTGCAAGTGTCCCGCGAGGTCCGGCAGCAGCTCGACCGCACGCCGCGGAGCCCCGTGACAAAGCGCGACACCTTCGCTGGGGAAGATGCCTCATGGCAGGTGTGGAAGGCGTTCAAGGAGGGCGGCAAGCTGCGAAAACAGGCGCTCCGAGACGATCTTCTGGCACCTATCGACCGCTGGATGGCCACGCGGCTCGTGCGGCTCTTCCCGGTCGTCATGGCGCTGTATGAGAAGATCAAGACCAGACGCCGGCAGCTCGACCAGCTCGACCTCCTCTTGAAACTTCGCGATCTGCTGGCGATGGACAAGACAGCGCGGGGCGAGTACCAGCGGATGTTCGACCACGTGTTCGTGGACGAATTCCAGGACACGGACCCGCTGCAGGCGGAAATCGTCCTGTACCTGTGCGAGCGCGAGCCCCGGGCCGACCGATGGGAGGAGGTCGTGCTCTCGGAAGGGAAGCTCACCCTGGTGGGGGACCCCAAGCAGTCGATTTACAGGTTCCGCCGCGCCGACGTGGCGATGTACGACCGCGTTCGCGGCGTGGTGGCGAGGGGGGCGCATCTAGAAGCAAGGCTGTCCGCAAATTTCCGGAGCGTGCCGCCGCTTATCGAATGGCTCAACGACCGCTTCGCCCGCGTTCTCGGAACCCCGCCCGACGGCAGGGCGTTCGACCCGGCCACGGGGAGGGTGTTCCAGCAACCACTGACGTCTGGTCGCGAGGGGGCGACCGGACCCGCCATGTGGATTTTGCCGTTCGATTTCGGCGACGGCGGAAAGCACGGCGTGGACGAGTACCGCCAGCTGGAAGGTCGCGGGCTCGCGCGCTTCCTACGATGGCTCGTGGAGTCTGGCGGCACTGAAATCGTCGATCCTCTCGACGGCCGCCGCCGTCCTGTCCGGTATGGTGACGTGGCCGTCCTCGCTGTTTCGACGTGGCAGCTTCCACTCCTGTTTTCGCGGTTGGACGCGGAGGGTGTCCCCTATGCGTCGCGCGGGGGCACGATCTTCCTGGAGGACCCGCTCCACCGGCAGTTTCTGCTTGGGCTGCGCGCACTCGCTGACCGGGACGACGGCGTTGCGGAGGCGGCGCTTCTGCGGCCTCCGTTCTTCGCCGTCGACTTGGCGGACCTCTTGCGGGAGCGCGGGGGCGCCCAAGACGAACAGGCCGGCCGCGCCCGCGATGCTCGTGAGTTGGTGAGGGAGTTGCGCCGGAGGCGTTTCGACCGGTCGCCGGGAGCCACGGCGCGCGACCTGCTTGACCGTACGGCGTTCGCCCGTGCCGTCGCGGTCGGACCGAACGGGGCCCAGCGGCTCTCGCGCCTGCGCGAGCTTTGCCTCGTTTTTGAGCAGGTCGCCGCAAACGAGAGACTGGACTACGACGCGGCCACCGCTTGCCTGCGCGAGTGGATCGAGGCTCCGGTCCAGCTCGATCCGCCGCACCCGGTCGGCACGGAAGCCGTACAGATCATGACGGTTCACCAGGCAAAAGGACTCGAGTTCCCAGTGGTCGCACTCTGGGACGGCAAGGGCCGTTGGGATACCCGTCCAGACAGCGGCGCTTGGCGGATGGAACGCGACGGCCGCGGCTGGATGCTGGACCTCGCCGGATTGACCTGGGAGGAACCCACCGGGTTGGACCTCCGGCAATCCGAGCGCTTGTATCTCGATGCGGAACGGCGCCGCGTCGTGTACGTTGCCGCCACGCGGGCGCGCGATCTGCTCGTCGTACCCAAGGCGGGAGACGTGCCGCCCGGGCGGTTCGTGTGCGGGGATCTTCTAGCCGACGGTCCCGCGCAACTCACCCGGACCCTGGAAGCGTATGTCGAGAGCGCGGAGCCCGCCTGGGAACGGGAGGTTTCGCCCCCTGTACGTCGCGCGCCCGGCGACACAGCGGACCTGGAGCAGCGTGTTGCCGATCGTTGGGGCAGAGCCTCACGCGAGGCAGCTCGACCGCACTTCCGCCCTGCCAGCGTGTCGAAAGAGGCGCGCACCGTACAGACCAGCGAGTCCGACGAGGCGCTCGACGAAACGCCGCCCAAGCAGCGGGAGGGTAGATACGGCGGCGTCTTTGGGAGCGCCGTCCACCATGCCATTGGCTTGGTGATTCGTGACGGGAATATCACGGTCCAAGAGGCCGTGCGGCGCGCGGCCGGGCGGTTTGGTCTTACAGAACACCTGGAGGAGGCGGCCGCTGACGTGGCGCGAGCGGTGGACGCACTGCGCGCCGCGGGGCTTGCGCGATCGCCCAGCGCGGACTTGCAACTCGAATACCCGATCGCCGGCCCCTGGGATGGCGGTCAACTCATGAGCGGCTACATCGACCTCGTCGCGGTCACGGAGGATCGCGTCGACATCATCGACTTCAAGACCGACGCGCCTCCGCGGGGGCCGGTGAAGCAAGCCTACCCGGAGTACGTATCCCAAGTGCGCGCGTACGGACGTCTGCTTGGCGTGGCCGGTATCGCGGAGGGCCGGCGCTTTCGCTGCGGTTTGCTGTTCACGGCGGACGGCAGCCTCCATTGGGTGGGATCATCATGAATCGCCCCGCTTCGGCCAGCGGCCACGTGCGCGCTCCAGGAAGGAGGGCTCCTGGCTGGGTCCCCTGCCTGCGACAAGCTTCTCGAAGCCGTCCATGAAGCCCAGCTTGCGCTGGTGTTCCTTCCGAACCTCCGCGACCAAGGCATCCCATTGCGCCTCAAAGCCCGCCCTCCGGTAGCAGTGCTTGGCCTCCTCGAAGTTCGATAGTGCGGCATAGTAGTACTTGCTCTTCTTCGCCTTCAGAATGCGCATGCCCAGCGCTCGATAGACCTTCGCAGCCACGTCCGCATGATCCTTCGCGAGTCGCTTGGCGGCGGGCTCGGTTGTGTAGTGGCTGAGGTCCTCGATCTCCGCGTCGGTCGCCTTGCGGAGCCGCGCGACGAGGCGCTCGATCTCCTTGGTCTTGAGCCACAGTTCGATGACCGAGCTCAGGTCCCCGTGCTCCGCTTCCTCCATCGCCTTCGTGTGCCACGCCGCGCGCTCGGCCTTCGGCACGAAGCGCATGAGTTCCTCGTAGCTGTACGTGCTCGGGTGCTCGTGGAATTCGGCCCAAGCCTCCTCAAGCGCGTCGCCGCCGCGACCGAGTTTCGTGAGAAGTTCGCGCTTCAACTTCGCCAGATCGTGCCCTGCCATCGAGCCGTGCGGGTGCTTCTTCTCCAGCGAGAGTCCGCGCTCCACCCACGCGAGCGCCTCGTCAGGCTTGCGGCGTGTCTTGAGCATAGTGGCGACCGCAAGGGAGTCCGCGGGAGAGAGCTCGGTCTTCTCGCAGAGCGCGACGTAGGCCGCGACGTCGCCCTGCTGCGCGTAGATGGCCCGCAGCACTTCGCCCTTTCGGCGACGAACGTAGGCGCGATCATTTTCCTGCGCGGGCGTCTCGTCGAAGCGAGCCCGGACCTGACGCTCGAACGCCGCCAGTCCTTCCTTGTCGAAGGCCTTGACCGCCTCGCGCTCCAGCTGGTGGCAGAACCCGTACGTGTCCTCGTCCATCCAGGCGAAGAGCGTCCTCGCGGTCTCATCTCGGTCGGCACCTGCCGCCACGCGGGCCCTGGCCCACCCGCAGAACAGACTTTCCACGAACATGCCGAACTCGCCGCTGGAGCCGTCAATCTCCTCGGCTTTCTCGTAGCAGCCGGCGATGAACGTTTCGTACAGCACGGTCGCCCGCGCGGCATCGACGCTGATCATCTTCTCGACCTCGTTCCGCACTTCCTCCAAGCCGGAGACGAAAGACGAGCCGGCGCCGTACGAGATGAAGCCTCCCGGCTGGAGCGCTGCTTCGATCGCGCGATCCATAGGGTCGGCGCGTAGTGCGTTTCGTTTCGTCACCCCGGCAAGAATACCCGGCCAGCGGGACCGTCTGCAATTGAAAGGGAGCGCCGCGGCCCGGCTTCGAGTCAGAGGCGGTTGATCCGGGCCATCAGCGTCGACTTCTTCGAGTGGCGTTCACGGAGTTCCGCAAGTCGGCGTCGGAATGCATCTTGCTGTGTCGAACGCACCGCCAAGTCTCGGAGGTCTTTGAGGAGCGCGACCGCCCGTTCGTACTTCTGCGGCTGTTTGGTCGTGATGAGCGCATCGACTTCACGCCAGACTTCCTCCTGCCGCTTCGCGAGCTCATCGAGGCATCTTTCCCGCGCGGCGGCTTCTTCTTTTTCGCGACGTGCTCGCTCCTTGGCTTCGCGCTCGGCGGCTTCGCGACGTCGGATGTTGGTCCGTTCCTCGGCATCGACGAGGAGTTCCTTGACGCTCCGCTGCTTCAGATCGATTCCATCCGGGTCGGCACGACGGGCGCGCCTGAATCGCTGGAGCAATTCAGCACGAACATGATGATCTTCGCCCCCGGCAAGCCGGACAAACAGATCGTCCTTTTCTGTTCCAGGCAAGGACTGAATCCAGCGCCGGAATTCGCCATCCTCAGTCGACCCACCAACTTCTGTGGCGCTGCCGCGGGCCGCTACCTCGATGAGGTCGCCATCGATCCGTAGAAAATCAGCGAGGCTCTTCAGCGGTGCAGACAGCTTCGTCAGCCCGGGTGGGACAGCTGGCTCCAAAGCTCCGTCCTTTATCTCCCCCCGCTGGACTCCCAGGAGCCAGCCCAGGTAGAGGCAGCGAAGATCTCCGGATAAGAGATCCGCCCGTAGCGGGATAATGGAGGAGAGCCGTCCCTCGCCTGCTTCCCAGTCGCCCTCCGGCTCTTGATCGGACATGAAGTCTATGATCAGATGCTTGCCCTTGATCTCAACAGCGATCGCGTTTTCCGCGGCATACGGTGAAACGTCTTTCACGTCCAGCAACCGGCCCGGAACTCGCAACATGAACCTGTGCGTTCCCCAGTTCGCCACGTACACGAAGGCGTCGAAGTATTTCTCCATCATCATGATCGGACGCGCCTTCAGGTCGCCCCATTCATAGTGGTTGACGAAGCTTGTCGGCGTAATGTGCGCGCGCGTCGAGATGGTGCGCAACTCGCCCATCTCGTGCTCTGTCAGCGGACGGTCGATGGCCAGAAACTCGTAGTACTGATACTCACTCATCGCCCTGGCCTCCGCACGCCCAGTGGCGGTACGCTTCGATCCACTCGACGCCCTTCGGGGGCGGCGACGGGAGCGGGAGGTCAACGATCGGAACGGCCTGCCGCTCGCGTCCACGCACGCAGATGGCGACGATCTCGTCACGTTTGTTGAGATCGACTTTCTCGACAACGACGGGCGCCCCGAGAACAATGGTTTCGAACGGAACGCCCAAGTTGTCTTGGATCATTGTGAAGAAGCCCATGCGCTGCTCGTCCTCGTCATGGGCATCGACCGTCGCCTCGTCGACCAGGGCGTCCAATTTGATCTTCGTGAGACGGAAACTCGTGCTCTTGGTCGCTCGTTTCTGTGGCATTTTCCTCTCTCAGAATGCTTCGTTCGACGAGCGGAGCGCTTCCTCGTCCCACTCGATTCTCACTTCCCCGTTCGTCTCCTCAGCCTTTTCCTGCGGGGAGGCTTCGGGCTCGTAACCGATGGCACGATAGCCACGCAGGCGCTTCCCGAACATCCGGGCAAGCACCAGCACGTGTCGATCGACATAGTCGTAGATCCGCACTTCAGTCTTTCCGGAGTGCAGCCGGTGGAGGCGACCCGTGTACTGGACCAACGTGCCCTTCCAGGAGACGGGCAGGGCAAGGAAGAGCGTGTCCAGCCGAGCGTCGTCGAAGCCCTCGCCAATGTAGCGGCCCGTGGCCAGGATGAGCCGTTCGTCCCCCTCGATGGTGGTGGCAAGCTGATCCATTGCCTCACGCCGATCCTTCCCCGACATGCGCCCTTGGAGAACGATCAAATGCCGGGCGAACGGACGGAGCCGATCCGCAAGGTATTCGAGATGATCCGTGCGCTCCGTCAACACGATCGGCGAGCGGCCCTCTACAAGAGCGGCGATGACGTCGTCGAGGATCAGGCCGTTCCGCTTCTCGTCGGCGGCGAGTGCGGCATAGATCTCCTGAATGGTTGCCTCCTGTGCGAAACCCCCAGCGGCGAAAGATGTCTCCCGCACGATCAGGCGACGGCTGAACGGACGTTTGGCGGCCTCATTCTTCGGGTCCACCGCGAAGCGTACAGGGCCGCATTGCATGTGAAGGATCGGCTGATGCCCGTCCCTGCGATAGGGCGTGGCGGTCAGGCCCGTGATGTAACGTGCTTTGACTTCGGCAAGGACCCGCTCGAACGAGACCGCCGGCAAGTGATGACATTCATCGACGATCACATGCCCGTACTTTGCGACGTCGTCGCTCACGCTGCCTTTCCGAACGAGGCTTTGGACCATCGCGACATCGAGTCGCCCCGTCGGTTTGTTCTTCCCGCCGCCAATGCGGCCGATTTCACTTGGGGGGATGCCGAGGAACATCGAGAGCTGCGCGACCCACTGGTCGAGAAGTGGTTTTCGATGCACGAGGATCAGCGTGCTGCGGCGTCGCGCGGCCACGAGGTAGGTGCCCACCACGGTCTTCCCGATGCCGGGCGGCGCCACGAAGACGCCGATATCGTCTCGCAGCAGCGATTGGGCAGCCTGTTCCTGGGTGGCGGTCAGCTGCCCCTTGAACTCCAATTCCAGCCTGTCGCCCTCTTGCCGCTGGTCGTCGACGCGCAGGGCGATACCATGATCGGCAAGGACCACCCGGAGATCGTCGAGGCAGCCTCTTGGAACGGTGATGTGCTGCGGGAGATCCTCCGCGCACGTGACCACGCGCGGCGTCAAGGCGGTCGACAGGCGCATCGCCTGTTTCTTGTAGAACTCCGGATTCTGGAAGGCCGCCAGGCGCTTGATCTGGTTGACGAGCGGCGAGGGCACCCCCGCCTTCTCCACGAAGATGCGCTGGGCGAGAACGGCGCGCACCTCACTCGGAAGCGGGCCGGCCACGCGGATCTTCCTTGACCGACCTGAAGGAGCACGCATCCAGGGAGTTGCCGCTTCCTCGTCATCGAGCTCGCTCAGGCCAACGCCGATCACCTTGCCCTGCTGGATCGCCTCTTTCGCGATGGCTTCCACGGTAGCGGGATCGACCCTCCGCAGGGAGGCAAGATACCCCCATTGGTCTCGATGCGGCTTGAACTGATCGTCGACGAACAGCGTGTTCTCATGCTGGCGCGGCTCATGCTGGAGCGGCAACGCGATCAGGTTTCCAAATCCGCCATGAGGCATGGTGTCTTGGTTGGGAAACAGCCGGTCGTAGGAGTTCATGCTCAGCTCGTGGCGTCGGGCCATTGTCTCCGTGATAAGAAAGCAGCCCATTCGGCGGGCCGTCTTCGCGGGGATTGGCGACGTGAAGAAAAACCAGACATGCGCGCCGTTGCCCGACCTCGAGCGTTCCACAGCGGCCGGGATGCTGGCGGAACGACAGGTTTCGGCGAACGCCGCGACATCGTCTTGCCATGACGCCTTGTCGAAATCGGCAGCCAGGAACCAACAGGTCTCATCTTTCAGGAGCGGATAGACGCCGATCACATGCCGACCTTGTAGATGATCGATGATGACCTGGTCGGCAACGGGGATGAAGGCTTGGTTCGGACACTCCCCGCACTTGACCCTCGGCTTTTCACAGATTCCGCGAACCCATTCGTTGGAACAGGCAGGGGCATAGCCCTTCTTGCCGTTCTTCGAGTTGACCCACAGCTTCGGGAACACGTCGTCCCGTCCCCGGAAGAGCCCCTTGAAGAGAGCGACCTTCTGGGTCGGCGTCATAAGAGGCGGCGCCTGCGCGCAAGCCAGGGCCACGACTTGGGACTCCGGAACCGCTCCAGTCGAAGGGAATTGACCTTTCAGCGCGTGGAGCTGGTTTCGAGCCTCCGCCTGCTGGCGCTCCAGATGCGCGATCAAGCGCTCCTGCTTGGCGATGGCGTCACGGATCGCATCCTGTTCCGGCAATGCTCTTCTCCTTCTTATTTCCGCACTACTATCAGGCCCCGGAAGGGCGTTCAAGCACTATCGGACCTGCCGGAAGGCGCTTTCGGAAGAGGGACAGTGACCGCCGCTTGGTGCGTCAGGAACTCCGCTGCATCCGTAAAGCCGGCCTCCGCGAGGACGCGCGAGGCGTACGCGAAATCGCGATGCCGAGCCTCGGCATGGAAGGCAATCCGGCAGGCGGGCGAGCAGAAGCGCTGCCAGCGGCGGCTGGGATTGAATGCCGTTCCGCACCGCTGGCAGCGAGGTGCTTCACCCGTTGCGACCATCCTTCAACTCCTCCTCGACGGCGTGCCAGAGTTGCTGCTCGCTTTGCCTGAACCGGCCGGCGATGCCCTCCACGTCGATCTCCTCGCTCGTGGCGACTTCGTCGATCAAGTCCATGCTGTCGCACGGCGGGGGCGGCCGATCTGCGTTCGGGGGCGGATTGAAGATGTCCCTCAGCCTTCTGGGGCGATTGTTCATACCGTACCTCCTATTTGAAAGGCCCCTACGCAGCGGGATCGGGGACGGCGGCCCCGGTCCTCGAAATGCGTACACGCATCCCGGTGCGACCGTCCGAGGAGAAGCGCCGCATTCCCCCTCCGGTGTTGCATGCACGCATTTCTTGGCGGGAAGGAGACTACTTGCCGGTCGCACCCGGTCGCTTTACGGCCGGGGTTCGCGGCCGGTTGGCGGCCTGGTAGAGTTCGTCGGTGACGATGGGCTTGTGCTCTCCCCGAATCCAACGGCCCTCGCAGCTCACCATGCCGGCGTAGAAGCGGTTCCGGCGCGTCGAGTTGATCGTCGAGTTCATCCAGTGGCCGCCCTTTCGGGTGGGCGCTTTGAGTTCGTCCAGTTGCTTGCCGATCCACCGCAAGGAGCGTTCTTCCGCGCACCAGCGGAAGATACGTTCGACCACGGCGGCTTCTTCAGGCACGATGGCGATGTTCCCCTCTTCGTCCCGGCGGTACCCGTAGGGTATCCATCCGCCAACGTACCGGCCTTCCGACCGCTTCCTGAGCTTCCCTTTGGAAAGCCGCTCGTAGATGAGCTGTCCCTCGAATTCCGCCAAGGACGCCATGATGTTGCGGAAGAACTCCCCCGTGGCCGTGGACGTGTCGATGCCTTCCCTGAGGAAGATCGTTACCACGCTGGCCGCCTGTAGCGCTCCGTCGATTTCGATGACATCCCGGACGGAGCGGCCCGCTCGATCGATGGACGGGAAGATCACGATGTCGAACGCTCCGGCCTTGGCGTCCGCCAGCAGCTTCTCCAGGGCCGGCCGGTCTTTGAGGTAGCCGGAAACGCCTTCTTCCCGGTAGATGCGGGCGAGCGCCCATCGCTTGTATTCGGCGTAGCGGCGAATGTCCGTCTCCTGGGCCCCGAGACCGTAGCCGTTCGTCGCGTTGCGCTCCTGCGAGACGCGGATGTACCCGACGACCCGGGGCTGGGTTCCTTCTTCCGTCATGCCTCACCCGTCCCGTTGCGCCCGGGCTGACAGGCGTCGAATAGTTCTTTCGACACGATCGGTGGATGCTCGCCCGCGATCCACTGTTCCTCGAACGCCACGCGTCCGGTATAGAAGCGATTCTTGAGGATGTGCTGGAGCGTGGAGAACCGCCAGGGGCTCCCCGTGAGCGTGGGTGCGCCGCCTTCGTTCAGCCGGTCCAGCATCCAGGTTTGCGAACGGCCCTCGGCGACCCAGGCGAAGATGCGCCGGACGACCTCGGCCTGCTCGGGCACGAGCAGCAAACGGCCTTTCTCCACACGGTAGCCGTAGGCGATCCACCCGCCCCGGTACTTGCCCTCGGCCGCCTTGCGCTTCAGGCCCTTGTGCAACCGCTCGCAGATCATGCGGCCCTCGAATTGGGCCAGGGACGCCATGATGTTCCGGAAGAGCTGCCCCGTGGGAGTGGATGTGTCGATGCTCTCGCGCAAGAAGACGGTGTTGACTCCCGCGGCGCGCAGGGCCCGATCAATGTCGATCACGTCCTTGACGGAGCGGCCCGCACGGTCGATCGAAGGGAAGATCACCACACCCAGCGCCAGGCCATTCACTTCGGCCAACAGTCTGTTCAAGGCGGGTCGATCCTTCCGGTAACCCGACACGCCCTCCTCGCGGTAGATCCCGACGAGGTCCCATTGTTTGAACAGGGCGAAACGCTGGATGTCCGTCTCCTGCGCGCCGAGGCCATACCCGTTTCTCGCCGCCCGTTCCTGGGAGACGCGGATGTAGCCCGCGGCGCGCTTGGATTCATTGGCCATCAACTGACTCATCACATTGCGCCCCAATGTGTTCTGTACTCCGGCCAGGACACATGAGGGCCTGGGGGTACCGGGAAGTCAACTCGATCCTGCGGCAGGAACGGGGAATTCAGCGGGCCGCCGGGCTGGGTACGCACACCGCCCGACGTTGGGCCCACGGCCGCCCTGTTGGCCGCAGGCGGTAAGAACCTGGCAAAGGGAGCCAACCGCCCGCAGGGGCGCGAGATTTGGCGCGCGTGTGGCTACACGGGCAGGACCCCATGGGCAAAGACGCAACGAACGGCCATCGCCATGGAATCGTCCAGTTCAGACGGCGTCTTGCCAAAGCTGCCCGCTGCTGTTGGCGGACTTCGGCCTGAAGACGCCACGAACTTCACCTTCCTCGTAGCGGATTGGCGTCGGAGAGGGAAGGGCACCATTCCCTTCTTTCCCCTTTCACCCAGGGGTCATATACACGCGCGAAAAGGGGGGAATATATACGCGCGGGGGTATAGGGGTGTAATAAGGGAAAGGAGAGGTGTGTGTGTTTATATATAAGGACTTACGCGCGTTTCTGTGTTCACCCATCTTTCCCCGCCCTTCACCCCGAAACTGATTATTTCGCCCGCCTCCTTTCACTTTTCACCTGTTGATTCACGGCACCTTTCCCGCCCTCTGCGTCTGGCGATTTCCTTGACGTCCCCGGATTCCACGTGATATGACAGGTGCGATAAAC
>JACQVR010000076.1 GCA_016209705.1 Planctomycetota bacterium
CATGAAAATCTTTGCGTCACGCGAAGATTTTGCACGTTAGCAGTGCAGAGCGGAATCTCATCCAAGAATATCTCCACATCTCCCCCATCTCCCGATCTCCCTAAAAAACTTCTCCGTCTCTCCGTGGTCATTTATCTCCGGGCTCTCCCTGCCCCGAGCTGGTCGAGGGGCGTCTCTTCCACGCCCTCGACATGGGCTCAGGACGTCGCCTTCAATTTCGCGCGCGCTTCGGCCAGGAGCGGTTCGAGCTGATCGCGCTTTTGCGGATCCAGTTCGAGGCAGCGCTCCCAATCGGCGACCGCCTCTTGAAAACGCCGGAGCGCGAAATACGTCGTGGCCCGCTTGTACAGCGCGGGCCGCAGCTTGGGCTGGAGCTCGATCGCCTGGCTCAGGCGGGCGATGGCCTTGTTCAGCAGATCGGCCGGCCGTTGGCCGGACCGGTCGTAGCGCGCCATGGCCGTGTACACGACGCCCAGGTCCTTGTAGGCGTACGCGTTCGTCGATTCCAGTTTCACCGCCGTGTTGAAATCCGCGATCGAGGCGCGGAACCGTTCCGAGGGGTCGGCGCCCGATCTGGCGAGCTCCATGCCCATGTAGAAATGGACGATCCCCCGGTTGTGGAACGCGGGCGCGAAGGTGTGGTCGGCGAGGATGGCCTGCGTCAGATCCTCCATCGCCATTTCGAAGACGGGCATGATCTCCTTGCCTTGATCGCGCCCGAACCGGCCGCTGAAGAGCATCACGTTCGCGCGGTTGACGCGGGCGTTCGGATATTCGGGCCGCAGCTCCGCCGCCTTGGCGAAATCGTCCATCGCGCTCTTCAAATCCGCCCGCGGGTCCATCTGGTCCAGGGAGCGGATCAGCGCGCGGGCGAAGCGCAGGATGCCGCGCTGCGTCCGGATGTCGAAGTTTCTCTTCTGCCGTTCGATCGCGAGCGTGACGCCTTCCTCTCCCGCGCGGATCCGGGCCAGAATGGCGTCGCGGGCGGCCGCCTTGTCCTGCGCGGTCGCGGCCGCCAGAAGTTCGCGGAAGAGATGAACGGCTTCCTCGAGTTGGCCCGACGCCAGCGCCGCGATGCCGCGCGAGAGGCGCAGATCGTCGTCCGTGGAGATCCCGCCGCCGCCCAGAAATCGCTCCAGGTCCTTCGCCATGGCGGCGGCCGTCGGATAGCGGCGGGGAGGGTCCTTGGCCATGGCATGCAGCACGATGCGCTCGAGGTCTTCCGGCACCTGGGGATCGATCAAGGCCGGCGGGACCGGCTCGTCCCGGACGATTCTCAGGCAGATCTGGAACCGGCTGCTTCCTTCGAAGGGGTCCCTTCCGGTGAGCAGGAAATACAGGACGGCGCCGATCGAGTAGACGTCGGACTGAACGGAAAAGGCGTCCGCCCTTCCCGCCACCCGTTCCGGCGCCAGATAAGCGGGCGTGCCGGCCCGCGGGTCGCCTTCGGGAGGTCCGGGGGCCGCGGCGGGGTCGAGTTCGATCCGCCGCGCCTGGCCGAAGTCCGTGATGATGACGCGCCCGTCCTTTTCGAGAAAGATATTGCGCGGATTCAGGTCGCGGTGCAGAACGTTCGCGGCGTGCGCCGTCTCCAGGGCGCGCGCGACGGCGCGCGTGATTTCGGCCGCCTGTTTCGGCGTCATGGAGGCGTCGCGGACGGCCGCCAGCGTCCGGCCCTCGACGTATTCCCTCGCCACCGAGAGCTCGTCTTCGGCGGTGGTCACCTCGAAGACGCGCGCGATGTTGGGGTGCTGGAGCGCGGACGCGCCGCGGATGTCATCCAGGAGCGCGTGCATCTCGGCCGGGGGGCGGGCCGCGTTCAGCGCCTTGACGGCGACAAAACGACCTTCCGGCGGGTCCCAGCACTTCCATACCGCGCCCAGCGATCCGCGGCCCAGAGAGGCGACGCGTATATACCGCCCGCACCGGTTCCGGGGATCCCGCATCGCCGCTTCGACCTCGGGGGGCAACGCGGCGGGCGGCGGGGCGGTCGGAGCCGCTTCATTCGAGGGCGCTCCGCTGGTGAGCCGGTCGATCTGGTCGCGGGTCACGTAGCCGTGGGCGATGAGGACTTCCTCGAGCGGGACGCTGGCGACGCCGCCGCGCGCGATCTCCTCCATCTCGCGCAGGCACTGGTCGATCTGTTCCTGAGTGATCAGGTGCGCTTCTACGGCCAGCGCCGCAAGTCGCTTGCTGTCCATGGCGGTGCGAACGTCAGGCGTGAATTCTACCCAGCAGGTCGGATTCGCGCCACCGTGTTGAGTCGTGAGTCATGAGTCGCGAGTCATGAGTCGTGAGTCGCGACGTTGAGCTCGGGACTCGTGACTTGTGACTCGAGACTCGGGACTCTATAGCGCCAGCGCCGCGATGAGTTCCTCGGGCGTTTTCTTGACGCCGGGAATCAAGGGCGTATCCGCGGCGGTGTAGAGGCGCGCTTCCGTCTCGCGCAGGCGCTGGACGAGGTCGGAGAATTCCTTGGGATCGGCGCACTCGAAGGCGAGCATGAAATCGTAGTCCCCCAGGCCGAACTGGTAGGTGGTGTTGATCTTCACGCCGGGGAACTTGTGGCCGATTTCGTTGTGCACGATCATCATCTGCCGGCGTTTTTCCACCGGAAGCTGATACCACTCATGGGTCTTCGTGAACGGATAGATGAACGCGTACGGGTCGGTCGCCGGGCCGCGTTCGAAATGCTGGAGATGTCCGGGCAAGTACGGGCTCGGCTTGGTGACGCCGAGGTAGGCGTAGCGGGCGTGAAGGTACGTTCCGATCGCGGCCTTCCACAGCGTCGTGGTGAAGGTCTGGAACTCCACGGGATCCTTGGCGATCAGCCACAGGAAGAAGTCGCAGTCGATCCGGAAGCCCGCGGTGAGGTACGGGCGGATTTCCAGCTTCCCGCCCGGGTTCTTGAGGAGCCGCTTGAATTCCGCCGCGGCGCCCGCGCGCGCGTTCTCGTCGAGCCGGCGGAACGCCGGGTCGATCGTATAGCAGAGGAAGTCGACGTAGGTCGGCGACGTCTGCGTGGCGGCGGCCGGCTCGGGGCGGGGCTCGACCTTCGTGCCTTCCATGCTCACCACGTTTTCTTGGTGGGATCGACCGGCTCGAATCCTTCCCACGCGGCGGGTTCGTTCCGGCCGTTGGTCGCCCAGCGCGTGTTGATTTCGGTGTAGAACTTCCACTTCTCGGGAAGTTCGTCTTCCGGGAAGATCGCCTGGACCGGGCACGGCTCGATGCACGCGCCGCAGTCGATGCATTCCGCGGGAATGATGTACAGCATGCGCTCGCCCTCGTGGATGCAGTCCACGGGGCACGCGGGGACGCACGCCTTATCTTTGGTGCCGATGCAGGGTTCCGCGATGATGTGGGTCATGAACCAAGGTCCTTTGATACATTCACGTAAATGCCGTCGTTTTCCACTTTAACTGCGTACGTTTCGATCTTCAATCTCGGATTGACCGGCGACGTTCCGCTGGTCAGGTCGAACGCCCACGCGTGCCAGGGGCATACGATCGTCGTCCCCTCGAGGACGCCCTCCGCGAGCGGCCCCCCTTGGTGCGGGCAGATGTTGGTGCTGGCGAAGATTTTGCCGTCCACGTTGTACAGCGCCACTTCCTTTCCCTCGGCTTCGACCATCCGCGACGTGCCGGGCGCCAGATCGGACAGCGACGCCACCTTGACGAAGGTTCCCATGAACTCGACCGGTGCTTTGAATGGAAATCCGGCACATTCTAACGGCGGTGGTTGGCGAGTCAAGGCAAGCTCATAGCTTGTAGCCAGAGCCTGCTACGAGCTGCCGGCTACAAGCTTGTCCGTTAACCTCCGATTCGCTATGGTGGGTTCGCCTCATGAGCCTCGATCCGCTCCTTAAGCTTCTTTCCCAACCACCGTCCGGTTCTCAAACGGCGGTGTACCATCCCACTCTTGAGTCCGCGGATCTCCTGGACATGTTTCGCGCGATGCTCCTGTCGCGCCTCCTGGACGAGCGGGAGCTCATGCTCCAGAAGCAGATGCAGGCGTGGTTCAGCATCTTCGGGGCCGGGAAGGAGGCGGCGCAGGTGGCCGCGGGGAAGGTGCTGCGGCCGGAGGATCCGATCTGGGGCTACTACCGCGATCGGGCCATTCTCATTCAGCGCGGCGTGACGCCCGCGGAGATGCTTATGCAGGCCGTCGCCGCGGACCGGGATCCGGCGTCCGCGGGCCGCCAGATGCCCGCCCATTTCGGGCACGCGGAGAAGGCGGTCGTCATCCAGGGAAGCCCCGTCGGCTTTCATTGCATCCCGTCCGTCGGCCTCGCGGAGGCGATCGCCAAGACGCAGGGGTTGCTGAAGTCCGGTCGTTATCCGCCCGACGCGGTGGTCTACACCTCGCTCGGAGACGGCACGACGGCGGAAGGCGAATTCTACGAGGCGATGCGCGCGGCGATTCTCTGTCGCGCCCCGGTCATCGTCCATCTCCAGGACGACGGTTTCGGCATTTCCGTGCCCTTGGAAGAGCAGGTTCCGGGCGAGGATCTGCTGGCGCTGTTCCGGGGATGGCCGGGGCTGGCGATCTGGGACGTCGACGGCACGGACGTTCGGGAGTCGTACGACGCGTTCGTCCGGGCGGCCGCGCATGGCCGCGCGCGGCGCGGTCCGGCGCTGGTGCGGTCGCGGACGCTGCGCCTGATGAGCCACTCATCGACGGACGACATGCGCAAGTATCGCATCGCTTCCGACATCGCCAAGGAGTTCGAGCGCGATCCGATTCCGAAGTTCGCGCGCGAGCTGCTGGCCTACCAGGTGGCGCGGCCGGCGGAGCTGATCGAGATCCTCGAACGGACGAAGCGTGAGGTCGAGGCCGCGACCGCCGAAGTCTTGAAACTTCCGAAGACGGATCCGAAGCGGTTTCTGACCGAGATTTACGCCTACGATCCGAAAGCGGCGCAGGAGCGATGGGCCGGCGCGACCGCGGGACGCCGGTCGGAATGGGCCGGTCGGGTCATTCCCCTGGCGGATTCGATGCGGCGGGCGCTGCACGAGCTGATGGAGATCGAGCCGCGCATCGTCATGTGGGGCGAAGACATCGCGGACCTCTCGCCCAAGATGCTGGAGCGTCATCCGGAGTTGAAGGGCAAGGGCGGCGTGTTTGGCATCACGGAAGGGCTGCAACGCAAATACGGGCCGGAGCGGGTGGCGAACTCACCCATCGCGGAGGCGAGCATCGTGGGCCGGGCGGTCGGCTACGCCGTTCAAGGATTCATCCCGGTGGTCGAAGTGCAGTTCCGCGATTATCTCAATCCCGCGTGGCAGCAGCTCGTGGATCAGGCGGCGACGATGCGCTGGCGGTCGGGCGCGACATTCCACTGCCCCATGGTCATCCGCATGTCCTACGGAGGGTATCTCGGCGGCGCGGGCGCCATGTGGCACAGCGAGTCGGCGAACGGTCCCCTGCTCCACCATCCGGGGATCCGCGTGTGCGTGCCCGGCAACGCGCGCGACGCGGTGGCGCTCTTGCGCGCCGCGGCGTTCTGCGACGACGTCGTCTGCTACATGGAGCCCAAGGCGCTTTATCGCCGCAACGATGCCGCATTCGGTCTGGCCAAGGGCGAGTACATGGATCAACCCTATCCCGACTTCGACGTCGTGGCATGGCCCGGCGAGAGCGTCACGTACGGCAAAGGGAAAGATCTGACGTTCATCTCCTATGGCAACACGTCGCCGCTATGCCTGCGCGCGATGCACGAACTGGAGAAGGAAGGCGTTCGCGGGAGGCTGGTCGATCTGCGCTGGCTGAACCCGCTGGACGAAGAGGCGATCCGCGTCGCGGCGGAGGATTGCGGGAAGGTGCTGATTGTTGACGAGGACCGCCGCACATGCGGCGCCGGCGCGGCGATCGCGGATGTGATTTATCGCGACCTCGAGCTGCGCCGCCGGGTGGATGTGGAGCGCGTGGCGGCGATGGACTGCCGCGTCAGCTACGGTCCCATCGGTGAGCGCGCGGTGCTTCCCCAGATCGAGGACATCCTCATCGCGGCGCAGGCGATCATCAAGACGACGTCCCGGCATCGCTCCGCGGCCCGCCGGATGAAGGCTCGCGCGAAGCGGTAGGAGCGCGTCGGGGCCATAGGTCGTCGCGCTCCTAATGGCGAAGCCTTCGGCTTCGCTTTGCGCTGTCACGGGGAGTGCGGAGGGCCACCTCTCTGGGTGCTCGTACTAAGTTTACTATCTTGAAATA